>CAZXFE010000060.1:0-16904 GCA_964639795.1 uncultured Enterobacteriaceae bacterium | reverse complement strand
CTGCGCCTGGTGAAACGCTCTTTGTGCATGGGGCAAGTGGAGGAGTTGGCATTGCCGGTGTTCAACTTGCTCGGGCGGCTGGCATGACTGTAATTGGAACGGCGAGTACCGAACGCGGGCGTCAGCTGGTAGCTGAACAGGGCGCGCAGCACGTTCTGGACCATAGTGCACCGTCCTATATAGAGGAGGCCAAGACGCTGGCTGGCGAGCACGGCGTTGATGTAATTCTAGAGATGCTGGCGAATGTCAATCTTGGCAAGGATATTGATCTGCTGGCAATGCGTGGACGTGTTGTCGTGATTGGCAATCGGGGTGAGAGGAATCAAGGCACAGTCGAGATTAACCCCCGTGTGGCAATGATGCGTGACGCGTCAATCATCGGCATGGTCTTGCACAACGCGACGCCGCAAGACCTTGTCCGTATTCATGCCTCGCTTGTGACCGGGCTTGCCAATGGCACGCTCCAGCCCGTTATTGGGCAAGAATTCCCGCTCGCTGAAGCTGTCCAAGCCCACCGTGCAGTGAGTGGGGAAGGCAAAGCCTACGGTAAGGTCGTTTTGGTGCCTTAGACCAGGAGTATGGGTGCGAGTGAGGCAGCAAGACATATTTACACGAGTCGAGTCACACCTATTGCCCTCGGAGATTGATAACTGGTCTACCAAATCGATGCCGAGCCCGTGTACGCATGCCGGAAAGGCATGCACGCAGGGGCAAACGGCCCGTGCTCTTTTGGTCACGCCCGATAGAGAAAGTCGTTACTGCGCCATTTCCCCAGTACGAATCTGCCCAAAATCGATCTGAAGATTGGAATAGACCTCGTTCACGCTCGAGATATGTTCCCACGGAACGCCTAAGCCTTCTTGGCTGTTTCCCATCATCATGAGTTCAAGTTTTTCTGCTGGAAGAGGCTGGGCGTCGGTAAAAACAAGCACCCCCGCGGCGGTGATCTGAGGCTGATCGAACTCGATGAATCGATCCGTTTCCCACACCGCATCCTGCATGGTCAGCGTCAACGCTTTAATCTCGCCAGGCTGAATGAGTCCCTCAGGTTCCACTTTCATAACCGGAACCTTTTTCTGTGCATCTGGGTAAAGCGCTTGGCTGTCCTGGTTGATGAAAGTCAGATAGCTCGTATTAAATTTTCGTAACAATACGGGTCGGTCTGAATTGTTCGTCGCGTCAACTTGTATGCTCAGAGCCCGCTGAGTCGGGCTGTAACGGAACTGCTTGACCTTGGTTTGCACAGCGTGGGGATGCGGCAGACCGGACAGATTCCATATACTGCCGGTTTGGTGCGGAACGGTCGGCGGACTGCCAGAATTTGTTACCCACAACCCCCCAATAACGAGTACAAGCAAGACTGCGCCGAAAATGAAAGAGGCCCGACGATCTTTGTCTGTGATCTGTTCTGCGTCAACGCCTTCTAATAAGAGAGCATAGCGTACGATTATGGGTCTTCTCGCCCAATAACCGAGCCAGGCAATTCCAAGAATCCCAAAAACAAGATGCCAGCCAACGATTCGAGCGAATTCAAAATGTTCTAGGTCTATGGTCTCGCCCGTTGCCGGAATCTCTATGGTATAGGAGGGTGCGGCGTCTCCGGGGATAACGGTGATCCATTTGGCCGGGCCAACCAGTCCTCCGGTATCAGACAGGTTGACGAGCGGATGGATGTGATAGCGGCCGGGTTCCCGAGCCTGGAGAACCATCTTGAAATCATAGATCGCGCCCAGCTCGATATGAAATGAATTTTGGATGAATCGGCCATTGATCCAGCGTTCCCGCACGGCAAGTTTCGGGCCGGGCACCAGAATACCGATCCAAGAAAGTTCGGGCGTTGTGAGCATACGTGGCCAGGCGTTCATTAGCCGGAACTTACCGGTCATGGTCATGGTCTCATTGACTTTAAGCTGGTCGTGCGAGAATTGCACGTTGAAAAATGTCACCCCACGCATACGAATAAAGGGTTCCAGGTTGTGCTCTCCATGGGCATGGACGGCCGAGACTCCAGTCGAACACAGGCTGAGAGTCAGGGTGAATGTGGCGCACAGTTTTCCGAAACGCGACATGAAAATTCCCTGTACTGATGATTCGCTTGACACGGGTGGGTCAAATGGGTCAGGTTTGCCGGATCACTTTATTCAGGGGCAAGACTCCGAGCGCTTTGCCTATCCCGATGCCGGCCCAGTACACAATTGTGCAGGTCACGCCAGCCATTAAAACGCTGATCCAGATCCGCTGACCAAGGAAGGCTTGCAAGGTGCCCTGGTCAATGCGTCGTAAATACTCTGGCGTCTGCGGGCGCACGAAGTAATAGCCCATTAAATCGGCAATCGTAAATGTCTTGCCAAAGAGCGTAACCGGCTGGAGAAAGGGCATGAGCATGAGCCAGTTGATGGGATAAAAGAAGAAGCCCCATAAAAATCCTCCGATGAAGCTCGTTACCAGATAACTACGTGACCAAAAAAGGATCAGATCAAGCGCCAGCGCCATAGGGATAGTCGTTGCAGGCCAGACAAAATTCAGTGGATAATACTCCAGCCCATAGAAGCTGAAGATCCGACTCATCCACGCCCCGATCAAAACAAAAACTGCGGCAAACGTGGCGCCCAGAGGGAGACGCAGATAATGCCAGGCGAGATAATGGCCTACGGCAGTGACTAAAAGCGCAGAGGCAGGTCCGACAATCGGCCACCACAGTTTGTCTTTCCAATCCACCCAGAAATCCCAGTCGCCCATATACAGCATCTGACTGACATGTGGGATAACGGTGAAAAAGCCACACAGGGCGAGGAGCAGCATCACATCAAAGGCCTTAGCCATGCGGTGCTGTCCGAGCGCAGTGAGTTCCTCGGCCTTCATACTGCTCCTTTATGCTGTCAGTTTCGAAAACGAGAGGAGGCGAGCGGGCTTCCTTTGAGGCTTTCTATGAGGCTTTCGCAGACGTTTGAGTCTCTTTCTGGGTCATCGCTTTTAAGTTTTCAAAGATATGCGGGACGGTTTTAAAGAGCAGGGCAAACCCGGCAAGAAAGAAATAGGTCGCCCAGGCAAACGGGAAATGGAACGGCTGGACGAAGAGTTCCTCAGTAATCCAGCTCGAATGTCCGAGTTCATTGAAGGCAACATTGGCGAACAAGAGCCAGCCACCAGCTGGAAACAGCAGGTAGGAGAGTGGAATGCCCTTACCGTTCTCGCCCACATACAGGTGGTGCAGGCGGTTATACGCATACCAGGAGCTGATAGCGGTCATAATAAGCAGCATCGGAAAGGTATAAAAGAACAGCGGGATATGGCTAGGTGTAAAGGCCGTATCGCGGACCACGATTTGATGCCAGGAGGCGTCCTGCTCGGCAAAATAGCTGACGCCAAAGCCGAAGATGGCCGCCACCGCAACAGTGGCCCACAGCTTGCCAATGTGGTTGAGTTCGTGCTCGGGGTCGATCCGACCCGACTCTTTTTTATGGGCTGCGCAGATCGCGCAGGGTTTGCGGTATGCCAGGTAGCCAATCGTGCCAGTAGCGATGAGCACTACCCACTCAATATACAGCAGGCCTAGCCAATAGGTGGCGAATTCCGGTGTTGTGGCATCAAGGCCAACCGGGAACCACCACTCGTCTTGCCAGAGTCTAATGAGAACCAAAGATAGCAGTCCAAGGCCTGAACCCATGACCATGAACCGCATGAACGGCATTTCGCCATGCCCAGCTTTCGCTTGCTCGGTTACGACTGCCTGGCTTTCTACTGAGGCGGACGTCTGTGTTGCTGCCATAGGAGGTCCCTTCTACTGTATGTTTGCTCTACTGGTAGTGGCCCTGTTCGGATCAATATCGAATCAGTACTGACCTGTATCAAACATAGGTTGCTTAGTTTGTGTACCATACACTATCTAAAAGGTGCAATCCTAATCCAAAAGGCCCAATCCTAAAACATGGCAAGCAAAGGCCGGGCATTCCGTACCCTCTCTTTTGAAGGGTTTGAGATCTTAGTTGGCAAGGGTGACGTGGCAAACGACACGCTCACTTTTTCCATTGCTGACCCCCAAGATTTTTGGCTGCACGTTGTCAATTCTGCTGGCAGCCATGTTGTGGCGCGCAACCCCGATCAGCTCGCTGTCCTGCCGCCTGGTGTTCTGGATTATGCTGCCCAGCTGGCCGTCTGGTACTCCAAGGCCCGCGGGAGTCGGGGCAAGGTTGAGGTCCACATCTGCCGCGTCTCAGATGTGACAAAACCGCGCAGTTTTCCGCCAGGCAAAGTCTTGCTGCTCCAGTGGCAAAGTCTTCGCGTCTATCCAAAAGACCCATCTCCTAGCGAGCAAGACAGGTAAGCGACGTCCGGACAAATCATAAAGCCGCCATTTTACCTGTCGATACCTTCTTTCGATGGGTAGATTTTGAGGAACTTAGGCAATGCTGGCCTTTTTCTGCATAGTTAAGAGTCTGGCGCTGGCAGAAGAGCTTCGAAGTCGTTCTGCATTCGTAGAATTGATGGAATACTGGCTCGGGTAGCGGTAAGAAGCATCCGTTCGTGGATATTGCAACAATTGTTGGTTTAGTCGCTGCGATGGGTGTGATCTGTGGCTCTATTCTTATGAGCGGAGGCTTCGGCATGTTTGTCCATAATCCCTCACGAGTAATGGTTCTGGGTGGAACGTTCACCGCCAGTTTCATGAAATTCTCAAGCATTCAAAGAAAAATATTGTAGTGGCGGGGCACACCGACAACATCCCGATTACGACGGCGCGCTTTCGCTCAAACTGGGATTTGTCTGCGGTATGCGCCGCTTCTGTCGTTTACGAACTCCTGCGACTCAATAATTTTCCTACGCACCACGTTGTGATCGACCGCTACGCCGACAGTCGGCCGACAATAATACACCTGAAAACCGGGCCAGAAACCGACGAGTTGAGATCATTATCGGGGAGGAAGAATTTAACGCCGACGGCCAGACGATCGCCGTGAGGGCAGAAGAAGAGCCACTCAAACCACGGTTCGAGTGGCCCAATCGTAAAGGAATGTTATGGTGAACACGCTATCTACAAGAGAAAAAGGGAAGATGCCAAACGGGTGACCGCGTAATGCTAGCAATAAGTAGCGACGGCGTTATTACCGTATCGACGATCTCACTGCTCTGAGTTATGACATTGTTCCTGGTCGTAAGGTCAGTATCTGTATTGATTGCTTTTTAATTGCACCAGCTGAACGGTTCACGCTCGCCTCTGACCTGCACTCTATCCATATGTTGGTCTGGCCTTTCCGCGCCCATATTCGGCATGACCTACCGGATGTGGCGATGTATCTTGAGGCTATCAATCGGAAAGTCAAGCGTGTGGCGCAAGCCTTAGTGGCGGATGAGGAACGATTCCTCAGGAAGCCTATTCGGCCAGTAAATTTGCGTGCCGGGGGGATAGGCTTCCGTTCTCCCGGCACGATGGCACCCGCCCGTTATTTTGAGATGCGGGTATCTTGATGTACGGCAAGGCGGTTTCGTGTCGGCATGAGTCTAAAGCCGATACTGGCTTTCCCTACCGCATTGGCGTTGATTTTCGGCTGATCCTCGACACGGACAAAGAAGTGCTTATCCAACACGTCACAGGCAAGCAATTGGCCCCGACCAGGGAAGTTCCGTCCGAGTGATTATTAATCTCCGAATGCTTCTTCTGTGACCGGCGTCTGCCTAGACTTACGCCAGAGTAGCCGGCGCGATAATTGCCCGATTACTGGAATCGTGCGCCCGACCCACGCTTCGAGATCGTCGAACAACGAATAGGCAACAGGGGTGACAAGTAATGTAATAAGCAGGCACAAACTCTGTCCGCCAATCACGACGATGGCAATGCCACGATGACTTTCTGCAGCTGGGCCTTGGCCGAACAGGATCGGAATCATTCCAGCCACGAGGGCTAACGTGGTCATGAGAATAGGGCGCAGTCGTTCTCTGTTGGCCCTCAAAATCGCCTCGTCGCGCGGCAGGCCCTCAGCCCGCATATTGATTGTATGGTCAATCTGCAGAATCGAATTTTTCTTCACAATCCCAAACAAAAGCAGCATCCCGAGAATGGCGAAGAGGGAGAGATGCTGATCAGCGATATACAACGCCAGCAAAGCAAAGGGCACCGCCAGGGGTAAGGACAGCATAATCGTGATGGGGTGTAGAAAGCTCTCAAACTGGGCGGCTAGAATCATATACATGCCAATGAGAGACAACAAGAAGGCAATCTTGAAGCTTTCCATCATCTCCGCAAACATCTTGCCCATGCCCGTTACTCCGGTTGTATAACCGAGCGGCAGGCCCATTGCTTCGACCTCCGCATCGATATCGGCAAGGGCATCCCCAAGGGCTTTGTCTTTGGCTAAGTTCGCGGTGATCGTAATCTGACGCTGCCGGTCCTGCCTATTAATTTGGACCGGCCCCGTGCCTGGAATCAGATTGACCACGCTATTTAATAACACCTGGCCTACAGCAGTTGAAGGGACGGCCACCTGTCGAAGCACCTCTAGTCGGTTGCGGCTCTCAGGCGTCAAGCGCAAGCGTACGTCGTACAATTCGTCTCCCTCACGATACGTTGTAATCTTTTCACCGGCGACCATAATCCGTAGGGTCGAGGCAATGTCAGCCGCCTCAATCCCCAAATCTGAGGACTTGCGTCGATTGAGATGGACTTGGAGTTCCGGATTCCCACCCTCAAATGTGGAATCAACGTCCCTCAGGCCGGGCATATGTTGCACGCGGGTTTTTAACTCTTCAGCGTAGCGCTGCAGCGTGTCCAAATCCGGACCGCGCAGATTGTAGGAAACGTCAACATTCTGCACCCCACTTCCACTAATCGGTAGAATCTGGTCCACGCTGACGCGCAGGTCGGGAAACCGCTGGACCTTCTTACGCGCCAGATCCATGATCTGGAACTGAGTGAGGCTGCGTTCAGTGTAGTGTAGCAGCGTCACTACAATTTTTGCTTTGGTGACAGATTCACCTACAGTTGATCCGATCTCGGTGAGCAGGTGGTTCACGCCCGGCAGTGGCTCAATTTCTTCCTCAATCTGTCGGGTGACCGTATCGGTCTGCGCAAGCGAGTACCCGGGCGGAGTCTTAATATTGACCTCAAACTCACCTCGGTCGTCGCCGGCCATTAGGCTGGGACTGACGAGACTGGCGATAAGGGGGGTTGAGACGAACACGCCTATGGTCAAACATACGATCGCCCAGCGATGGCACATCGACCACTTCAACATGGCAGTATAAGAACGATCAATGAGCCCATAGAAGCGCGACTCTCGCGAGGAACGAGCCTGCTGGGCTGGGTGAGAATGTTCCTCAAGGTGTTTAGGTAGGAAACGTGAGCATAGCATTGGGGTCAGTGTAAATGCGACTAGCAGGGAGACCAGGATGGCGAACGCCATGGTAAACCCAAAGCTGCTGAGCCACATGCCAACGATCCCCTTGAGGAATCCGACCGGAACAAAGATGACGACCAAGGACAGCGTCGTGGCACTCACCGCCAGGCCGACCTCAGCCGTAGCTGCCCGTGCCGCCTCAAACGGAGTCATGCCCTTCTCTTCGATGTAGCGATAGATGTTTTCCAGGACGACAATCGCGTCATCAATCACAATACCGACCGCTAAGGTGAGACCCAGCAGAGTGATCCGATTGAGAGAGTATCCAGCTGCCGCCAGCAGAGTGTAGGTGGCGATGATCGAAACCGGGATGGCTATGGCAGCAATCAGTGTGGAGCGCAGATTGCCGAGAAAGAAAAACACAACGATACTTGCGAACAGCGAGCCTAAGATGAGATGCTGCTCAACCTCGTGCACGGAGGCTTTGACGAAGTCAGACTGGTCGCGGGTGACAAGAGCTTCTATGCCCGGGGGGAGGAGTTGGCGGACGTTGACCAAGCGTTCTTGCACCGCTTCGACCGCGGCAACTGTATTCGCTCCAGACTGTTTGCGAATGACGAGAGAGACTGAGTTTGTGCCGTCGTAGCGAGACAACGAGCGTGGCTCTTCGACGCCATCTTCCACATGCCCAATATCCGCAACCGTGATAGGGATGCCATTGTTGGTGGCAAGGACGATATCTTCAAATTCGGCGACCGACTTGACTCGTCCCAGCGTACGCAGGATCGTCTCTCCGTTTTCTTGGATGATCCGTCCGCCCGGAAACTCGACATTCTGTTTGGCCAATGCTTGCGCAACCGTGCGCATCGCTAGGCCGTAGGCCTTGAGCCGATCCGGATCAATCAACACCTGGATCTCGCGCTTCCGGCCGCCTACAATATCTATTGCGCCGACACCGGCAACAGACTCCAGCGGCTCTTTGACCTGATTCTCAGCAATCTCGGTCAGTTCTTTGAGACTCCGGGAGCCGGACACGGTAATGGTCGCAACAGGCGTGGCGTCAATATCAAACTTCTCAACAATAGGCGGGTCTGCATCTTCAGGCAGATCCGCCAAGATCATTCCCACTTTGTCGCGGACTTCCTGAGCCGCGGTGCCAAGATCTTTCTCTAAGACAAACTGGACAATGACCTGGGACAAACCCTCACGGGTCACCGAACGGAGTTCATCAATCCCGCTTACTGTGTTGATCGCCTCCTCAATGATTTTGGTAACCTGGGCTTCAATCTCCTCTGGACCAGAGCCTGGCAGCGTGGTTGTCACTGTGACAACCGGCATTTCGACTTTGGGCATCAACTCCAAGGTCAGACTTTTGTACGAAAACCAGCCCGCCACCACGAGTACCCCAATGAGCATGGTGGCAAAGACGGGCCGGCGGACACAGACATCGGCGAGAATCATTGCATTTCCGTCAGCTGGGTCAGTTGGGCTTGAACCGTCATCCCGTCAGCCAACCGGTTGTGGGCGCTGATAGCGACTTGTTCATCCTCGGCAAGCCCTTCGGTAATCTCAATCCACTCTCCGTCCGCCATGCCAGATTTTACTTCACGGGAGATAACGGCATTGTCTTTCACGACAAACACGCGTTCCACACCAGCAAAGCGCGATAGACCAATGCGGGGAATGAACAGCGCTTCCTCTTCTCCAAGGATACCGGTAATATATGCAAAATATCCCGGTCGGAGCTTTCCTTCGGAGTTCGGAATCTCCGCTTCAATGAGAAGCGTGCGCGTCTTGTGATCAACGCGGGCGGCTATCCGGGTCAGTTTGCCCTCAAAAACTTCACCGGGTAGGGCCTCTACTTCAACACGGAGCGGCATCCCGATCAGTGCTAACGCGGCAAATCGTTCTGGGACGGGGGAGCGCAGCTTGAGCGTATCGACCACGACTAGTTCAAGCAGCTTCGATGCCGCGGTCTTATACTCACCAGGATTCACAAAACGCTCTTGCACAAAGCCTTTTACCGGGGACACGATGCGTGTGTCACGTAAGCGTTTCTTGGCTAAGGCTAACGTTTTTTCCGCAGTGTAAACCTTTGCGTCAGCGACCTTATAGTCTGCTTCGTTTGTATCCAGCCGCTGTTGAGGAATGAGCTGTTCCGCAGCCAGTCCTTTGGCGCGCTCATATTCTCCTCGAGCTCGGATGAAGTTTGCCTCAGCCTGCTTGAGTGCGCTGACTTGCAAATCGACTTGCAACGTGAGTTCCTCACGTTCCATTTCGGCAAGGAGTTGGCCTTTTTTGACCTTGTCGCCAAAGTCGACGCGCACCGTGCTGACATACCCGTCCCGCTTATTCGACAGAATCACACTCTCCTTGGCAAATAGCGCGCCTTGTCCCTGTGCAATGCGCTGAACGGTTCGCAACGTAGGTGTTGTAACCTGGACGGTTAGTGCTGACGGGGTAACAACTTCAATCTGCGTGGCCTTTGCGGCCTCTGAGCTGGGCGATTGACAGCCGGTAAAGGCGAAGAAGCCCAGGAGAATGAAGATTGGGCCCATAACACATACGTACCGGTTCACGACACAGACTCCTTATGGTTCTGGCTCAGCACCCCGTTAAAGAATATATCGAGCAAAATTTTGGCATCTTCAGTCGCCGGACGCGAGGTCAGGCCCAGCGCCCGTTGTTGAAAACAGCCACGAATCGCCTCGTTTAAAACAAAAGCAGAGGCTTCCACATTGTGGGCACGAAAGACGCCGGCGCGGACGCCGTCTTGAATCAGTCCTTCAATAAAGTGGATATAGGCAAGATACAGGTCGAGCATATGCGCGGCCTCAGGGTGGCGCGGAGAAGCAGCCAAGAAGTTGCGTTCAAGCAGGAGGGTTTTGAAAAAATCGCGATGAGTATCGCTCAGCTCAAGACTCGCCTCAATCAGGCGTTGGATTTTTTCAAGCGGGCTGAGCGTCTCGGCAACTTGGCTGCGAACCTGGCTGGTAAAACTCTCAATCCCCTGTTCGACCGCAGCCGTGAAAAGACTCTCTTTATTCTGGAAGTACAGATAAACGGTGCCTTTGGCGATTGCCGCTTCTTCAGCGACGCGTTCGACTGTGGCTCCCTGAAATCCATGCTGTGCGACTACCCGACACGTGGCATCCAAAATCTCCCGCACTCGGAACTTGCGTAGCACCACCTCCTTTTTTGTGGCTGAAACTTTAGTCATCTGACTGAATATATAGTCATTTTAAAAAAAATCAATAAAATCAGAAATAAATTTTCCAAAATTAAGGGAATCATTGGCGCTTAGCGCGCTCCCATGCGTAGCAAGGTCCTTTCTTCTTAAAATGCCTGGCAAACCTGTTCCCGGCCTGTGACCATGCCTTCGTGAGGATAAATCTTGGCTTGGTCTCGTAGCTGTCCAAACCGGTCAGAGTCGCACAGGAGGGGTACCATCTGCCCGATGTGGTGCGTGAGACCCGCCAGAAAAGCGAGGTCCGGGTCAGGAAAGCGAATCTTGCGCGCGAACCCTGAAGCTGCCGGAGAGGTCGGCATGGCATGAGCCCATAATGCAGCGGAAGCGCAGATATAGCCGATGCATAACGTTTGTGTACCCTCAGTTAACAGGATGCGCCGGAGTGCTTTCTGATCGGGGATGGCTTCTTGGATGGTCTTGGGAGTATTTCGTAGGCCATAGATGGGGAGAGCCTGAGAGGCTGAGAACGCGTCCTACCATGGCGGCGTTGTTTGCTAAAACGTGAAACAGTTTGTCGATGTGGATATCGAGATCACGCCGCATTCCTAGAGCTTGGGTGACAACGCTGGGGAGAGGTGCCTTGTGACTGCTGCATAAACAACTCGTCCTTGAGTCGACATAATTCTGCTTCATAGAAACTGCGGCCAATTCCGTTACGTGTGCAGCCCGAGTCATACTCTCGGGCTGTGCTGACACGCTCCCGTGCTTCTATCCTGTGCAGACGGCGATTTGGCATGATTTTGGCTCCGAAGCCCTTTGTCTATGGAGAAAGGGCTTCGGAAATCTGCCCAGTGGTCAACAGGGCAAGTCTAAAAGAGCTGCTCCTGTAGGCCATTACGACACCGGACGCAGTACCACAGCGCATCAATTTCTGCGGCCCGCTGGCAGGATGTGGCAGGAAGAGACGCAACATTAGACCGCACTGCAAGACCCTGGTTGCGAGCCTTCGGGAGTGGCCCATGGCTAAAAGCCTGGAGAGGTGTAGCCTTTGCCAGTTAGCGGCGGAGATGACAGATCAGCCAGAGAGGGGGCACTACTATGGCGAGATATGAATGCAGTGGTTCGGTTATCCAGCGCGTCGTTTGACCGCGAGACGGATGGAGCAGATTGACCGCAAGGGGTGGATATCCCATCGGTTCTGGATGTCATGATCGAATACGGTGCGTCAGACCTCTAGACTGACAGTCGACAGCGTACCGCGTTACCGGATCGAGGGACGGATACAGGAGATCGGTGACGGACGGCTCAGTGATTCGGAGAGTGGATCTGGCGGGGGCCTCCTTTGAGGTGCTGGGTCTACCCCAAAGTCTCCTATCCCTCAGTATGGAGAAGCGCGGCCTGATCCTCGTCGTAGGCAGTACGGGAGCGGGCAAATCCAGCACACTTGCCGCAATGATTGATGATTGATTACCGGAACCGGTGTGGCGCGGCCCATATTCTTACGGTTGAGGATCCCATCGAGATTCTCCACAGCAACCATAAATCCCTCGTTTACCAGCGCGGGGTCGGCTTTGACGCGGACTCGTTTCAAGGCGCTCTCCAAAACGCGGTGCGTCAAGCGCTGGATGTCATCCTGCTTGGCGAGATTCCTGAACGGTTTTCCTTGCTCAGGCCGGAGTTCTGCCGTAATGGCTGTCGCTGTCCGTAGGAACTCGCGCTCATTAGCTGCGGCTGTCTTGGCAGTGGTCGAAGAAGCTTGAGGAGATCGTCCCGTTTGCTCGGCTTTTTCTAAAATACGCTGCGCTATGCCGGTTTCACAGGCTGACCCGCAGAGAATTTAAGCATGCTCTCTGGGGTCTCTATTTGCCCTGAAACCGAGGCTGACGCTTTTCCATAAAGGCCTTGACCCCTTCCTGGTAGTCGGCACTTCCAAAACAGCGTGTCGACCAGGCTCTGACTTTGTCCATATCGCGTAGCGTTGCCGCTTTGGCGCTTTCCCGGACGGAAAATTTATGCGCAGCTACGCTGAGAGGGGCATTATCAGCCAATTTTGTTGCATACTCGCGGGTATACGATTCCAGCTCGGCTTTGGGTAAGACGCGATTGACGAGTCCCATATGCGCAGCTTCTTCCGCGTTATATCTCTGGGCGGTCAAGAGAATCTCAGTCGCGTTGGAGACTCCCACGATATGCACCAGCCGTTCGACTCCGCGTTCAAGGGGATAGGCAATACCAAGACGAGCGGCTGGAATACCGAAACGCGCGTCAGCGGCACACAGCCGAAGGTCGCACATGACGGCGACTGAGCAGCCCCCTCCCATGCAGAAGCCATGGATCATGCTGATGACCGGCTTCTCTAGAGTTGAGAGCGATTTCAGCGCACTGTCTACAGCTCTATTATACTCGTGCGTTGTGTCTGGTCCGGAGCGAGTCGTCCCGAACTGTGAAATGTCCGCACCTGAGATAAAGGCTTCTTCACCCGTTCCCCGAAGCAGAAGAACACGCAAGGTGTTATCTTCGGCGACCTGTGCAACCAGTTGCGGGAGCGTTTGCCACATATTGAGATCAACCGCATTGCGGCGCTCGGGCTTGTTAAACACGATCCAGGCCAAAGGCGGTTCTTTGTGAAGAAGTAATGTGTCCAACATAACGCGGCTCCTTTATTGGGGTACACTGATTTAAGCCGAGCATACCGTTCTCAGCCGGCCTTTGTCTACGCGCTCTTGCTCATGAGATTACCGATAAGACTCAGCGCATGCCGAGTCTCTGGTGTTGCTCCCCCATCCAGTATAGGATGGTTCGAGAAGAAATGGATTCCTGGGATTTGTCTTGACTTAGCATGTATATTCTCTCAGACATCTCACACTACCTCCTGCCCTAGTCCTACGGCCTCATAAGCAGGAGATACGGAGGGCAAGCATGGCAGACGGATGGCAAAATCAAGGTGGGGGTTCGCCGGGTGACGAACTCCTCCAGGGCCTTGAGGACCTGAAACGGACGCTCCAACGTTTTACAAAAGGGGCTGGTGTATGGCTAATTATTGGCGCAGTAGTCCTGCTGTGGCTGGGCACCGGCATCTACGTTGTTGGCCCTAGCGAGCGTGGCATCGTCCTGCGTTTTGGAGCCGTTGTAGCGGAAACTGACCCAGGACTGCGCTTTCATCTTCCCTGGCCGTTTGAGAAGCATGTTGTGGTTGATATTGCGCGCGTGCGCAGTGCCCAAGTCGGCTACCGTTCAGCCGGAACCACCGGACGGACTGGTCGAGGCAACACACGCACCATTCCGCAAGAAGCGCTGATGCTGACCGGCGACGAAAACATTGTCGAGGTCAATCTCGTCATCCAGTATCGGATTCAAGACCCGGTCAAATTCCTGTTTGGGGCGTTTGAACCAGAACAAATATTGCACTCTTCCGCAGAGGTCGCGCTGCGCAGTGCAGTCGGCGGGAACACAATCGATTACACCATGACGGACGGCCGGCTGGATGTCCAAGAGCAGGCCAAGGCGGCGCTCCAAAGTTTGCTTGACGCCTATGATACTGGATTGTCGGTGTCAGAGGCTCGCTTGCTCGCGGTTGATCCGCCAACCGATGTGCGCGACTCCTTTAACGATGTGGTACGCGCCTTAGAGGACCGGGATCGACTCAAACAGGAGGCCGAAGGCTATCAGGAAGACGTTGTCCCAAAGGCGCGCGGTGCGGCTGCACAAATGGTTCAGCAAGCCGAAGCGTATAAGGCCCAGCGTGTGATTCGGGCCAATGGCGACGCGGAGCGATTTCTAAATATTTTGGGTGAATACGAGAAGGCAAAATCCGTCACGCGTGACCGACTCTATTTGGAGAGCGTCGAGCGGATTATGCCTGATATGGAAAAATTTATTCTCGACTCGCAAAGCGACGGTGGCGGGGTGGTGCCGTTGCTACCGCTGCGAGATATGGGCGCGGGCCAGACGGCAGCTGGGGCTGTTGTCAGTCAGGAAGGGAGATAGCTGATGGCACGATTACTGGTTGGACTCGGGCTAGTCCTTTTCTTTGTCGCTGCGCAGGCCGCCTTCACCATCGGCGAGTGGGAGCAAGGCATGGTTGTCCAGTTTGGGAATCCCAAACGCATCATCCAAGAGCCCGGACTCTATTTTAAACTCCCCGGTGTGCAAAATCTGGTGCGTTTTGAGAAACGCATACTCACCACGGATGCGCGTGAGGCCGAATATATTACGCTCGATAAGAAGCGTGTCTTAGTCGACCATGTCTCACGCTGGCGTATTGAAGATCCGCTCCAATTTTATCGCAGCGTACGAGATAGAATACGAGCCATGGCGCGCTTGGATGACATTATTTCTGCCCGGTTACGACAAGAGATAGCGACGCATAATTTCCTCGATCTGATTCGCGAGAACCGTGAAGAGATCATGGCAGTTGTGACCAAGGAGACGCGTGTGACAGCCAAGGACTTTGGGATTATGGTCACCGATGTGCGCATCAAACGACTCGACCTGCCCGACGAGGTGCAGTCCAGTGTGTTCGCGCGGATGCGGGCTGAGCGGGAACGTATTGCCAAGCGCTACCGGGCGGAAGGGGAAGAGCAGGCGCAAGAGCTGCGAGCGGGAGCTGACCGGGAACGTGAAGTGATTCTGGCTACCGCGTATGAGACGGGCGAAAAGCTCAAAGGTGAGGGCGACGCTGAGGCGACCAGTATTTATGCCACCGCTTTTGGCAAAGATGCGGAATTCTACGCCTTTACTCGCCGCTTGCAGACGTATGAAAAAATCCTGAGCAAGGATACGACCTTAGTCCTCAGTGCCGACTCAGAGCTGCTGAACTATTTGCAAAGTCCGGGCGCCGCACTAGGGATCACCGAATAACGGAGGGCCGGACTGTTTCGCCTACTGCTCTTCATTGGGCTGGGATACCTGATCGCGTCTGGTATCCGCCGCATCTTCCTGCCTTCCCCTCCCGAGAATAGTGAACGGGCGGGCCAGTCGGAACAGGTGAGCGTCGCCCTGGTGCAAGATCCCCAATGCGGCCGGTTTGTCCCCCAGCACGAAGCTATTCGTCTCTCGCACCAGGGACAACATCTGTATTTTTGCAGTCCCGCCTGCCGCGACGACTATAAGGCTGCGTGACAGGGGAATCCTGCCGACATCAAACTCAGATGTCCACTTAAAGAAGATCGAAGAGCTAACCTTATATACCTTGCAACAGGAGCGGACCATCAAGACGCTGACCGCACGGCTCGAGGCTCTGGAACAGGAGCCATTCGCAGAGTAGTCTTATTAAACTGACACAGAGACACCAGCGCTACGCGCCGCCCCTCCGCTGGAACTCAGAGGAGTCGCTCGCATTCCCCAGATCCCACTCCGTCCCATCCAGGCTACGAGGTGGAATTTCAAAGTCTTACGAATAGATCCCTTCCCTACCGAAATGCCGGAATGATCTCTTCCCCGATGAGACGCGTATTCTCGTCGATATAGTTCGTTGGGCAGGCGGAGGGCAGGATCACCGTCTGCGCTCCAGCATCAATATATTCCTGTATCCGCTTACGGCACTCTTCCGGGGTGCCGGCTACAGCATACTTCCCTATCAGCTTGGAAAAATCCTGGGCATACTGCTTGCTGAGACGAGTTGCTGCCATCTCACGGCCTTTGTCCCCATCGGTGTGTGTTGCGGTGAATATAAATACACCCGGGATGAAAGACTCCGCATCTCGGCCGTACTCTTTGCGCAGACTCTTAATTTTCTCAATACTCCCGTGCAACTGATCAGGCGTGTACATATATGGAAGCCAGCCATCCGCGTATTTGGCGGTGCGTTTCATGGCCGGGTCCTTGCGGCCGGCGACCCAAATCGGCGGACGTGGTTTTTGGATGGGGGTAGGCTCAATGCTGACTTCGTTCAGCGTAGTGTATTTGCCCTCAAAAGAGACTTTTTGCTCCGTCCACAATCTATTAATGACTTCAAGGGCTTCATTGGTCCGGGAGCCACGTTGATTCACCGGCACTCCGCAGGCTTCGAACTCTTTTGGAAACTCGCCCCCGATCCCGACCCCAAAATTATAGCGTCCATTTGAAGCCACATCGAGTGCTGCGCCCATCTTGGCCACGAGTGCCGCCGGATACAACGGCAGCAGCACGATAGATCTGAGCAGTTTGATTTTCTGAGTTGCTCCGGCTGCGACCGACAGAGAGATAAATGTATTACCCACCGGCCCGTGGAACATGACGTGTTCCCCGCAGCCGAGATAGTCAAAACCTAATCTCTCTACTCGCTGAGCAAATTGCGCAATATTGTCCATGCTCGGCAACGCCGTACCAAATTCTATTTTTGCCATGCTTCCTCCTGCCTGAGTGATGTTCTCTCATATCGTTGCATGGAACAATGAATCAAG
>CAZXFE010000059.1:0-17059 GCA_964639795.1 uncultured Enterobacteriaceae bacterium | reverse complement strand
CCCCCCAGTTGCAGCCGAAAGTGTGCCAATAGCGGATCGGGCAGAAATGCTAATATTTTCCAAGAGATAAAGAAAGCTGAGACAAACCCAAGCCGTAAATAGCCATAAAAACTAACATAGACATGGCTCAGGTGTGTCTTACAATAACACAGAATTATGAGATGTCTGGCGACGGGGTTTAGGCTCGGGCCAAGAAAGTGCGTCCTGTGGGTGGCGCTGCTGCCTGATTTTTGAGGGAGATTGGTATTGCTGAGACTTTTTCCGGTAGTACTGCATGTGGTAAGGTAGACGCCCGAATGCTGTCGAGTTTCAGTCTTGGACAATGAAAACGTGGAAACCGTCTCTGTTCTTTTTGTTGCTGAGTATCAGCCTGTCCGGTCTGATTGAGGGCGGATGTGTCTCGCAAACCGAACACCTGGCGTATCGTCCGCACGCGGTTCAACAAGGTGAAGGTGTATGGGACGAGGTGAAACGCGAGTTTGGCTGGCAGTCGTCTAGTAAAACAAAAAAAAAGAAGAAAAGTAAGCAAGAATCGTTATACTCAAAAATGACCCGCAGCGTGAAAGAGTGGTTTCAGGATGAAGAACCGCCTATAGGGCCGGATGTTCACCCGTATCAGTGGGAGGGTATCAACCAGGAATACCAGCGAGAGCAAAAGAGCATGGGTCTGCACTAAAACGCTGAGAAGAATACGTAATGATGCTCTGTTCCTACCGGAGTCTTCAGAAGGAATGAAACATGGATCAGGGGACTGCCAGCAGTCATACCGTAGTGGTCGAAAAAGATGTCTCAATGTCGACGCGTGACGGGGTGACATTATACGCCGATGTATACCGACCAGGCGCTGACGACAGCTTTTCGGTACTCCTCGCGCGTACGCCGTATGACAAAAGTGGCGATATGGCGCTCACCAAGAAGGACTATTTCCCGCAGCACGGCTATGTCGTTGTTGTGCAAGACACGCGTGGCCGATTTCGCTCGGAGGGAGAGTTCTATCCGTTTATCTACGAGGCTCGAGATGGTTATGACAGCATCGAATGGGCTGCCGGCTTGTGACTTATTTTGAGAACTGTACGTATCGGTGTGGCGTGTTCGAGCTGGGCTGGATGCTGGCGTATTTTACTTTTTTGGCTCGTAATACGCTCGACCGAAAGGGTCTAGACGAAGAGCAGAAGGAAGTTCTTGATAGTTATCTATCGCATCCGGAACTCCCCCTCTCGCCGCTTAAAAAAGAGGTCTACCGACATCTGCCTCTCTCCGACTGGGTAGATCGTCTTAAAGATACGGTATACCATTTTGCCGATTTCTTGAAGCATCCGACTGATGGTCCATCCTGGCGCGCCACAGACCTGCGTCGTCAGCTCAATAATGTCAACGTGCCCATGCTCCGTGTGGGTTCGTGGTATGACGCGTTTCAGTACGACACTCTGACCCTCTTTAGCGGCCTGCGTGAACGGGCAACGACCGCATGGGCACGCCAGAGCCAGAAGCTGCTCATGGGGCCTTGGGGCCATTTCCTGCTGTATTCCATCCCCACCTCAGGGGGAACCGGCGATATCGACTTCGGTCCTGAAGCAAGGATCGAACTGCAGGATATTCAACTACGTTGGTTCGACTATTTTCTGAAAGGCCAAGACGCTGGCGTCCTTGACGAAGCACCCATCCGGCTGTTTGTCATGGGTGACAACCGCTGGCGTGATGAGAACGAATGGCCACTGGCACTCACTCAGTACACCGACGTTTACCTACACAGTGGCGGTAAGGCGAATAGTCTGAACGGCGATGGCACACTGTCGTTGATCGCACCGAACGCTGAAGAGCACCAAGACGCCTATGTCTATGATCCCCAAGATCCCGTGCCGACCCGTGGTGGGACAACATTGGGCATGGCCATGGGCGTGCTCGACCAAAATAAGGTTGAGGTCCGAGAGGATGCGCTTGTTTTCACCGGCGACCTGCTGAATGCAGACATAGAAGTCACCGGGCCGATCGCACTGACGTTGTATGCTGCGTCCTCAGCCTCGGACACGGACTTCACTGCCAAGCTTGCAGACGTTCGTCCAGGAAGCTACGCGCAGAATATTGCCGAAGGAGTGATTCGTGCCCGCTTCCGTGAGTCGTTGTCAAATCCCACAGCGACTACACCTGGAAAGGAGTATGGCTACATGATCGATCTGTGGGCAACGAGCTATGCATTCAAAGCCAGCCATCGGCTGCGGTTAGACGTCTCGTCCAGCAATATCCCGCGCTATGAGCGCAATCCGGACACTGAACATGATTTCGGTGTGAACAGCGAGCTACGCAGCGCGCAACAGACGATTTTTCATAATAGCGGCCATCCGTCGGATAGAACGCTTCCAGTGAATTTAAGCTAGAGAAAACATAAAGGAGAAGCATGAAAGCACTTGTTGTTGGGGGAACCGGACCGACTGGGCCGTTTATCGTGGATGGTCTGATTGAGCGTGGTTATGATGTCACCATTTTTCACCGCGGAACGCACGAGATTCCTGAGATCCCGCCTGAAGTAGAGCATATTCATGGCGATCCGCATTTTCGAGAAACCATAGGCGAAGCGCTGTCCGGACGGACGTTTGATCTTGCAGTCGTGACCTATGGTCGTATCCGTTTTGTGGCTGAAGCATTGGTTGGGAAAATTGGCCGCTTTGTTGGTGTGGGTGGAGTCGCCAGCTATCGGGGCTATATGAATCCGCATGTTCTGTTTCCGGTAGGACTCAAGTTAGCGGTTTCTGAGGATGCGCCCGTTGTCGATAGCGAAGAAGAGTTACGCTTTGCCTATCTGATCGCCCAGACCGAACAAGCCGTGTTGGAATATCACCCCACAGCCGCCTACTTCCGCTATCCATATGTGTACGGTCCCTACCAACTCGTCCCGCGAGAGTGGAGCGTGATGCGTCGTATTCTGGATAAACGACCATATATGGTCGTTGCCGACGGTGGTCTGACGCTTTTTACGCATGGCTATGCGGCCAATTTGGCGCATGCGGTTCTGCTTGCGATTGATAAGCCCAAGGCATCAGCCGGGCAATTGTACAACTGCGGTGATGAAACGCAGCTCACGATACATCAGGTCGTTGAAGTCATCGCCAAGGTTATGAGCTACGAGTTGGAAGTCGTTAGTATGCCCAACGATCTGGCCCGTCCTGCTCGACCTTACACCATGCAAGAGACAGCGCATCACCGCGTTGTTGATCTGACAAAAATCAAAAACCAACTCGGCTATACTGACCTCTACCCCGTTGAAGAAGCTATACAGAAGACGGTGCAGTGGTATTTGGAAAACCAGCCTGAGCGCGGTGGAGAAATTGAAAAACGCCTCCAAGACCCTTTCAACTACGAGGCTGAAGACCGCCTCGTTGCCGCGTATAAAGACAGTATGCGGCGTCTAGCAGAGATTCCTTTTGACGTTCAGCTGGATCGGCCTCACCCGTACGCCCATCCCAAAGAGCCGGGCCAAGAGCGGGATCATCGCGAACGATAAAAGAACCAGCGGCTCAGACGATATGGCATATAAGAAAATTCTTATCCTCAAAACGGGTGAACTACCCCGCCTGGTGACAGAGCATTGTGGTCGGTATGAGCGGGCGTTTCTCAACGTCCTAGGCGAAGATCGTTGTGTTGTTGTGAATGCTCGCAAGGAAATGTTCCTTGAACCGGACTGCGCCGGGATTATCGTGACTGGCTCAGCCGCTTCGGCCAATGACACTGACCCCTGGGTTGCCAAGAGTGAGGATTTCCTGAAGCGGGCAGTAGATCAGTCCGTTCCGATATACGGCATCTGTTTTGGCCATCAGCATGTGGCCCGCACGTTCGGTGGCAGGGTTGAGAAAAATCCTCACGGCTGGGAGCTTGGCACGGTAACGGTCACCTTGACGGAAGAAGGACAGCGAAACGAACTCTTTGTCTCGATGCCCGAATCTTTTTCAGCTCAGGAGAGTCATGGCGAAATCGTGGCTGAGCTGCCGCCTGGCGCGGTTACCTTGGCCCGCAACGACAACTGTACGCATCAGGCATTTTCTCTTGGTGACCGCATATGGGGAACCCAATTCCATCCGGAATTCACTCCAGCTATTATGGAACGACTGATCCCCTCACTGGCAGCCGTGTTGCCTTCTGGGTCATTCCCGCGCTGGCCGTCTACAGAACGACCGCTTCGAGACTGGCTTCTCAAGACTATTCAAAACGCACCGGCAGCACAGCGCTGTCTGGATAATTTTGTCTCAATTGTTACCGAACGGCTACGGGCGTAGGTAGGATAAGCGCAGCTGACCAGAGACTATGGCTTGTGTGGCGCGGGCGATTCCGTCCGTGTCATCGACCACTCGCCATGCTCCCGCATGAAGAAAGCTCTGGAGTGTTTCTCCTCTTCGTATGAGTTGAGGGTAGAGCATATGGGTCGTGCTGAATGCACGTCCTTCCGGCATGTAGTCAAAAATACGTGGCTCTAGCACTTGGCAGCCGGTAAACATAAAATCGGAAAGAGGCCGGTTAACTTCAATCTCGCTCGGCTCTCCCCGAATCCGACAAATAGCCCCATGCTGGTCAGTTTCAATCAGGCCGTACTGTTCTGAGTCAGGATTGGGGCGGAGCAGTAGCGTGCCAATGGCTTGAGTTCGATGGTGTACCGCAAGGAATGCGGTGAGATCGAAATCAAGAATAGTGTCCGAATTGAGAACCAGAAACGGTTCACCGTCGAGAAATGGCTGGGCCTTCTTAATCCCGCCTCCAGTATCGAGTAGGGGATCTTCTGGAGAGTAGGTGATCTGCAAACCATATGCGCTGCCGTCTCCCAAGGTTTCTCTGAGCTTCTGTGCATGGTGATGCAGGTTAATGACGATCTCTTGGATGCCTTGGGCCTTCACAAACAGTAAGGCGTATTCAATCAAAGGTCGGCCTGCGACGGGCGCAAGCGCTTTGGGAATAGAATTGGTCAACGGCCGCATCCGGGTGCCGAGACCTGCGGCGAGAATCATAGCGCGCATAGTTATACTGAGAGTTATCCTGAGAAATGTTCTGGAAAGTAGTCTGCAAGGATGTCCTGCAGGTAGGTGTATTGTGGCAGCCGTGCCAAAACACGCTGAATAGTTGCCAGTGTAGGAGGAATATAGCGCATATATCCGGTTTTGCCCTTTTCCAGCTCCAGATAATAAAAGCGGCCGACAACTTTACAGGCTTTTTGCAGCAGGCACAGATTGTATTCCTCCCAGACCAGTTCGGAGGATAGAAAATCGCCCCCGCTCTGATTCCAGGTATCGTGGTAGTAGTTGACCAAGGCTTCTTCCACTGCGGGGCTCATTACTTCCGGCGTATCGCGGTCATTGAGTAATGTAGCCAGATCATACGGTGCAGGGGCGAGTAGGGCATCCTGGAAGTCAATGACGCGAATGACATCCTGCTGCACGAACAAGTTCCAGCTGTGGTAGTCTCGATGATTCAGAAAAAAGGTTGCTTGATCGAGTCGGGTTGAAATCTGCTCAAAGATTCCCTGGAGCGTCTGAGTCTCTATCTGTGAGAGCGCTTTTCCGCCACGCTTGTCTAAGCCCCACTCCACAAAATGCTCAAACTCCCATAAAAACAGACGCTTATCAAAGCGTTGCTGAAACGCGATGCAGCTATCATTTTTATGACGGGTGCCCGCTATTTGGATGAGCAGCAATTGATCAATAGCGCGTTGATACCACCGCTCGGTCTCAGCCCCGGATAAATCCTGGACAGCCTCCCGTAAAGGCAGATCACCAATGTCTTCGAGAATGAGAAAACCAGCCTGTTGACCATCGACATAGATCTGCGGAACATGGACGCCGAGCGGTTCAAGAAAATAATGCAGGTTGAGATAAGGCAGCTCTTTTAACGGCTTGTCAAAAATGGCAAGCTCGTCAGAAGACAACGCCAGCCCGCTGCCGGCAAGAACCATAACTACGGCTGAACTGACTGAATTTGGATCGCCTCCGCTGAGACGCAATCGGACATAACTCCGACTCGAAGCATCTCCAGCTAAGGGTTCGATACGGGCAATCTGGGTCCCTTTCCCCCATTTCTCAGCAACGGCGGTATCCAGCGCGGGGCGGAGTTTTGTATCCATACCTGACGAGGTAGCAATCGAGCTCTTGCTTGTCAAAGTTGGTCAAAAATGGGTGATACTGGACGGGCGCGTTGCAAAGCCTACGCGTCCATGTTGAGAAGATGAGAAAGATGAAAGCGCGAGATGAAAAAATGTTACCTAGTACGGATATAACAGCATTGTCGCATGGCGAGCTGGTAGCGTTCGTCTATCGGCTTCGACAGCAATTGGAAGAGCACGATCAGGAAATCGCTCGGCTGAAGCAGCAACTTTTGGAAGAGCAATCCCACGCTGCTCGGGATGTCGTTGAGACGGCTGGAAAAAAGGAAATGATTCCTTCAGAAGAGGTGCAACAGCCTGGTAGCCAAGAAGAGTTGCTTTCTCAGTTGCAAGAAATATATCCAGGAAGGGAGTAACAATGAGATTCCCTCTCCTGCATCAACGCCTCAAAAATCGCCGCGTTTGATCCGGTCGAATAAATCCCTAGTTTTGTCAAAAAGAACAATGCTTTCCGTGATAGCACCAATAGCCGCCTCAGTATCAAAATAGGCAAACTGAACACCCGGGTCGTCTCCAATCCGGCCACTTTGGATTTGTGGAAATCCATTAGTCTCAAAGTCCATAACCACTTGGTAGTGGTCCGGAACGATAAATCCCAGGTGATGCAGCCCTTCACCGCGTGCATCGAGAAATTCTTTGTAAATGCTACTGCCCGAGAGATGTTGAATGAGTGCGATCTGAGAATCTCCGGCCTAGCCGATGGAGATATCCATGTGAAAATTGTCTGGTTCGCCCCGGTAGAATGACTCAAGGACTTCGACATCGTTAAAGTGAAAGAACCGGGGCACTCCCAGTTTCTTTGAGAAAACTCTCTACGGCAGTCATATTTTTCATCCCAAAGGCAATCTGATGATGCCCAGCTGCGATATAGGCAAAGGGCGTAGATGCTTTAGTTATTCCTCCTGTACTCTTTTGCGTTGTTCTGACGCCGAGCAGTGGGAGCTGCAAGTAGGGGCGAACGGCCGGTCGCCCTGGGCGAGATGACATCTCGCCCAGGGTGGTGTCTCAGCCCCTCGGCTCCCAATCCCTTTACCCTCAGATTTGAAGCGGTTAAGCTAAGGTCGCGGAGCGGAAAGGAGATCGGAATGGATTTTAACTTCACCCCGGAAGAAGAAGCCTTTCGTCAAGAGCTGCGCTCATGGCTCCAAGACAATCTTCCTGAAGGTTACGATCCGAAGCATTTTGATGATATCGATGCGGACGCGCGCTTTGAGTACCAACGCGCCTGGCAGCAGACGGCCTGCAAAGATCGTTGGGTGGGGATACACTGGCCTAAGGAATATGGTGGACGCGGTGCCACCCTGATGGAAATGTTCATTTTCAATCAGGAGATGTACAAGGCCCACGCGCCACGTTTTGCCAATACTCTGGGACTCCTGATGTCCGGTCCGACCCTGATTCATTGGGGAACCGAGCAGCAGAAACAACGCCATCTACCCCAGATTCTTTCTGGCAGCGAAATTTGGTGTGAAGGCTTATCTGAGCCCGGTGCCGGTTCCGACTTAGCCTCGATGCAAATGCGGGCGGTGGAAGATGGTGACTATTTTGTGGTGAACGGCCAGAAAGTCTGGACCAGTTTTGCTCACCGCGCGGATTTCATTCAGCTCTTTGTCCGTACCGATCCGGATGTTCCCAAACACCGTGGGATTAGCTGTCTGGCTGTAGATATGAAAACTCTTGGCATTACCGTTCGACCGCTGGTCCAGATTACGGGCGATTCCGAGTTTAACGAGATTTTTTTTGAGGATGTCCGGATTCCGAAAAACAATCTGATTGGGCCAAAGAACGAGGGCTGGAAGGTGTTAGTGACCACGTTGATGCACGAACGGGCTGGGATTGGATCAGAGCTGCCGGTACATCGGCAGTTTGCTGAGCTGCTCAAGGTGTGTAAGACCGTCGAAATTCATGGCAGACCAGCCAGCGAAGATCCTGCCGTACGGCAGAAACTGGCTCAGTTTTCTATTGAATGTACAGCCATCACCTACAATATGTTCCGTAGTTTTAGTAAGCGCCTCAAAGGCAATCCGCCGGGACCAGAGGGGTCGGTCAATAAGTTATTGGGCTCTGAGTTGAATATGCGCCTTGCCATGTTTGCGACCGAACTGCTGGGTTCATACGCACAACTTACGCAAGGCTCCCCGCATACTGTTGATAACGGCCGCTGGCCACGTGCTGCTCTGTGGTATCGCTTACTGACGATCGGTGGTGGTACCTCAGAAATCCAGAAGAATATTTTGGGAGATCGAGTGCTTGGACTTCCAAAAGGTTAGGGTTGAATACGGGCACGGCTTGCCGTGCCCCTACACATCACACAAGGAGGCATCACAATGGGCAAACTTGATGGAAAAGTAGCAGCGGTCACCGGGTCAGGCCGAGGAATTGGCCGAGGGATTGTCCGGCTTATGGTCAAAGAAGGCGCTAAGGTAGTGGTGAATGACTTGGGGGGGAGTGTGGACGGCGAAGGTGGAGATAAAGCGCCAGCACAACAAGTGGTCGAAGAAATTCAGGCTGCAGGCGGTGAGGCGGTTGCCAGCATGGACAATATTGCGACCGTGCAGGGTGGAGAAACCCTGATTCAGACCGCGGTCGATTCGTTTGGCAAACTCGACATTTTAGTGAACTGTGCGGGCATCCTACGCGATCGCATGATCTTCAACATGACCGAAGAAGAATGGGACGCAGTAGTCGCGGTTCATTTGAAGGGCCATTACTGTACGATCCGGCCAGCTTCTGCAGTCATGCGGCGTCAAAAGAGCGGCCGGATCATTAACTTCTCTTCCGGATCCGCACTTGGCGCGCCAGGTCAGCCCAACTACGCTGCCGCAAAAGCCGGTATCCTCGGATTGACGTATAGCAGCGCCAACGCCTTGGCCAAATACAATATCACCTGTAACGCGATCCTGCCCGGTGCTGCGACGCGTATGACCGATACCATTCCAGCCAATTTCGCTCAGGGCATGGGCTTGTCGGAAAGTGGTGACTCCGCGCAGGGCAGCCCGCTTGATCCCGCCAATGTCGCACCGATTGTTATCTTCCTGGCCAGCGACGAAGCGCAGGAAGTGAATGGGCAAGCCTTTGGGGCAAGTGGGTACCGTATCTCATTGTACACTCACCTTGTCCCCGAAAAGACTATTTATAGCCAGGGGCCGTGGGACCTTGACCATTTATTTAAGGTCTTCAAGGGGACACTAGGCTCAAACCTGAAACCACCTCGTATGGTATAATCCCCGAGACTCGACGTCCCAGGGTAATATGCTATGCTGAAAGTCGCCCTGGGGAATAGCCGAGGGAATATCTCTGGAGAGCCGCTGTGGCGGCGTGTGTGGAACAGCACTTTCTAAAAGGCACGAGGATAAGAAATTTTGATCCTCGTGCTTTTTTGTTACTAGGAGCGAGAAAAATGAGAATCCAGTTCAGTCCCAGACAAAGGATGCTAGCGCCCATTGTGTCTGGCTTGTGTCTCTTGGTCACAACAATTGCAAATGCCGAGGAACTTGAGGTTGCTCAGGGAAGAAAAGTTTCGCTTGAGTATACGGTGACGCTTGAAGATAAGAGCATATTTGATTCAAATGTCGGCAAGGAACCCATGGTGTATGTGCATGGATCTGACGATCCAGTTCCATTGTTCGCACAGCACCTGGTCGGCCTCAAGGCTGATGAAACAAAGAAATTTGAGGTACCACCGGAAGAAGCATATGGACAACTAAACCCAGATAACGTTATTGAAGTCCCCACAGAGAATGTTCCTGAGGGGCGGCGGAAAGCTGGGGCCAGACTCCAGGGACAAGGACCTAAGGGTAAGCCACTGTATGCGCAAGTTGTGGAGGTGAAGGATAAAACAATTGTGCTCGATACGAATCACCCCTTGGCTGGGAAAAAATTATTTTTCGATGTAAAGGTACTAAAGGTGGAGAAGGCGGCCAAGTAGAAACCTGAGGCTCCAATTCCATCATAGCGAGCGTTAACTGGGTGCTGTGGATTCTGTGGGGAAGAGAACCACTATGAAAACTGTAGTGGGTAAGTACAGGATGTGGAGAGTTTTTGTCGCAGTATGGGGTCTCGGCTTGGTACTCGTGGCGCCTGGTCGTGCAGAAGAGACGATTGTTGACGGAAAACGCGTTTCGCTCGAATACACCCTCACGCTCGAAGATCAGACGGTCGCTAGCACAAATGTGGGCAAAGATCCGCTCGTGTATACCCACGGGTCCAAAGAGATTGTCCCAGGTCTAGAAAAACAGCTGACGGGATTACAGGTGGGTGATACAAAAAAAGTCGAAGTATCTGCGGAAGAAGGCTATGGCGCTCTCGATCCGAACCGTGTCGAGGAGGTTCCCAAGGAAGATATCCCGGAAGAAGCGCGTGCAGTGGGGAGAAAACTGCAGGGCCGTGGACCTAATGGGGAGGTGATGTTTGCCCAAGTCAAAGAGGTCAAAGACGAAACTGTTGTGCTTGATTTCAATCATCCCCTTGCCGGGCAAAAGTTGTTCTTTGCTGTGAAAGTGCTGAAGGTTGAAGGCGGGGAATCGCACAGGGTCCAGCTGCCTGAGGCTACGGCAGGGACGCAGTCTGAGAAGTAGTCTCTTTTTCAATTCCTATATGCTCAATATGGAGAGAACCGGTGGCCACATCTTATGTAGAAGGTCGTCGGCCGTTTAATTCTGCACATGTCCTCACGAGTGTCCGGCTTATCCTGACACCTGTGTTTCTGCTGGCGATTGAAAGCAGTATGCAACAGCCGAGTGCGCTGCGCGTCGGATATGTCACTGCACTCTTTCTCATAATCTGTGCCAGTGACTACTACGATGGGCCAATCGCCCGCGCTCTCAGCCTGAGTTCCGACCGGGGAAAAATTCTCGATAATTTGGCGGATATTACATTCCTGCTCGTGACTCTGACTTATCTGACCTATAGCGGGATCCTGCCCTGGTGGATTCCTTGTGCGGTCGGCTGCGCGTTTGGGCAATATGTCCTAGACTCGTGGTGGCTATCTGGTCGAGAGACGCAGGTGGCCTTGGTGTCGAATCCCATTGGTCACTGGGCCGGGGTACTGAACTATATTGGCACTGGTGTGATGTCGCATCACGCTGCGCTTGAACAGCGACTCTTACCCTTCCCAGTTGATCAAGGGCTGCTCGTCTTGTGGGCAGGCTATCTGATCTTGGCAATGGGCGTACGCCTACGATTCTTCTTGTTAGCGCGCCGGGCTATTGTTCAATAGTCTTGTAGGGGCGAGGTGACCTCCACCGGTCTCAACTTAAGCCATAAGGTGCTGAATAAGCTCGTCGCTCTGCCAAGCCAGGCACAGCG
Source organism: uncultured Enterobacteriaceae bacterium (assembly GCA_964639795.1). Taxonomy (GTDB): domain Bacteria; phylum Desulfobacterota; class Binatia; order Bin18; family Bin18; genus Bin18. Next base: position 5,613 of record CAZXFE010000059.1, on the reverse strand, counting down.
GCCGGGCCTACCAGGGGCGGTGAGATAGAAATCGTTGAAAATAAAGGAGTTTCCTCTTAAGTTGGGGCCAATGGGTCACCTCGCCCGGGGTGCTACCGAGAACGTGGGGTGTCTGAATCCGAGACCTCGGCCTGGTGCGGCGTCTCGTCTCCCGCACGGCGGATATCGGCAAAACTGACCCCAGCAATTGGCAGGGCCAGCAACCCTTGGGCAACCAGGGTGAGAAATTGTACCGCGTTGAGGACCAAGCCATACGCCAGGCCGTCGACCTCACTGACCCCATAAATACCTAGGGCTAGCTGACAAGCGTATTGATACGGCCCGATCATGCCCGGCAGATTAGGCAACGCCGTCCCAAAGCTGATAAAGACAAAAATCATCAGTGCCGCGCTAAATGGGGCCTCCAGGTCAAAGGCCCGGATCATGATGTAGCTTGAGAGAATAGGTAGGAACCACATGGCGAGCGAGACCAGAAAAACGGCCAAGAGCAAACCGGGGTTTGGAATCACCCGCATACCGTCTGCAACCGCAGCCAAGACGCCTTTGAGGCGGCTGCCAAAACGCTGGGGTAGAATTCGCAGCACCCAGCGTTCGACAAATGCCTCACCACGCCACCAAAAAAGCAAGACTAGCGTCACTAAAATCGTTGCGATCGTGGCCGGAAAGATGGCGAGCTGACGCACCCAGAGCGGCAGGCTGTCTATCGTCAACAGCCCCACCAGGAGATAGAAAACGATGGCAACCGAATCCATTGTTTTCTCGACGACAATATTACCTACCACATTCGAGAAGGACACGTTCGAGCGGCGTGACAGGAGCCAAGGACGAACGACTTCGCCGAGGCGGACGGGTAAAAGATTGATGGCCATATACGCCACCGCCGTGACGACCCATAGCCGGCCAACGGAAATGTGTTCGAGCGGACGGAGCTCTAGCTGCCAGCGCCAGGCGCGAAATAGCATGATGAGTAGGCTGACACCGATGGCGACAAGCAGCCAGGCTGCGTCGATGCGCCGCAGCGCTGCCCCGAGCTCGTCGAGCTGAACGTTGCGAAAAGCAAGATAGAGAAAACCACCGCTCACCAGTAGGCTGACCGCGATATGAAGCAAACGGCGAGTCTTGGATGTGTCTTCTGCCATACCAACTCCTTCGCTGCTGCATGAATACCATGCTTCGCCTGTATGGTCAGGACCTCTCTCATCTCATCACATTTGGTATCTTCTATTGCGGCAGGAAAAGAGTTCTATGAGCTCGTGATAGTCGAACGTATTGATTTTGTATAAGGTCGTACTCTCACTGCACTTCATTGCCTTTGGGGGAGATGCCGAATATGCGGGCGGAGAGTGCGTTTAGGGAAAGGAAACCTAGGAATGAGCCGAGAGCAAAACCTTGCCGTCGCCCAATCGGTGACGCTGAAACCTATAGAAGAGATTGCCTCACATTTAGGGCTGCCGTCAGAACATCTTGAGTCGTATGGGCGGGTCAAAGCAAAGATTGCGCTGGATTCGCTATCTTCAGCTCCTGCTCAGCAGCAGGGAAAGCTGATTCTAGTGTCAGCGATAAATCCCACTCCAGCTGGCGAGGGCAAGACAACGACGACTATTGGATTGGGCCAAGCGCTTACTCGAATCGGGAAGGCTGCGGCGGTCGCCATTCGTGAACCCTCTATGGGGCCAGTATTTGGCGTCAAAGGCGGCGGCTGTGGGGGTGGTCGGTCACAGGTTCTGCCTATGGAGGATATCAATCTCCACTTTACCGGAGATATTCATGCGGTGAGTTCGGCCCACAATCTGCTGTCTGCCATGATGGATGCGGCGCTGTTTCACCGCACTGTTGATCTTGATGTACGCCAGATCCGCTGGCGGCGTGTCATCGATATGAATGACCGCGCGCTGCGCCAAATTGTGATGGGCCTGGGTGGGCGGCTGATGGGTATTCCGCGAGAAGAGGGCTTTGATATCACGGCCGCGTCCGAGGTTATGGCTATTCTTGCCCTAACCAGCGGGCCGAAAGATCTCATTCAACGTTTGTCACGAATCGTGATTGGATATTCATCGCAAGGCGAAGCGGTCACGGCCGATCAGGTCCAGGCCCCAGAAGCAATGGCCATTATCTTAAAAGATGCGCTTAAACCTAACTTGGTACAGACGGTAGAGGGCGTTCCCGCGTTTATCCACGGCGGCCCCTTCGGCAATATCGCGCATGGGTGCAGTAGTATCCTGGCCACACGGCTGGCCCTTCAGTATGCTGACTATGTGGTGACGGAAGCAGGCTTTGGTTTTGATCTTGGTGGCGAGAAATTCTTCAATATCAAATGTCGTGAGTCCGGCTTGTGGCCGTCTGCCGTGGTGCTGGTGGCAACACTCAAAGCGCTCAAAATGCATGGCGGTACGCCAATAGCAGATGTCAACGCGCCGGACTTGAAGACGCTCCAACAAGGCATGCAGAATCTGGCCAAGCATGTCGAGAGTGTAAGGACATTTGGTTTACAACCGATTGTGGCGCTGAACCGGTTTGCGACAGACACACAAGACGAGCTAAATCTGGTTGTGGAAGAGAGTCGAGCACTGGGCTTGGAAGCGATCATTATTGATGTCTTTGGCCGAGGCGGAGAGGGTGGACTCCCGTTAGCGGAAGCCGTGACCAAGGCCTGTGAAGGTCCAGTGCCACCCCCGCAACCGCTCTACCCGTTGGACATGCCGATTGAGGACAAGATTCGTACGATTGCCCAAAAGATATACGGCGCAGCCGATGTTACGCTGCTGTCGCGGGCGCGAAACGACCTCAAGCGGATCAACGACCTCGGCTATAGTAAGCTGCCTATCTGTATGGCGAAGACCCAGATGTCACTCTCAGACGATCCCAAGCGCTACGGCCGGCCGCGTGACTTTGTATTGAGCGTACGTGAAATTCGGCTGTCTGCCGGTGCCGGCTTTTGTATCCCGTTGACGGGTGACATGCTGACTATGCCTGGTCTTGGCGCGAAACCAGCGGCGGCCAATATGCGGATGGATGAGCACGGCAAGATTTCGGGTATGTTCTAACTCTCGTTGATAATACACCCTTAAGAAACTGGCTATGGCCTATTTGCCCGTTTGAAAGAAGAATGAGAAGGAGCAGTCGATGCACGACGTTAAGTTTGGTTTGTTCTTACCCACCGGAGACTTTGCAGCCGCAAAGCGCGCCGCGCTGCGCGCCGAAAGCGAGGGCTTTTACTCAGTATCGATCAACGATCACTTCTATACGCCGATGGGCCCGCCGCAAACGCCTCAATTGGAATGCTTTACGACTCTGACCGCGATCGCCGCTGTGACGAGCCGAATCCGCTTGACCCCCTCGGTTACGGCCATCTCGTTTCGTCCCCCGCCCTTGCTTGCCAAAATCACGTCCACGCTCGATCACGTCAGTAATGGGCGGCTGGTCCTTGGCCTGGGAGCAGGCTGGCAGCAGGCCGAATACGAGGCGCACGGTTATTCCTATCCCTCCAATGCGGAACGTCTGGCGCAACTGGCCGAGGTTATCCAGGTCCTCAAGGCCATGTGGACGCAGGAGGAGCCGACGTTTCACGGCCAGCATTTCTCGATCGATAGGGCTTATAATCATCCGCGACCAGTGCAGCAGCCCGGCCCGCCCCTCATGCTGGGTGGCTCTGGCAGCGGACTTCTCAAAATCGCGGCAAGGGAAGCTGACATCCTCAATATCATCCCACCAATCTTTAACGGGAAGGACTTTGTCAACGACCCGGCCATGACCGTAAAATTCGACATGGCAGAGCTCAAACGGCGAATTGGCATGTTGCACAGATACGCTCGGGACACGGGACGCGATCCACAACAGATCGAGCTTGGTGGGATGACTCTGCTGAGTTTGTCCCGTGATCCCAAAGACCCCGCGCTGGGCCAGACGGCGTCCAGCTTAGGCTTTCCTGATCTGGACACTGCGCGCCGCTCGCCGTTGCTTTTGATGGGCACGCCGGACGAGGTCAAGCGTGATCTTAGAGCACGGACCGAAGACACGGGTATCACCTACCATATTGTCATTCCGGCGTCAGCAGAATCCCACGACCTGTTCGTCAAGGAAGTCATGTCGGAGTTCGTCTCACACTAGTTGGCTTTGCTCAGATGTTGTTATGAAGACAAGAGTAAGATTTTTATCCAGACTCTTCCCGCACCGTTGAGACAGGTGATACAGGAGAAAACTTTATGGCCACTGTCGGAACTACCACCCCCACGGCTAATGGGGGTAAATGGCATGGCCACTATCCTGAGCTGGGTACAGGCCCACTGCCGCTGGAGGTCTTTACCTCAGTTGAACAGTTCGCACTGGAGCGGGAACATATTTTTCGTAAGGTCTGGCTGAACGTATGCCGCATCGAACAGCTTTCCAAGGCGGGCGATTATTTTGTCAAAGACATCGGCGTCTGCAAAACCAGTGTGATTGTTGTCCGTGGCAAAGATGGCCAGATTCGCGCCTTCCACAACATATGTTCCCATCGGGGTAATAAAGTGGTCTGGGATCAGAACGGCAATGGTTCAGTCTTTACATGCAAGTTTCACGGCTGGATGTATGGCTTGGACGGCACGCTAAGGTTTGTGCCAGACGAAAAAAGATTTTTTGATCTGAAAAAGGATTGCTTGGGCCTCACCCCAATCCAGGTGGATGTTTGGGAAGGCTTTGTTTTTATCAATATCGATCCTAACCCACAAGAAACACTCCAAGAGTATTTGGGCGAGATGGCAACCGAGTTAGCCGGTTATCCCTTTGCTGAGAGTTCGGCTACTGCCTTCTCCTGGCGGGCCGAAGTCAAGGCCAATTGGAAAATCGTCAAGGATTCGTTTCAGGAAGTCTACCACGTGGGTTGTCTGCACAAGCGGTCGCTGCCGGATGCGTTTGTCAGCAGCGATAACCCGTATACCCATATGCTGGACATGAAACTCTTTCCCCGCCATGGTCGGGCGTCGTTGTTCGGCAACGCGGCCCACCAGCCAAGTCCAGTCCAGGCGTTGTCCTACAAGCATGGTTCTATCCTCGTGCGGAGCGGTTTTTCCGAAAATACGTTACCAGTCGGGGTCAATCCCACGCGGAGCACAGACTGGTCATTCGAGTTGCATGTAATCTTTCCCACCTTCTTTGTCGTTGTCTCGGAAGGTACGTATTTTACACATCAGTTTTGGCCCCTGGCTGTTGACCGTACGATCTGGGAATCGACTACCTATTTCCCCAAAGCGACGAATCTTGCTCAGCGCTTTAGCCAGGAATACAGCAGGATCATTTTCCGCGACATTTTCCTGGAGGATGCTAGAACGGTGGAGGAAACCCAGTCCGTCCTTTTATCCGGTGCTAAGAAAGAGTTTCTCCTCCAAGATTACGAACTCCTCGTGCGGCATAGCCATAATGTGGTCCTCAATATGATTAGAGGCAGCGACGGCAAAACCATCGAAAGGGCAGTGTAAGTCTATGCCGAAGCCGTACCTGCCGGAAGCCTTTCGAGACCTTGAGCCCTGGCTGGCCTGGTCGCTGGAAACTGAACGTGAACGTAGCGCCAAACGGCAGTCCAGTTCGATGGAAGAGATCAAGGCGTTTTATGACGTCATGCTGGCTCGGATGGAAGGG
>CAZXFE010000058.1:0-17108 GCA_964639795.1 uncultured Enterobacteriaceae bacterium | reverse complement strand
CAGCAGGGTTTTAATCTGGCAACGGCGTTTTTTCTGCCCAATCAGGAGCATGTGAAAGAATGCATTAGCCTCTACCGTCAAGCGCTTCAAGACAACGGTCATGATCCAGCCGAGCATGACGTGGCTGGCGTGTTTCAAATGTATTGCGGCGAATCGCCGGAAGAAGCTCGTGAGCATGGCGGCCAGCATGCCTTGACTTATTATGCTTTCTTTGGTGCGTTGGCCCAGCGCGGCCAACTAACCTCTAAGTCATTTGAATATCATAAAGGGACGATTTCCCACTTGTTTGCCGGACTGACCTACGAGGATTTAGATAAACGCAATCTTGTGCTGGTCGGTGATCCTGAGAATCTGATAGAACGCATCCGCTGGGCCAAAGAGTTTTATGGTACGAATTATTTGATACTCGAAATCGCTCAAGGCGGGATGAAGCACGAACACGTCATATCCTCGCTGGAGCGCTTTGCCAGATATGTTATGCCCGCGTTTCGGGTGGAGGCGTGAGCACTACGTGTCATGTTGCCAAAGAGAAGAGAAAAGAAAACAGATAGGTGAGAGAGGAGATTGAATGGCCGTCGAAAATACCGAACACAACAAAGACATTGTTCGCCGGGCGATTGCGGCAATGAGTCGGGGAGATATGGCCGGCTTCCTTGCGGATGCGGCCGATGATGTCACCTTTACGCCGATTGGTACGGTTCCACGTTTCTCTGGACGTATTCAAGGCAAGGACGTGCTGCTCAAAGGGTTGAAAAGAGCCTTGAGCGCACGACTGGAAGAAGGCCGGATCGAGATGACCATCGAGAACTTGATTGCTGAAGGGGAATACATTGCCGAGCAGGCGCATGGAAAAGCTCGAACTAAGACCGGCAAAGACTATAACAATACCTATTGCCGGGTCTGGCGTTTCGCGGATGGTAAAGTCCAGTCGGTTGTGGAGTATTTGGACACGGAATTATTGCGCAGTGGGCTGGCCGAGGGCTGAAGCATGATCGGCTGCGCAGGCCCGGGTTGGAACAAGCTGTCCTCGTCCTCAGTCTGTCTCTTGCCACGTGCCCCTAAAGTATGAAAAGCTTTGTCTCTCGTGGCTTGGGCTAGAACTTGGGCATAAGCCAGTTGCAAATCTATTCGAACAAAAGCAAAAGGAGGGCTGTGTATGCATATTATGTCTTTCTCGGAACGGGAGTACGTCGATGTCTCCGAGGATGCAATCATCGAGAATGGGAGTAGCTACTTCGGCCTCCCCAATACAATGTTTGATCCCAAGAGAGGCGGCCAGCTCATGAATGAGTATCTGGATGAGCGTGTCTATGCTGAAGAGCTAGGCTTCGATGGCATAATGCTGAACGAGCACCACCAGACGCCGTTTTGTGGTGGTGGGGTCATGGATGTTGAAGCCGCGATTCTCGCCCGTATCACTAAGAAGGTGAAGATCGTGCTACTCGGCAATCCGCTGCCCGTGGGCGATCCGCTACGGCTGGCCGAAGAGCTGGCCACTATCGATATGATTTCCGGTGGACGCCTGGTGCCTGGCTGGGTGCGTGGCGCTGGTACGGAGCAGCTCGCCAATAATATCAATCCCGCCTACAACCGGGAACGTTTCAATGAGGCCCATGAATTTATCCAGCAGGCATGGACGAAACCCGGACCCTGGCGCTATGAAGGCAAACACTACCATTACCGGAATGTGAACCCCTGGCAGTTGCCGATCCAGAAGCCGGTGCCGCAACAATGGATTCCGGGGCTGATTAGTCCGGAAACCGTCATTTGGAGCGCCAAACACCGCTTTCCCTATGTTGCTCTGGGTACCAATGTCGAATCAACGGTCGAAATGGTCAACTTGTACGCCGATGCAGCGGAGCAAGAGGGCTATCAGGCTGGACCAGAGAACTTTGGCTATTTGCAGAATGTGTGTGTAGCGGAAACAGAAGAGAAAGCCCGCGAGTTAGCCCGGGGCTTTGTATTCGGCGGCGGTTTTGGTGCGTTTGCCCGCGCGGAATGGATGTTCCCTCCAGGCTATAACTCCAAGGCGGCGACCAAGCGCTTGGCCAAGGCCATGACTGATCCACGCACTGGGACGGAAATCATCAAACACACACAAGGAGAGGTGGATGTTGAGGAAGTGAGGCGGAGCATCAATAAGAATTTCCAAGGATCGCTCGATAGTGGTTTAATCATGGCTGGAACGCCAGATACTATTATTAAAAAGATTCGCAAAATGTGTGAAACACTGCGGCCTGGCATCATGGGCCTATGGTACCATCATGGCCCAATGACTTTTGAGCAGCGCAAAACCTGTTTGCGCTTGATAGGTACGGAAGTTCTGCCCGCCATGCGCGAAATGGCCAAAGAGTTTGATCTGCCTGGGCCATTTGAAATGAAGCCAGGCTCGCGGCCGCTTCCGACATCTGGTAAACGTGACCAGATCGTCCCTGACATTGCAGCTGCCTAACCGATTGTCAGACATCGACATGCAAAAGGGGCGGTTCCCAAAAGGACCGCCCCTTTCTTTTGTATAGTGGAATGTGAAGAACGAGTTGAGAAGCCGTCGGAGAACTTCGTGAAAACCCAAAACGTCGTGATAATAATTCCAATAGTCTCGAATAGCGGTCTCAGTTAAAAGATTTTTCTGGTTCGCTCTATCTGTCCCCTCGAATTCGGGGACTGAACACGCCCCCGCTCACGATCGACAGCTTGCTGGACCAGTTCAGTGGCATAGCCGTCTTACAGAGAGATATAGCCGGACGGACCAACCAGATTGGCCTGTTTAATCGGGATTTTGCATATCTCCTCATCGTTGTCTTCATAGCCAAAGAAGGTGGAAAGCAGCTCAAACTAATCCAGCGCGTTGGGCAGGACGTGGCGCGTAGCGAGGGTGTTTTGTATTTGTTGGACAATCAGACAGGGAAAGATGGTCTGGCTGTGATTGGTCAATTCAATATCAAATTCTTTGCGTGAGGTGAGGAGTAACGTGCTGGCCAGACAATAGTCTGGCTGATAGCGGCGGAGGTATCTCCCCTTGTAGGCAGCCACTTCTTCTGCCTCTTTATTTTCATGGGCGTGCAGCATGCTGTGTCGGCCAGTCTCATCCATGATAATCCCGCTGCCTTGTGACGACTGATAAATCCCAAAATTAGTGTGGAAGAGATGCCGCAGGCTGGCGTGATAGGGGTCTTTCACATTCTCTGAGTACAGGTTCTAGTTGGCGTGGATGAATTGGCGCGCATAACCAAGAATCTGAACCGGGCGTTTAAAAACGCGGTCCAGCCAGGACCAATATACTCTTCGAGTGGCGCGATGTCTGAGGCAAATGATGCAAAGAGGAGGCTGTTATAAATGGCCGCCTGGAGTTTCTGGAGTGAGTGTTTGGATCTATCAAAGTCCGCTCCATATCCGCCTCGCTGGTTGATCCCTTTGCGGAAAGGTACGCCAAGCAGATTGCCTTGCAGATCACAGCTCCACTGATGGTAAATGCAGGTGTGGGGCTTGCGATTGCCCCGTGACTTACGGCAGACCATTACACCTCGATGAGCGCAGCTATTCACAAAGACGTGCAGTGCGCCCTCCTTATCGCGCGACACCATGATCGGCGTGTCTCCAATGAAAGTCGCTTTGAAGTCTCCCGGATTGGGGACCTCGGCTTCGAGTCCAATATAATTTCAGGTTTTGCCACGAAAAATGCGCTCTTGTTCGCGTGCATACACAGCAGGGTCACAAAACACTTGGGACGGAACCGAGGGCATGCCTGCCTCCGGCCAAGTGAAATCGACGAGGTTGTTCTCCATGGGTGAAAGGCTCATGCTACTCCCACCCTGCGCGACTCTTATTCTAATATAAATGATGCGTCCTCTGCCATGTTCCTTCTCGAGTAGATACCGGTTTGCATTCATTGACAAGCCGTGTTTGAGCCGAGTATACGGGAAACTGAGTATTAAGGGAGGAATTATGAGTGCACGAAATTTGAACCTTACACTTGTGGATCTTTGTCGATCTGAGGCTGACATTGAGCAGTACCATAAGGATCCGGAGGCGGCGCTTGCGAGCTACAATGTAACGGACGAAGAGCGAGAGCGGCTCGTTGCCAAAGATATGGGGTGGCTCTATACCTATGGGATTCATCCATACATCCTGGTCCAGTTTGCACTCGCCGTGGGAGTCGAGATCCCCCACTATGTCCAACAGCTGAAAGAGGCTACAGCCTAAGGAATAAGAAGGGCAAAGGAGAACTCAATGGCAGAAATCGTTGCAGCGATGTCGTCGGTCCATAGTCCGCTTATGATGAGTACGCCGCAGATGGCAGATGAAGCTACGTGGGGCAGGATTAATAACGGCTTTAACACCTTGCGCGAAAACTTTACCTCTGCTGGAGCAGATACCATTGTTGTCATTTCGGATGAGCATTTTAATGCGCTCCACCCGCGCAGTTATCCTTCGTTTGGTGTTGTCACAGCAGAGACAGGCGTTGGCCCAGTAGAAAATTGGCTGAATGTTCCGTGTGACAGTATCTCGGTCAACTTTGAGCCAGAACTGGCTGAGGCGGTTCTTAATGAAGGCGTCCGACAAGACTTTGATCTTACCCGGGTCGGTGAGGCACGGTTGGAGCACGGTTTTCTGACGTGCTTGAATTTCATGACACCGCAGTGGGACATGTCTTATTTATGGTTGATTCAAAACTGCGTCCTCGCGCCGTTACCGAGTTTGAAACGTTGCTATGACTTTGGCCGTATGGTGGGTCAGGCCATCCGGTCGTGGGATAGCCCGCGGCGCATCGCTATTCTTGGCACGGGTGGTTTGTCTCATGCAGTTGGGACACCGGACATGGGAAAGGTGGACCAACAATTTGACAAGAAATTTCTCGACCTCCTGTGTCAGCAGGATCCGGCCATGTTCGATATTACCGATGTGGAGCTTGATGCAATTGGTAATGGGACGCACGAGATCAGGAACTGGATTGCTGTGGCTGGCGCAGTAGAAGGCGCAAAAGGCGAAGTTGTGATGTACGAAGAAGCCCTGGTTGTCGGCTTCGGCATGATGCAGTTCCAGCTCCAGTAGGTCGAATTAGCGAAGCGAAATCTGACACTTTGTACTGGTGGCATGGCAACACCTTTTGTTCCATGTCCGAGGTGTGGATTCGAAAATCCAACCGGAATGAAATTCCGCGGCCAGTGCGCAACGACGTTGCCGCTGGTCTGGCCAAGCTGTGCATGTGAAAATCCGCCTGACTTTCGGTTCCGTGGTCAGGGTGGTAGTCCAGTCAAGACCCAGTCCCCATCCCCCAATATCCAGCTAGCTGTACGCTGCGACACTTGGCCCGGCGCATTGTTGCCGAGCAACAAGCGTTCGCAGCGTGTGGAGGTGCGGATGGCGAGCGCAAAACTATTACGGGACTGTTTGCGGAACTCGAGGGATCGATGGGGCTGATTGAAGGGGTGGATCCGGAAGATGCGTGTCGTTCGATTGATCCCGCCCTTCAATACATGATGGAAGCGGTGCATCAGTATGAAGGGTATGTGGCGCAACCCATGGGCGACGGGATTTTTGTCCTGTTTGGATTATGGCGTGGAGCATTGGTGCGCGACGATAATCAAACCGAGTACGAACACGCCCAGCACGGTCAGCGTTTTGCGCAAAACCTTGACTAGCCGAATTTCCTCGTGCTCGCTCGAATGATGATGGGACTCGCGCTGGACGATCTCGGACGTTTTGTGGAGGCGCAGGCCTCTTTAGAGCAAAGTATCTCTCTGTATAATCCTGACATCCACCGACCGGATAAGCTGGGTGGGTCGCTCTATGGTCAGGATCCTAGGGCTGCCTGCCTGAGTTATCTTGGATCCATGCTATGGTGTCGCGGTTATTCGGATCAAGCACAGGTCAGGAGCCAAGAGGCGATTGCGTAAACCCAGGAAGTTGAACACCCATTTAGCCTTGTTATAGCCTTGGATTTTGGGACAACTATCCAGCGTATGTATCGTGATTTTTCAGCAGTCCAAGAGTACGCGGAAGCGATCATTGCCCTATCAACAGGCCAGGGATTGCCGTTTTGGACGAGGTTGGGAACCCTTCAACGATGCTGGGCCTTAGCCCAGCAAGGGTAGGCTGAGGAAGGGGTTGAGCAGGTACAAAGCAGTGTTGCGGCATTGCAACATTTAGGTGCACGAAGAGAGGTATGCCTCCGCTTCAGTATGTTCGCTGAGGCGTATCAACAGGGCGGACGGATTGAAAAAAATTGGAGAGGTTGGCTGATGGGGTTGCCATCCAGGTGAAAAAGGGTGAGACCGGCGGCGCAACAGAACTCTATCGCTTGCAGGGGGAACTCCTACTCAAGCAATTTCAAACACAAAATCCAGAGTCCACAGTCCTCCCCCCAGCCTCTAGCCCCAAATCAGAGGCTGAAGCGTGTTTTCAGAAGGCGCTCACTATTGCCCGACAACATGAGTCCGAGTCGTAGGAGCTGCGCGCTGCAACAAGTTTAGCTCAGCTGTGGCAGCGGCAAGGGAAGGAAGCTGATGTATGATCTCCTGAACGGAGTCTACAGCTGGTTTACAGAAGGATTTACAACTGGGGACTTACAAGAAGCAAAGGCTGTCTCAATGAGAACGGTATGGGAACCAGCGATCTTCACGAAGATTGACTCACTGCGAGATGTTCAAGTAATCGACCTCATAACAACCGGGCGCCGTTCTCAGAGGCAACGTAGTGTAGAACTTTGGTTTACCGTGCATCGTGAGCGATTCTACGTCATGGCCGAGCATGGACATCGAACCGGCTGGATGAAAAACCTGAAGAAGTACCCTGAAGTATACATCGCCTTTGCTGACTATCAGGTTCCAGTCCTGGCACAGGTTCTCGATAAAGAACAAGACAGCTGGAAGTTGCAGGTTGGCGCTCAGCTTTTCTGTGAGAAGTATGGTTGGGGTGACGGACTCCCTGTGGCGCTTGAACCCTCAGCACCTCTCGTTGGGCTTGACTGATCCATGCCGCGCGGAACATTCGCTGTCCTCGGTGTTGGGATCCTCGCCATTTCGACTGCCGCTCCCCTTATAAAACTTGTTCCGGATGTACCTCCGCTCGTTGTGGCAGCCTATCGGCTCGGTTTGGCTGCGCTGATATTCACCCCGCTGAGTCTGATCCGACTCCGAACCGAACGTGCCTCCATATTGGCGCGTGACCTCTGGATAGTGGCTGGAGCCGGGATGTGTCTCGCGCTCCACTTTGCGGTCTGGATTGCCTCGCTGCGTTACACATCCGTGGCCAGTTCTGTGGCCTTAGTGACCATGAATCCTTTACTGCTCGCTATAGCCGGGTATCTGATCTGGAATGAGCGCCTTGTCAGTCGCCAGTGGTTTGGTATCGGCTGGGCGTTGCTGGGCAGCATGTGCATAGGCTGGAACGATTTTCAACAGCCAGGTCTCAACGTGGGGTCTGCGATCTATGGTGATGTCTTAGCCGTGTGCGGCGCGGTGATGGTTTCCGCCTATCTTCTATGTGGACGATTTGCTCGAACGGGCCTCAGCCTGAGTGTGTATGTTGGTCTTGTCTATGGATGTGCAGCCTTGGTCTTAATAATGGGATGTTTGCTCTTTCAGTTGTCACTGTTTGGATATGCGACTCAGGACTACATCATATTGATTTTGTTGGCACTGCTCCCTCAGGTTCTGGGACATACCATTCTGAACTGGGCGCTTGCCTACATGTCGCCGACGCTCGTGGCGTTAGCAATTCTTGGTGAACCTATTGGGGCCGCGTTACTGGCCTGGGTATTTCTCAACGAGCCGGTTGTATGGCTCCAAGGCATCGGGGCGGTATGTCTCCTCACCGGGATTGTATTGGGGCAGAAACAATAAGGGCGAGCTCACCTCTGGGTACCCTCGCCCCTACACCTCATTGGCTATGCGAAGTGTATCGTGTCTCAATATCCAAAAACAATAATGCCCCGCCACCGCTGCAGCTGGCAGTATAACAAAACCAATAAACGGGATGACCGTCAGGCAAAACGTGGTTGTCCCAAATCTGAATGCGCCAGCCTTGTTGCTGAGGAGCAAGCGCCATTTGTTTCGACAAGAAAGCTGTCGCCCGTCCATACGGAAGCTGCTCATAGCATAGGCTAAGAGCAACCTGCCCAGGACGAGGTACAGCGCATGTTCAACAACAGGCAGAAAGCTGAGAGGAAAGGCAAGAGCCAACATGCCAATAATGAGACCGGCGTGTCCGGCGGAACGGAGAATACTCAAGAGCACCTGTTGAAATTGGAATGGCTGATCCAGTCCTGTGCCTTGAACGATGACTTCTGTCCTATGGGAGAGGAGATCAAGAAATGGGGCTGCCAGTATCGTTCCAGCAAAGACAAAAGAAAAGGCAAAGACCACTGCTACCACGAGAAAGGGCGAACACAGGACACGATACACGCTGAGACAATATCAGACTTCAGGTCGCTCCATAATCAGGCTGAAACAGTCGTTGTAGTATTGCAAAAAGCGTAAACCCCGGCTGCATAAAGGAGGGTACTCAGAAGAAATGGGGCAACAGCCAGCGGCAGCAGACGACGATGGCGTTGGAGAAAGGTGCCGCCTTTGATACGAAGCACCAGGCCCTTCACGAAGCTGGAAAACACGACAGATTGAGAATCGATCCTTGGGTAATGCCCCGCGCGCCTCTAATCGTCACCGCCCAGCGCGAGTAGGATTTGCACTAGATACCAAAACATCAGGGCCACGCCGGCAAACAGCGCAAGTGAGGCGGCCACGTGTTGATCGGGACGGTAGTGATGAATGATGTTTGAAGTCGTATAGAGGATAGACCCGGCAGCAAAGGCGACCATAATCGCTGAGAAGAATAAGCCTAAACTGAATCCAAACAGCATACTGGCTAAGATCACGCCAAGAGCGACAAACCCGCCGATAGAGAGAACGCCGCGCAGAAATGAGAAATCCTTGCGGGTGGTGAAAGCGGTGAATGTCAGTCCGCCAAACAAGAGTAAGGTCATCAGACCCGCCGTGGGAATGACATCTGGTGAGCTATAGGATGTGGCAATATACAGCATGGGCAAAAAGATCACCGCCTCTGCCACAATATAGAGCCCGAGGCCAAGATACTGCATCTGGGGCGAGGCATTGGACTGCGCCCAGCGGTCGGCCAGCCATGACACGCCCATAAACGCAGCCAAAACAGCAAACCAGCCGTATCCAGCAACCATTGTCTGCACCAGGGCTGGAGCAAAAGATGATTGCAAGAGCAGGTTTTCAACTAGAATAAAGCCCAGTATTGCCAACGCGAGATGGGTGTAGGTGCGGCGGATAAACTCTGCGCGCGCGGCTTCACTTGCACGTGCGGCAGGTTGGGAATACGTCATCGTTGTAGCCATGTTTTACCTCCGTTGTGTTAAAAAGGCCTCTTCTTAAACTAAGGACGCGGAAGAGGAGAGTCAACGTTGAGTATTTTCTTGAAGTGAGAGGGAAACGGCTGGGTGTTCCGAGCTCAGCATGGTAGTCTTCAAGAGACACTCGGCGATACACGTTGTGCAAAAAGTCGTTGGGAAATTCTTTGCCTTTGAAGAAGCCGAAGAGACTGAATACGTGCAATATATAGGACTCTCCGGAGATGAGAAGTTCCATTGCTCCTTGAGTTGATCATGCCAGATGAATATGCGACAGTTATAGAGCGATCTGTGCGAGTTCATTCCCTTAATGAACACGAAGCCTGTTGAGTACCTCATCAGTCGGGAGCATTTGATACAAAATAGATGTGCTGCGGACCGGGCGGAAGACCCTGGAGATATTGAGCTGCTAGAGAAGACGAAGCCTTGAAAAAGGGCAGCCGCGCAAGGCTGCCCTTACAAACGGTCTATGTCAGATGTTAGTGCTAAGAATTGTTCATATTTACTGCGCGAAGGCGGCTTTCAACCCCTCAGCCGCTTCGGCCAAGGCTTTCTTTTGGGTGTCAAACTGAAAGAGCCCAAAGAATCCATGAATTGTTCCCGCGTAACGCGAGATTGTAATATCGGCGCCGGCGTCTTGGAGCTTCTTGCCGTACGCTTCGCCTTCATCGCGCAACGGATCGAACTCGGCAGTCATTACTAACCCAGGCGGCGGGCTATTGATGTATTTGGCCAGCAATGGCGAGGCATACGGGGCATTCCCAGCCTCGTCATTTTCCAGGTAGTGATCCCAAAACCAGACCATGTCGTCTTTGGTCAGTAAATAGCCTTCACCGTTCTGCTTGCACGACTCGGTGTCAAACGCATGGTTGGTGACCGGATAGAGCAGCAGCTGATAGGCCAACGACGGAGCGCCTCGATCTCCGGCCATCAATGCCACTGTGGCAGCCAGGTTGCCGCCGGCACTGTCACCGCCTACGGCGACCCGTTGCGGATCTCCCCCAATAGCGGCCGCATTCAGCACGGCCCATTTGGTGGCTTCATAGCAATCGTCTGGCGCTGCCGGAAATTTGTGTTCCGGTGCTAGGCGGTAATCGACTGAAATCGTTATACAGTGGGCGGCGTTGGTCAGGACGCGGCACATTGCATCATGGCTTTCGATATTGCCGACCACCCAGCCTCCTCCGTGTAAGAACATGAGAATGGGATGTGGCCCGTCACCTGTAGGCGTATAGATGCGGAGTGGCAGATCTCCATTGACAGTAGAAATCTTCTTATCCTCTACACTCGCGACCTGTTCCGGGTTCTCGACTTTGAATAATTGCAGAACGGCTAGTCGAGCATCCTCAACCTTCATTTCATTGAAGGCAGGGCCGCCAACAGCCTTGAGTTGGGCAATAAGCGCTTTTTCTTGTTCACCTAGGGGCATAGTCTCCTCCTTAATGATTTCGTATACAGACAAGAACTCGAGTAAAGTGTTTATCTGGGGTTGGCAACACTTTTCAAGAGGGCGGAATAGGAAAGTGGCTTGCTGTCTTGTTAAAGCCCGGCTAGGAAAGAAGATATGGAGGCTCAACAGCTTGATCCCATTGGGTTAGAGATTTTGTGGAACCGCTTGATTTCCATTGTCAATGAGCAAGCCACAGCCCTGCAGAACGCCTCATTCACGACGGTTGTGCGCGAGGCAGGTGATCTTTCCGCAGGGGTATTCGATACCCAAGGCAATATGATCGCCCAAGCAGTCACAGGCACGCCCGGCCATATAAACACCATGGCCTTGGCCGTACGACACTTTCTGGCCGAATATCCGCTGGAAGCATTAGCGGATGGAGACAGCCTGATCAGTAATGATCCTTGGCTGACCTCAGGTCATCTCAACGATTTTACCGTTGTCACCCCGATCTTTCGGAGTGGCAAGCCGGTCGCACTTTTTGCGAGCACGTGTCACGCAGTTGACGTTGGGGGACGGATGCTGGGGGCCGATGCGCGCCAGGTTTACGAAGAAGGCATTTATGTGCCGATCCTTAAACTCTTTCGCGCAGGACAACCAAACCAGGACATTTTTCGTCTGATCAAACAAAACGTGCGTGCACCCGGTCTAGTTGAAGGTGACTTGATGGCCCAGGTGGGTGGCAACGAAGTGGGGGGGGCCAAGCTGCTGGAGTTTATGGACGAGTATGATTTTGCCTCGCTCAATCCCTTGGCTGAGGCCATTCTCCAAACATCAGAGACGGCCATGCGTAAGGCCATTGCCGAGCTGCCGCAAGAAACCTATCAGCATACAATCCAGATAGACGGCTTTGATGAACCCATCACCGTCAAGATTGCGGTAACCGTCGATGGATCTGATTTGAAAATTGATTATGCTGGCACGTCTCCGCAATGTGAGCGTGGCATTAACGTGCCTCTGGCGTATTGCATTGCGTATACGACCTATCCGCTCAAATGTGCGATTTCGCCCTATGTGCCGAATAATGAGGGCAGCTTCCGGCCCATTCACATTACTGCGCCGGAAGGATCGATTTTAAACTGCCAGTTCCCAGCCCCTGTAGGCGGACGTCATATTGTCGGCCATTTTCTCTCCACCGCAGTGTTTGGCGCTTTAGCCCACGCTGTGCCGGATCGAGTCCTGGCTGATGGAGCGGCGAATATCTGGATTACCCAGTTCACGGGTAAAGATCGTGCCGAGAACCGGTTCACGTATGTGTTTTTCTCTGCGGGTGGTATGGGCGCGCGGCCGGACAAGGACGGTATCTCTGCGACTGCGTTTCCGAGTGGTATTCAAGGCGTGCCTGCAGAGATAATCGAAAACGTCTCTCCCCTTGTCATGCACAAGCGTGCTTTGGTACCCGATTCTGGCGGTCCGGGAAAGTATCGCGGTGGACTTGGCCAAGAGATGGTCTTGTCTGTGCGGTCAAACGAGCCGGTTATCCACTCGGCCATGTATGACCGTATAAAATTTCCTGCCCAAGGTTTTTCCGGGGGAAAGCCGGGCGGACTCGGAGACTTTGTGCTGTCGGATGGAACCCGGCCGCATCCGAAAGCGCAATACCGGCTGACCCCGGACGAGCAAGTGGTGCTGCGTCTGCCTGGAGGTGCGGGATTCTTTTCGCCGTTTGAGCGCGACCCCGAGCGGGTCAGGCAGGATGTGCTGGACGGCTATGTTTCACGCCAAGCGGCTCAAGAAGAGTATCATGTTATCTTGACCGAAACATGTGAGATCAACTGGGCACAGACCCGCCAGTTGCGGCAATTATAGAGAGAATCTACGGGTAATGGCCAGCAGAGGGGCCAGTAGAATGATGAGCTCAGGAGGGTTGTCTGTCTCGGTGTCGCTTGACTCTCTCCCCCTGGTGCCTGATCATAGCCGGTGAAAACGACGCGTAAGATTATAGAGAAGGAGGTCCCGGGGTGGGCAGTATTGTTTCTCGGAGTGTAGGGGGGCTACGGGATGTTTGGCGGGTTTCTGGGAGGCTCTGGATGGTGCTGCTCTCAGTCTTCCTCGCGGTTTTGTGTTTCCCCGGCGGAGTCAATGCCGGAGACCTCTTGCCAGCAGCTAATGCAACCGGTGAAGAATCCGTCCCCTATAATGCTGTCATTTTGATGGAGCCGGAAACCGGGACCATTTTATTTGAGAAAAACGCTCATGTGCCGTGGCAGCCGGCCTCAATGGTCAAAATGATGACAACGCTCGTTGTCTTAGAGCAGATCCGAGATGGACAGATTGGCATGGATGATGAGGTCTCCACTTCTCGCTGGGCGGCCCGCATGGGTGGTTCGCAGGTGTACCTCAAAGAAGGCGAAATCTTCACTGTTAGAGAACTGTTACGAGCTGTGATGATCCACTCTGCAAATGATGCCGCAGCTGCGTTGGCTGAATATGTGGCAGGCAGTCCCGAGGCTTTCGTCGACCTTATGAACGACAAGGCGGAACAGCTTGGACTGAAGGAAACGCAATATAATAGTGTACACGGCCTCCCAGCTGAGCCAGGACAGGAAGAGGATCGTATGAGTGCCTACGATCTTGCGCTGTTGGGCCGTGAACTTCTCCTGTTTCCTAAAGCCGCAGAGTGGGCGGCGACTAGCCAAGCGCCCTTTCGAAACGATACTTTTCTATTGTCCAATCCCAACCTTTTGCTCCGGCAGTATCGTGGTGCGGACGGCATTAAGACCGGCTATCACAGTCAAGCCGGATATTGTGTTACTGCCAGTGCGCAGCGTGGTGATCTACGGCTGATTGCCGTTGTGCTTGGGACTGAGCAGCGGTCGCAGTGCTTTTTAAGCACGACGCGTCTTCTCAATCGTGGATTTGCCCATTATCGCATGTTCGTAGCCGTCAAACCGGGTGACGCCCTCGTGCATCAAGCCTTCGTGCAAGGCGGAGTTCGCGAACGTGTTCCTTTGGTAGCAGTGGGCGAAATCCGAACGTTAGTCAAGAAAAGCGAAATAAAGAAAATCCAGATCGAAATCGACGTGTCAGAGCGCGTGCCTGCACCGATTACGGCTGGACAGGTCGTTGGGTCTGTTGTGGCGACACTGAATGGATCACGACTCGGGCAGACCCAGGCTGCGGCTGCCCACGATGTTGCACAAGCAAGTTTGTGGAAACGCTGGTGGCCGTTCTGACGCGAATACTGAGAGAAACGCAATGAGGACTGAGTGAAAAGACGAACTTGGGTCCTCAGCGCGTATCACTTTGTACTTGCCTGCCCATTTATCCATTGGGCGAATTTGTTTGTCTCGCTCCTGGCGCGCTGCCACAGCAGCCGAACCGCCTTGTCCGGGTCCCAACCGCCCGGGCGCTCGATAAAGTCAAATCCGAGTTTATCCGGAGAATCTTTGATGCTGGCGCGCAGGAATGGGTATTTATCGACCCAGCCCGTAACCGGCGAATCGTAGAAATACGGCATAGTTTCTGAGGTAAAGCTTGCCGCCCGCTCTTTGCGTAGATCCGACCGTTTACGACTGAGATAGTCGGACTTATACTGACGGATGTCGCGTGCAGTTTCGTAATACCCAAAGAGTACTTTAGCGCCGGCCACAACGCGTTTTTCTGCTCCGCCTTGGCTGCCCCGTTCGAGTGATCGGAGTTGGATTCTGGCTTCTCTAACGCCTTTTTCGTAGACCGGGAGGAGACTCGGAAGTGAGGTCATCGTTTCCAACCCCCGTAAGGTGGCCAGCGCTTGATCTCCCACTTTACCTGTCTTTTTTTTGATCCTTTCTGGTAATGGCGCAGACAGCATAGATTGCAGACTAGCGACGGCTTGCTGCTCTTCTCTTTTCTCTTCTATGCGTTGCCAGATTTCCGGCTCAAAAAAGACAGGCTGACGCTTTCCTTTGCGCGACACCAAGAAAAGGACCGCCTTTTGTTTTTTATGCGCATCCCGGATTGCCTTCCGGTAGCTCTTACAGTTGCGTATGGGCCAGCTATTGACCTGCTCTAGCACATCGCCCTCGCGCAAGCCGGCCTGTGACCCTGGCGTCAGCGGTATAATCTCAGCAATCGAAAGACCGAGGTCGTTTGCCTGTTTGGTAGGATTCAGGGAGAGCCCGAGAATATCCTGGCCTTCCTGACATGGATTTGCCGCCGCAGAAGAAGCGAGGAAGAGAAAACTTGCGGCAAATCCCGTAATAATCGAGAGACAATATTTTTTCACAATCTTGTTTTCCCTACCGTTCACCCCAACGCAGTTTACTGCGCAGGACGTCAAAAAACGTCCGATTGGGGGATTTGATTAAGACAACGCTTATGCCCGAGCGCTTAATCCCGACAGTATCTCCGCTTTTGAGCGGATGGCCTTCTTGGCCGTCGAGAGTGAGAATGACATCTTGGTCAACCGTACGCAGAACAACCCGAATGTCCGCATAATCGGGCAGGATAATGGGACGGTTGGTCAGGGTGTGCGGACAGATAGGGGTGAGCACCACTACTCCGACGGCGGGATCAATGATGGGGCCTCCTGCTGCTAAAGAATAGGCAGTCGAGCCGGTGGGAGTGGCGACAATTAATCCATCAGCCTTGTAGGTACACAGGTGTTGGCCGTCGACCCAGGTTTCCAAGTCAATGATACGGGCGAGAGCACTTTTATTAATGACTGCATCATTGAGGACCTGAAAGGTCTGGCTGCGTCCGCCGTTCCGGATCAGCGTGGCTTCAAGCAAACTCCGTCGTTCAACTTCAAACTCACCGCTCAGTACCTGTTCGAGGATACTCAGGAGCTCGTTAGTCCTGGTCTCAGTCAAAAAACCGAATCCACCCAGGTTTACACCAAGAATCGGTACCTCGCGAGAATTCGCGCGGCGGGCAACACTCAGCAGGGTCCCATCACCTCCCAGCACGACGACAAGGTCGGCCTGTTGCAGAATTTCAACTTTCCGCCAGCCACGATTGAGCCCTAGCTCTTCACAGGTCCTATCCTCAGGCAGGATTATTTTGCCCTGTTTCTGCAGCCAGGCTATCAGCGTTCGGCCTAAAGTAACCGCCTCTGGCGTGTTGACTTTGATCACCAGACCAATGGTGTTCATGGTTGTCGAGGGGAGGGATCGGGCACTCCCTTTTGGTTGTGTCTTGGGTATAATGACGTTCTCATGTCAACACGCCATCCTGACTTATTCGCTCATACTGCCGTAAAGGAGGCAGCCAAGAAAGCCCCTCCCACTTCTCTTTCTCCTACCGCCCCACTTGCAGAGCGCATGCGGCCGCAGACGCTTGATGCCTACGTGGGCCAGAGACGTGTTCTTGGCCCTGGCCGCCTGTTGCGCCAAATGGTAGAGCAGCAGGCGCTCTCGTCTCTGATCTTATGGGGACCGCCGGGAAGTGGGAAAACTACTTTAGCCCACCTTTTGGCGCAGGTTATGGATCTCCCCTTTGCCGCTTTCACGGCTGTCCTGTCCGGGGTCAAGGATCTGCGCCTGATTCTCGAACAGGCGAAAGTACATCAGCGGCAGACTGGGCTATCAACGGTCTTGTTCGTTGACGAGATCCATCGTTTTAATAAGGCCCAGCAGGATGCTTTCCTGCCTCATGTTGAGCAAGGTCTGACTATTCTCATTGGGGCGACAACTGAAAACCCGTCTTTTGAAGTTATTGCCCCACTTTTATCCCGTGCACGGGTGGTGGTGTTGGAAGCCTTGGAGTCCGAGGATCTGGTGCAGATTCTTCAGGCTGCGCTGCAGGATGAAGAGTGTGGTCTCGGGTCGCAGCATCTGGCGGCTGACGAAGGTGTGCTTGGCACGATTGCGCACTATGCCCAGGGCGATGCACGGGTGGCGTTAAATACGCTTGAAGTTGTGGCAACGCTGGCAGTGCACAAGAAGACAAGGCGTCTCGAACTGCCTCTTGTCAAAGAAGCGACGCAGCAGAGATCCCTGCGCTACGATAAGGGTGGCGAGGAACACTACAACATTATTTCTGCTTTTATTAAGAGCTTGCGGGGCAGTGATCCTGATGCTGCCGTGTACTGGATGATGCGCATGCTTGAGGCTGGTGAAGACATTTTGTTTATTGCCAGACGGATGGTGATCTTCGCTGCGGAGGATGTTGGCAACGCTGACCCGCACGCCCTGTCGCTCGCCATAGCAATAAAGGATGCCGTCCATTTTGTTGGTCTGCCTGAGGCGCGCATCCCACTTGCGCAAGCGGCGACGTATCTTGCCACAGCGCCAAAATCAAACGCGTCCTACAAAGCGATGTTGGCAGCCCAGGAAGACGTGAAAGAATATGGCCCGCTGCCCG
>CAZXFE010000057.1:0-17130 GCA_964639795.1 uncultured Enterobacteriaceae bacterium | reverse complement strand
TTCAAACCGCCAAAACGTGTAGGACTGTAACGCCCTTACCCGAGCCCAAGCTTCGACCACAGAGACTCAAGACGTGCTCTAGGGCGTAGGATGCTCTTACTCCATCCGTACAGCGCCGTAACGATCATAGTAAGCGACCCATGCCCGCCGAACGTCTTCGGCGAGTGTATCTTTCACCCTGGTAAATATCTCTTGCATAGTCAGAATGGCAAACGTTTTGATGCCCAGTTCTTGTTCAAGTGCTTGGATGGCGCTCAGCTTACTCACATCGTGTGCATCACCCATTAATTCTTGTCGATCCACGGCCACAACCATGCCGGCGATGTCGTGTTTTCCGAGCAGCCGTATTTTTTTTAGGGCTTCATACTTAGCTTTGCCTGTTGTCACCACATCGTCGACCAGCAGGATGGCGCTCGACTGCACGAAATTCTCCGCGCCGACGATAACTTTTCCGGCGGCGCCGCCCTGCGTCACCTCTCCGTAGGCCTTCTCTTCTTTGCGATCGTACAAGAAAAAAGTGGATTTATTGCCATACTCCTGGAGTCCTTCACACGTCAGCGCCCCGAGAGTAATGCCTTTGTAGGCCGGGCCAAAAACGTACTGAAAGTCCTTGAGGATGTCCTGCTCGACGCCTTCTATAGCTGCCCGGCTATAACACTGCTTTAAGGTTACCAAACTGGCCCCATCGGTCAGGGAGCCCAGCGACACAAAACTCGGACTGGCCCGACCGCTTTTTAACTGAAAAAAAGAGTCAGGGTCAGCCGCAATTTTCAGCGCGTTTTTTCTCAGCAATAAATCAAGGAATTCTTGTTTATAGTCCACGGCGTTTCGCCTCGTCGTTGATCGACTTTAGAATCGTTACGGGAAGTGCGGCATCACTTTCGCCGCAAACAACTCCATGCTGCGCATGACCTGCGAGTGCGGCACCATGCCGCCAGGGTTAAACCAACACACAAAGCGTCCCATGCCGAATTCCTCTTCCAGACGCTTGAGTCGCTCGACACAGGCATCTGGCGTATCGAAGATAGCCATGACCTCATCCACCTTCTCGTAGGTCATACGTCGCACCCGTTCGAAGGCATCTTTTATACGGCTAGACTGAGCGCCCAACGCCGGTCCATGGGTTGCGGCAAGAGCGGCAACAGACTCCAGAAACCGGCAGATACTGGGCTCTAACTCCTCCCGGATTTGGGCCTTGCTCTCGCCCACGTACAGCGGGCCAAGCAGCGTTACCTCCTCACCCCCACAGTCCGGGTGTCCTGCCGCAGTTCGGGCCTCGCGGTAGAGCGGGATATACTCTCGCATTTTGGCAAACGGATTCACCTGCGAGGCGACGAAGATGGGATAGCCCAGACGCCCCATCAGTTTAAAGGTCTCGATGCTATTGGCTGCAGCTCGAATGGGAGGATGGGGCTGCTGGACTGGCTTGGGTACAACAGAGATGTCCTCAACACTAAAAAACTGCCCTTGGAATGAGAACCTTTCAGTGGTCCATGCCTGACGAATTATCTCCACAGCTTCAAGCATCCGCTCCCGACTTTTGGCCTGTTCCACGCCAAAACCGCTGAAGTGAGTCGGAATAGACCCTCGTCCAATGCCGAACTCCACTCGACCATTACTCAGCACGTCCAAGGTCGCAATCTCTTCCGCCATGCGGATGGGGTGGGAGAGAGGCAGCAAGACAATGGCAATGCCAAGCCGCAGCTCCTGGGTCCGCTCGGCGACAGCCGACAGCAGCAGTAGAGGAGAAGGCAGAATCGAAAGCTCAGGGTTGAAGTGTTGCTCGACCGGCCACACAGACTCAAACCCTAGCGTTTCAGCATGAATCGCCTGATCGAGCGTATCCCGATAGCGCTGAACCGGCGATTGAGAATCCCGACACGGCAGCTGGTAATGCAAACCAAATTTCATAGGCGTCTTCTCTCTGCCGTGAATCAGGATGAGAGTACTTGTAGGAGCAGACCCACGTCTGCCCTATTTAAGAGCAGAGCGCTCCACGGCAACAGCAGGGCGCAGCATGGGTGCGCTCCTTATTAGTCGTTTTAATCGTCGTATTTGCGCAGCTCCAACCGGCCAATCTGGTTACGGTGGACTTCGTCCGGCCCGTCGGCAAAACGCAGCGTTCGGGCAGAAGCATACGCCCGAGCAAGACCGAACTCTTCGGATACCGCGCCGCCGCCGTGCACCTGCATGGCCCAGTCTATCACCTGAAGGGCCATATTGGGCGCGGCCACTTTAATCATGGCAATCTCCGTCCGGGCAGCCTTATTGCCAACCGTGTCCATCAAATAGGCGGCTTTGAGCGTGAGCAGCCGCGCTTGCTCAATCATAATCCGCGCTTCTGCAATACGCTCTAACGTTACGGTTCTTTCAGATACGAGTTTTCCAAACGCCGTGCGAGATTTGGCCCGCCTACACATTTTTTCAAGCGCGTGCTCAGCCTGGCCAATAAGTCGCATGCAGTGGTGAATGCGTCCGGGGCCAAGCCGACCTTGGGCAATCTCAAACCCCCTGCCTTCTCCCAGAATCATATTCGAGGCAGGCACGCGAACATCTTTAAACTCCACATCGGCATGGCCGTGTGGCGCGTCATCGTAGCCAAACACCGACAACATGCGCAGCACCTTGACCCCCGGAGTATCCCGAGGGATCAGGATTTGGGACTGCTGTAGATGCCGATTCGGGTTATCAGGATCGGTCTTGCCCATGAAGATGAGGATTTTGCACCGCGGATCGCCCATGCCCGACGACCACCATTTGCGACCGTTGATCACGTACTCATCGCCGTCACGCACAATGCTGGATTCAATATTAGTCGCATCAGAAGAAGCCACTGCCGGCTCGGTCATGGCGAAACAGGAGCGGATTTTTCCTTCGAGTAAAGGTTCGAGCCATTCTTTCTGCTGTTCCGGCGTACCGTAACGGGAGATCACTTCCATATTGCCGGTATCCGGGGCGGAGCAGTTAAAGACTTCTGAGCCCCAGTGCACGTGCCCCATGATCTCAGACAGCGGCGCATATTCGAGGTTCGTTAACCCGTAGCCATGATCACTTTCGGGCAGGAATAGATTCCACAACCCGGCACTCTTGGCCTTGTCTTTTAACTCTTCGAGAATCGGCGGAATCTGCCAGCGATCAGA
Source organism: uncultured Enterobacteriaceae bacterium (assembly GCA_964639795.1). Taxonomy (GTDB): domain Bacteria; phylum Desulfobacterota; class Binatia; order Bin18; family Bin18; genus Bin18. Next base: position 13,990 of record CAZXFE010000057.1, on the reverse strand, counting down.
TCCCGAGTTAAGTTGTTCTTCAAAGGTGACCTCGTTGGGATAGACATGATCGCCCATGAATTGGAGGACCTTTTTCTGCAGGTCTTTCACTTTTGGAGAAAAATCAAAATCCATACTACGGCTCCTTCCTTTGTCAGCTGTGTTTTTCTTCAGTAATAGCCGGGCTAGCTTAAGAAATACCACCGGGTGAGTCAAATCCAGGTATATGTATGATATACGGAGCAGGTAATTTCGTGGAGAGAAAGAATGATTCAGGGTCTTTAGGGAGGAACGAGACATGCCGGTTGAAGAAGGAAAAGTCGCTCCAGCGTTTACGTTGAGAGACGCTGCGGGTAATGCGGTCGCGCTCAAAGGCCTACGTGGCGAAAACGTAATCGTCTACTTCTATCCGCGCGACAACACACCCGGCTGCACCAAAGAAGCCTGCGGATTTCGGGATTTGTGGAAAGACATTCAAAAGGCAGACGCCGTTGTCCTCGGTATTTCATCCGATAGCGCAACCTCGCACGAGAAGTTTGCAAAGAAATACAAGCTGCCGTTTACCCTGCTGTGTGACCCAGACAAAAAAGTCATGGAGAAATACGGCGCTTGGGGTGAGAAAATGATGTACGGCAAAAAAACCATCGGTGTCATTCGTTCAACCGTATGGGTCGGCCCGGACGGCAAGGTCAAGAAACATTGGAAGCGCGTAGCCAAAGCCGCCGATCATCCAAAGAAGGTGCTCGAAGCTTTGAAAGCCGGATAAGGTTCCTCAATGGAGGGGTAGGGTAGGCAAAAGTCCGAATGATGATGGAATTCCATCTTGTAGCCTGGATGGAACGGAGTGGAATCCTGGAGATGTGAGCGCAAGCTTCTACCGGTCCGTAGGATATTCCTGGAATCCGCTTCACTATTTCCAGGCCACACAATCATCTAAACCTACCACTCTGAGCGCAATGAGGTGGATTTAGCTCTCATCCAAAGGTCCCAGATCCACGCCAAGGACTCAGGCATCATCCAGACCGGCAGAATGCCTAAGTTTATCCGCACTAGCCCGGGAGCTGAGCGAGCAAGCCGTCTTCAATCCAGCGCAGGAGTAGGCTGCCAACCGCTTGGGCAGCTTCCTCGACCGGAGAGGTTTCTTCCCTGGTGGCACAGATAGCGGCGAACGGCTCTCCAGCTTGCAGAGAACCGAGGGCAGCCTGCTCCAGTGCATCCCTGCTGGCCTGGTAGGTCGTGAAACCCGCACTACGCCAGACGCGGACACAAGTTGGGACTGGTTGTATCGTCTGAAATGAGGCGGCCGGCTCCATATCCCAGAGCTTATGAATGGGCCATGCACTGGAAAGAATTCGACAAGCTGGAATGAGTTGGAAGCATAGTTCCACCCATTCGCCCGGGGCGATGGTTTGCAGCAGTGCGAGCTGCAGAGGGTCAGCATCCCGGACATCAAACACTTCTACCCGTGCCCACTCAAGAACAGCAAGATAACTAAGGAACGGCATCTCGTGTCTCCGCGCAACGAGAGCTTGCCTCTCGGCCTCCTAGGGATAGCGGTCCCGCTGACAATCCTTGCCGGGGGCACGGTCGCAGCTATCGTTATTCCCCACTGCTCTCTTTTTAAGTGCTTGCTCCTTGCGGAAATTCTGGCTCCTATCGACGCAGCGCTCCGACAGGATGTTGTCAGTAGTCCTGTCATCCCGGTACGGATTCGGCAAAGCCTCAACGTGAAGAGCGGATTGAATGACGGCATTGTTCTCCCCGTGGTCCTCCTGACGGCTTCGATAGCAGGCACCAACCAGACGACTGCGGACGCCTCTTCCTAGCTGTGGTTTGTCCTCTTACAGGTGACGGGGCCCTACCGTGGGGGTTGCTGTGGACTACTTTGGCTGCCGACTGATCGCGCGAGGGATTGGCCGTGATTGGATCAATCCGGTCTTCGAACATCTCTCCTCGCTGGGGGTGGCTGCGCTCCCCTTCGCCGATGCAGAGCTTATGGGGGGGGGAGGCTTCCTGGCCGCTTTTTCTTCCGGCCTCGCGTTTGGTAATTCGAGCGGAGGTATCTGTACGTGCTTGTACGAGTTTGGCGAGGCCGAAGGTCAGCCTCTTACACTCCTGGTCTTCATGCCCTTTGGCGCTATCCTGCTCCTGTAGGCCCATGCATCTGTAAGCCTGCGGACTGTACGTATGCCGCGCCCGGAGCTTGACCATTATCCGGCTGCTGCCGGTTTCGCTGGGCTTACTGGGATCTGGGCTACGCCTAGTCAGTGTGGCATTTCTCGGCAGGGTCAGGCTGCGGGGCCTCGCTTCTATTTTATTCGACCTCATTGTTGTCGAGGAGTTTGGTGTCCTGCATAGTGAAGCGATTTCTAGGGTCGTCGTGCTTACGGTCCTGCTCAGTGCTGTCGCCCACGGTGCCACGGCCTACCCGTTCGCTCGCCGTTACAGCTTGCACGTTCAAGGTGCAAAGAGCGCCCACAGCGCGGAGGATCGTCCGGCTCTTGAGCTCCCAGTGCGCATCTCGCATGCCGCCATCGAAGCATGAGCGCATTGAAGGCAGGGTAGCCGTCCTGTCGGTCGCCGCGTCGAGCCAGTGGATGGATCCGCACCTCTGTCGCTGGATCAGGGGAGGGTCGGACAGGCGATACCATCCCCCTCTACGGTCGCGTTTCGCAGATTTGCGAGCTTGATACGCGCGGCAAGGGAAGCCTAGGAAATAACGCCCATCACACCGCGATAACGCTTCGTCCACCTGGGCGGTGGAAGTGTCGTTGCCTGAGTACGCTCATCTGCTTTTTGGGCGCAATTTCGTTTTAATTGCTCGAAGTCTGAACTGTGAAATACCATTAGAGGAAATTTTTTCTGCTCAAATAATCTACCCCTCCTCTTCTTTGAAATTTCCCGGCCAGAAAAGGGACTATGCGAACTGAACAGGCTTACCTATACTATGGATCTTACAGTTTATAAGTAAGTCTTGTGCAAGGAGGGTATTATGCACGTCGGTTACGCCCCAGTATTTCAAAATCCAGGCAACACACGCTCTGATGCCGAAGTCTATCGTGAGGAACTTCGGATCGCCGAGATGGCCGAGCCCCTCGGCTTCGACTCGATTTGGTCTATTGAACATCACTTCACCGATTACACCATGTGTCCTGATCCGGTCCAGTTTCTGTCCTATATGGCCGGCAGAACTAAGACAGCCAAGCTCGGAACCATGGTCATCGTTCTCCCGTGGCATGATCCTATTCGGGTGGCCGAACAGATTTCTTTGCTCGACCATGTGTCGGACGGGCGTATGATTCTGGGTTTCGGCCGTGGTCTGGCAAGGGTTGAATACGACGGGTTTCGGATCGATCAGAACGAAGGCCGCGAACGCTTTGTCGAATACGCCGAACTCCTTATAAATGGGCTGGAGAATGGCTATATGGAGGGCGGCCTGACCACCCAGCAGCCCCGCCGCGATATCCGCCCCTATCCTGCCTACTCCTTTAAGGGCCGCACCTATGCCGCCGCCGTCTCTCCGGAGTCCATGCCTATCATGGCTAAACTCGGCATCGGCCTACTGGTCATTCCGCAGAAACCTTGGGATGTCGTTAAGGGCGACTTCGAGGTCTACCACAAGGTCTGGCAAGAGGAGCGGCCTGGTACAAAACCTCCCCAGCCGTTCTGTGGCGGTTTCTTCTATGTGGACGAAAATGCCAAGCGGGCGGAAGAGAACGCTTATAAGTGGATCGGCGCCTATTATCATACGGCCATGAAGCACTATGAGATGACAGGCAATAAATTTGGTTCACATAAGGGCTATGAATTCTACAGCAATGTAGGGAAATATATTGAAAAACACGGTATGGATAGCGCAGCCAAAGACTTCGTCAAACTCATGCCGTGGGGCACTCCTGACCAAGTGCTGAGGAAGATCGAATTCATGCGCGATACGATAGACATGAAAGCCATTATGGGCAACTTTAGCTACGCAGGTATGCCATACGACGAGGCCGAGGGCAGCCTGAGGTGTTTTGCCAAACACGTTCTGCCAGAACTTAAAAAGTGGGACACTACTCCATTGGCGGAACCCGAACCGCTCAGTATGCCAGCACCGGCCGCCGCAGCTGCGTAAGATTCCTAGAGCGCTTGTCCGAAGCGCACAATCTTGTTCGAATAAGGGCGACCGTTTGGTCGCCCTTACATATTGAGGAGGGATCATTCCATGGCAGACCTCGAAACCTTTCGTGCTGAAACTCATAAGTGGCTCGACACCAACGCCCCAGCCTCTCTCCGGGGTCTGGGCAATACGCTACTCGACGGCAATTGGGGCGGACGTAATGCTACCTTTTCGAATCCGGACATGAAAGTCTGGATGGACATGATGGCCGAGCGTGGCTGGACTGCACCCGAGTGGCCGACTCAGTACGGCGGGGGTGGGTTGTCCCAGGAAGAAGCCAAGGTTTTTCAGCAGGAAATGAACGCCCTACGACTACCAGCTCCCTTGATCGGTTTTGGCTTGACCATGATCGGTCCAACCCTGCTGCAATACGGCACAGAAGAGCAAAAACACGAGCATGTACCGGGTATTATACGCGGCCAGATTCGCTGGTGCCAGGGCTATTCCGAACCGGGTTCGGGTAGCGACCTGGCTTCGCTGAAAACACGGGCCATCCTTGAAGGCGATCATTACGTCATCAACGGCCAGAAAGTCTGGACTTCATTCGCCCACCTGGCCGACTGGATGTTCATGCTTGTTCGCACGGATCCGGATGCCAAAAAGCAAGCGGGCATCACTTTTATCTTGGTAAATATGGATTCGCCGGGAGTTGAAACCCGGCCGATTAAACTCATCAGCGGTACGTCGCCTTTTTGTGAAACGTTTTTAACCGACGTCCAAGCACCAGCCAAGAACGTCATTTTTGAAGTCAACAAAGGTTGGACGGTCGCCAAGGCACTGCTTAACCATGAACGCAATATGATCGCTTCGGCCTTTGGCACTACAGCGGGTAAAGGCCGTACGATGCGCGACTGGGCCAAAGAGCATATCGGTTTAGTTGGCGAGCGTATTGCCGACGGCGCAATCAGAAGCCGGATGGCCCAATATGAAATGGACAGTCGGGCTTTTCGGCTCACAACCGAACGCGCCCGTGATGCAGCAAAAGCCGGACGTCCGCCAGGGCCGGAAAGCTCAATGTTTAAAATCTATGGCACTGAATTGAATCAGCGTCGTCTTGAGTTGCTGTTATCGATCGCGGGTCCACAGGCACTGGGGTGGGAAGGTCCGGGATTTGAAGAGCATGAGCTCACGCTGACTCGCGACTGGTTGCGTTCGCGCGGCAATAGTATCGAAGGCGGTACGAGCGAAATTCAGCTCAATATTATTGCCAAACGCGTATTGGGTTTACCTGATTAGGAGACACATCGTGACACTTGTTCTGACTGAAGACCAAGAACTCTTAGCAAAAACTGCACTGCATTTTGGGCGAGCCCATTCCCCCGTCGGTCGTATTCGGGCTTTACGGGATGGGCAGGACAGTGTGGGTTTCTCGCGCGACCTGTGGCAAGAGATGGCCAGGCTCGGTTGGACGGGCATTCTAGTTCCCGAAGAATATGGCGGAGCCAGCCTGGGCTTAGCCGATCTGGCCGTAGTCCTTGAAGCTCTCGGCCGCAACCTTGCCCCCGAGCCCTTTCTCTCTACAGTTCTCTTAGGCGGTCAACTGATCGATCAAGCTGGGAGTAGCGAACAAAAACAAACCTGGCTGCCCGGCATAACTTCAGGTGAAAAAATTCTGGCAGTCGCCTATCAGGAAGCACGCAGTCGCTACGACCTGCATCGTGTAACAACCCAAGCCAGTGCAGAGGGAGACGAGTGGCGGCTGTCTGGCGAAAAAATACAAGTCTTGGATGGTCAGAATGCAGATGCGCTTATCGTCTCGGCTCGCACGGCCGGAGAGCAGAACGATCAAGACGGCATAACGCTCTTTCTCATTACACCGGATACTCCCGGCCTGAGCATCAGACCACAAACCCGAGTCGACAGCCGAGCTGCGGCTTTGGTCACCCTCGTCGGGGTTAAAGTCGGCGCCGCCAGTATTGTTGGCACCCCTGACCAAGGCTTGCAGCCGCTGTCGCGCATTGTTGATCTGGCCACCGTCGGCCTGTCCGCGGAAATGTTGGGTGGGATGAGTCAGATATTTGATGATACGCTTGAATATCTCAAGACGCGCGAACAGTTCGGTGTAGCGATTGGCTCGTTTCAAGCCCTCAAACATCGGGCTGCCAAAGTTTTTATGGAAATTGAGCTGTGTCGCTCTTCGGTAATGGCCGCTGCCAATGCTGCCGACGACGGGGATGCCGATCTTGCCCTCCTCGTCTCATTAGCCAAGGCTCGCTGCTCTGACGCTTTTATATTAGCGACTAATGAAAGCGTACAGATGTACGCTGGTATCGGCATGACAGACGAGCATGACGCGGGCTTTTACCTGAAACGTGCCCGAGCGACAGAGATGACCTTTGGGGACACCGCCTGGCACCGCGATCGCTGGGCACGGCTACGGGGATATTGATCACTCCTACCAGAGAGCGATTGTAGGAGCAGCCCTATGCAGTTTCCTCTTGAGGTTAAAACCTTTGAGGTCAGCCTAACCCGAGGGAGAAAACGCTTAAGGAGTGAGTAATGGCAGGTGCAAGGACGAAGACAGTCGATGTTCCGTCAAGTACAACGGAGGTGCTCCTTGTGGAACTGCGTGAAGAGTGTGAACATGTTGCCTCTCTCATCCTACGCTTAGAAGCACATCCGAGTTCGGCAAAAGAGCGGAATGAAATCTTTGGTGAGCTCGGCGCTGCCATATTGCATCTCCACATGCATACCGCGGGACTTGATGAGTTCTTAGGTGACGTCGATTAACAAGATAGTTCTTCAACTGAAGTTGGACTGCGTGTTATCTTGCCCAGGGCCAGTTCAATCCAACTCTTGCACCCACTCCCGTGCGGGTCTTTTTCGTAACGCGGTTTCCTGTACGGCCTCTCGTAGGTAGGGGATGGGCGGGTTTCAACGACGTGCTATTCAATTCTCGCGGCACGCGGCACGCGGCGCAGGGGCGGAACTCTTATCAGTTGTATCGCTTCCAGCGATGCCTGGATGAAAAGATGGCGCTCTCACAAAGAGTAATGTGAAGAAGTACGCTTCGGTCGGTCCTTGAGCTACCCCTATTCCAGTTAGGTCATAAGCGCCTTCCATACTGCGCCGGCGGCCGGGACTTGTCAGCCAATCGGCAATGGCCATATCCGCTTGCTGTGGAGACCCTGCGGTATTTGCAGCCGCATTCTCCGCAAACCCGCGCATAGTCATAATTCTGGAATCGCATGCTGGCGGCCTTGGGCTCCAGCATGGCCAACTCCGACCTGCCCTGTCGCCATGTCCTGACTGTGGCGGCGGACAATAGCAGAGATTTCAGGATTGAAGGTGGGAGGCTTAAGCCCTTGCGAAGCCCGACTCTCATTGACCAGCCTGTAGACGTCTTGTTCGAGCTCATCCGAGGTCGCCCTAACAAGTGGTACCTCAGCAAGAGTGTAAACCGTCAGCGGCTGTAAAAGGATGAGAGCCTGTCTCCAACGACGCATTATCAGCCCCGCAAACCTCCAGTAAACCTCTTGAATAATATAAACTCCCGGCTGAGAAAGAAGTTCCGTAGTCGGGAATAAAGGCTTTTTCTCGTTCCTACCCCCCAATCACCGACGCAGGCTTTTTACCATCAGCAACTCTTTGAATATTGGCAAAACCAAACGCGATGCGTCGGCTCCAAGTGTCGAGGGTTACACCAGCGATGTGCGACGTCAGCACGACATTGTCTAGAGATAGCAACGGGCTATCTGTCTCCAGCGGTTCAATAGTAAAGACATCCAGTCCAGCCCCGGCAATTCGATTATTCTGGAGGGCTTCGATGAGAGCAGGTTGGTCTATCACCGGCCCACGTGAGGTGTTCACCACAATCGCTGACGACTTCATCAGCGCCAGAGCACGCGCGTTGATGATCCCCTTGGTCTCATCTGTCAGCGGCGTATGAATGCTCACGACATCGGATTGTTCGAGCAGAGCGTCAAGCGGCAGGAGTTGTGCCCCGACCTCTTGCTCAACAGCCGTTGCGGCCCGAATCGTGTCATAATAGAAAATTGTCGTCTGAAACCCCTTGGCAATGCGAGCGACCTCTTGGCCGATTCGGCCAAAGCCGACAAGCCCCAACGTCTTGCCTCGGAACTCCCGCATGTCCAGAGTTTCTTGCAGTCCGAGCCATTTCCCCTCGTGTAAGGCGTTGTGATGCAGGGGCAGTTTTTTGAACACCGCTAAAATAAGCAAAATGGCGTGTTCAGCAACAGTGGGCGCATTAGCTCCGCCGTTATTGGCGATGGGCAGCCCGAGCTTCTGAAAGAGATCCAAATCCAACCATTCATAGCCCGCACTCAATATCTGAAACAGCTTGAGTTGTTTTGCGGCGTGTAATTCCTTAGTTGATGGATTACCTGGATAGGCCAGGATGAAATCGGCCTGAGAGATTTTCTCCAACCGAGTCTCGGATGGAGAGTCCTGTTCCAAAAGCTCAAAGGTAAAACCTGACGCCACCTGCTCCTGAGCCATTTGGATGATCTGGGCTGGAACGAAACGTTGCGAGTAGAGAAAAACAATGGTCGGTTGTTTAGCCATACGACTCTCCTGTGTTGATGACAAACAGAATGTAGTTGGATGACTATATCTGAGCAAACGCCGCTCCCATAGGGAGCGGTACAGCTGAAATCTCAGCCCTCTTGGCTATATCAGGTAACATACGGACATTTTCGAACGCTTACTCATCCGTCATCGTGAAACCCAAGGCAAGATCGGGGTGACTTCTCGCATGCGGCTCGAATCGCAAGACGATTTGAGCAGCGCCTACACTCCTGGCGTGGCACGTCCATGTGAGGAGATTGCCAAAAATCCTGGAGCAGCCTGGGATCTGACCTGGAAGGGTCGGACTGTTGCCTTAGTCTCCGACGACTCTGCCGTCCGCGGTCTTGGCGATATTGGTCCAAAGGCCGCGCTGCCGGTGATGGAAAGCAAGGCGCGGCCCTGTTTGTTGAATTTGCCGGCATCGATGCCGTTCCCGTCGTCGTGGATACCCATGAGATTGAAGATATCGCTGCGATCGTCCGGGCCATTGCCCCAACATACGGTGGGATCAATCTGGAGGATTTTCCCGCGCCGCAGTGTTTTGCGATTGAAGAACAGTTGCAATATATCGGTAGCCCCGTCCTGCGCGACGATCAGCCTGGTACGGCCATCGTTCTGCTCGCTGCCCTACTGAATGCGGCGCGCTGTCTCGGTCGGTCTCCAGACGAACTGTCCGTGGTCATTAATGGAGCAGGCGCGGCTGGACGCGCTATCGCCCATTTGCTCCCTTCACAAGAAGTCAGTCAGCAGGCAACCGCTGTCCAGGAAGTCGTCATATGCGCCCGCCATGGCAAACCCCATTCCGGAGATCATGACCGCGGAAGCCTCCGCAGGAGGGGCGGCCATTGTTGGTGCCGGGCGGAGCGACTTCCCCAATCAGGTCATTAACGTCCTGGCTGTCCCCGGCCTCTTTCGTGGCGCGTTGGAAGTACGCGCGACTCGCTTTACCGAAAGCATGGAGCTCGCTGCGGTCGACACAATTACTTCTTGTATAGAAGAGCCCACCCCACGACGCATTCTTCCCTTGGCTTTTGACCGGTCGGTTGCCGTTCACGTTACCCAGGTCGTCCGCGAAGCCGCGCTAACCGTCAAAGTATGCCATGACTATCGTCCTTGAAAAAATAGAAAGAAAACGTGGTACGCACTGTCGGTACTGCTCGTACGCCGTACCGAAACATTCAAGAAGTTCTCGCTCTTCCAATACAGTGACAACCTGCAGCGTGGCAACGACTAACGGACACAGCACGTAGTGGGCCAGATAGTTTGTAGAAAAAGCAACAGCAAACGTACTGAGCATGACCACCACAAAGCGTGGGTGCCGCATGCGCGCATACACACCCTGATCAAGCGACTTTTGAGACGTTGGGGTAGAGGACAGTTCCGGGATACCGACCAAAGTTCGTATGGTCAGGTGTTTGCGACACTGGACTTCAATGACTAGTGCTGCGGCGAAGCATAGCGTTGCGGGAAGACACAGCCAGAGATTGGTGCCAAAGTCTACTGTCAAGAGTGTTTTTCTCAGCGCAATATGCCCACACTCAGTCCAAGCACAAAAGCACCGGGCAGCGTGTATGAGACGGCTAATTTCCGCCGACGCCAGCGCTGGACCAGGCCATGGGCCAAAACAGAATGCCTGGGATGAAAGTAACAAGCGTTAGGAGAGCCAGGCTATATCGGGCAGTGTCCACAGGAGAGTCGAATTCTTCTCCTCTCTTGAGAGGGGTGCCGCGTAGCGGTGGGGTGTGTTTCGGGCCGTAGTGAACCTACCCTGGCCCCCGACCTCTGGTCGGATAGCCACCCCTCCAAGTTGGGGAGGGGACGTTCCCTCATACAACGTTATAAAAGACGTTTAGGTCGGGCTTATTTTGTATGGTCTGAAAGACTACACAGTAGCGTTCCGTCAGACGGATCAACGTTGCTAACTGCTCTTCATTGGCATCCGTATCCAGATCAAAGCGCAGGCGGATGTCCCGAAAGCCAACGGGCGCTTCTTTTGAAACACCCAAGGTCCCTCGGAAATCGAGATCTCCTTCTGCGATTATTTTTCCATCCCGCAGTTCAACCCCAATCGCACTAGAAACGGCTTGTAAGGTCACACCGGCACACGCCACAAGCGCCTCAAGCAGCATATCTCCAGAACACGCGGCCGTACCGTCTCCGCCGGTAGCAGGATGCAGTCCGGCTTCCACCAAGGCTTTGCCTGTTTCAACCCGACAAGTAATGCCCTCGCCAATCCGCCCCTCGGCGTTGAGCGTCACGACAGCTTTCTCGGGGGTGTGTTGGTAACTCACTTTTAACGGAGCCTGGAGTGCACGTAGTTCTTCTGCCTTCATTCATGTTCTCCTTGGAGATCAATCACTTTTCCATCAGGGCAATAGCGTCTTCCGTACTGCCCTGATCACTATGGACGGAGTCTTGGTCAAAGGTGAGAAAAATCATGCTCATACCTTCAGGACCGGCCTTGAGCGGCACAGGCTGTTCCCCAGCTGCAATAAAACGCAGCCCCTTAGGGCCTAAGGACTTTCCGGCAATAGAAGCAGAACCGGAATAGACCACTTCATAGCGGCCATACTCCGGAACCGGAAGGGTAAACTCAACGCCAGCCGAGAACTCAACCAACTCAGCCGAAGGACCGAAGCTGGACGGAATCAGCACCTTGCGTCGAGCTGTGGCACAGTCCGGCATGGGCTGCCACTCTACTTGATACGCACAACGTGTGAATTCGCGCCCGCGTACGTTCGCCATCCAGCGGCGTTTCCTATTGCGCATCATCGCCAAACCGCCCGGCTTAGTATGCAGGACCAGCATGTCATGCCCGCCACTCACTATAAACGGGCCATAGGGGACGTTGTGTTCCGTGTAGTGGACGGCAGGAGCTTCGAGCCGAAAGACCGGGAACTCCATCGCGCCTACCAACAGGAGCTGGAACTGGGCCGCATAGTGAAAATGTGGCTCCACGGTATAGCCTTCTGAGATTTGCGCCCGTACGGCTTCCGGTCCACCGTCTCTGCCTTTCAAATACATTTGCAACTGCGTTTCCCCACCTCCGTCAAGGGCTAACGTTTTCCAAGGCACAGTTGATGGCTCTACGATAAATTGCTGCGGATCCATAACGTCCCTCCTTGTTTGCCTGAATCTTGCTGCTCAAAGCGCGTTGCTCTGATCTGTCTCCTTCTGTACGTTGACCAATCTAGTCCACAATCGATTGATAAGTCAAAACCCGCAGCTCGCGCCTGATCGGATACGAAGAAGACGGAATCAATTGCGTGAGGAAAATGACGATAAGATCTTCAACCGGATCGATCCAAAAGGTCGTACTGGCTGCGCCACCCCACGAATACTCACCGGGTGAGCCAAGAAGCTGTGCCTTGGCTGGATCAAGCGTGACCGAAAAACCCAGGCCGAATCCAATTCCGTCAAAAGGCATTTCACTGAACACCTTCTGGCCCATACGGCTGAGATCGGCGTTATCCGGCAGATGATTCATAGTCATGAGTTCGACTGTCTTCCGACCAAGAATTCGTTCACCGCTGAGCACGCCTTTGTTTCTGAGCATGAGCAAAAATTTGAGATAATCACTGGCTGTTGAGACCAGCCCACCGCCGCCGGAGAGAAACGTCGGCTGCCTGCGATACACACTCTTCGTTGGAGTATCAATGAGACGAAAATGCCCTTTCCGATACTCGTAGTTTGCAGCGAAGCGGGGGACATTCTCATCCGCAACAGAAAATGCGGTGTCCGGCATACCCAGAGGCCCCCACACATGCTCCTTGCAGTAGGCATCAAGCGACTTTCCGGAGAGCAACTCAACAAGATATCCCAGCACATCAGTGGCGACACTATAACTCCAGCGCGTTCCTGGAGAAAAAAGCAGCGGCAGTTTGCTGAGCTTTTGCACCATGTCGTGCAAGCTACCCTTGGAACGAGAGCCTTCGACCCCGTGGGCGCGATACATCGCGTCAACCGGATGAACGTTCATAAAGCCGTATGTGAGACCGGCCGTATGCGTCAGCAGATCACGAATCGTTATTTCTCGTTCGACCGGCAGAGTTTGGTAATCCTCCGCGCCCCCCGATTCGAAGACTTCCAGGTGTTTGAATTCGGGAATAAAGACTGACACTGGAGTATCGAGCTGAAACAGACCTCGTTCATACAGCGTCATTAGCGCTACACTCGTTATGGGCTTGGTCATGGAATAGATGCGGAAGATGGTGTCTTCTTCAACCGGCACGTTTTCCTCCACATCGCGTAAACCGTAACGATGCAGATACACAGGCTGTCCACGCCGGGCAATCAAAACTAAATAGCCAGGAATCCTGCCGTCATCAACATAGCCGTTGAGGTATTCTGGAATTCGGTCCAGACGAGTGCTACTGAGCCCAACGCTTTCTGGGGAGGCGGTTTCAATCATTAAACACGCTCCAAATCCGCTCCTGAGGAAAATCTGAGTGCGAGTCTGCCGGGCCACCTTATTCTATCAAGCAAGGAAACGAAACTGAGAATGTTCCGCCCTCCTGGAGTTCGCTAGCTTCTGCTCGTTAAAATTGATAATGGTCTGACCAATAAAATCTAGCTGAAGGAGTTCTGATGCCGTACGCAACCGGACGCACGTTCTTAGATGCCGATAGCCATATTATGGAGCTGCCAGACTTTTTGTCAGCCAACGCTGACCGAGATATCGCCGACAAACTGCCGGCATTTAACTTTGAAGCGGCAGGCGTTCTTGCTCAGCATGTGAGCAACTATGCAGGCGCTGGTCGGCCTGCGCAGGAAGCGCAGCAATTACGCGATCTGGGTGACACCTTAATTAGCGGTCCCAAAGGCTACGACGCCCTCGGTGCATTTGACGCGTCTGAGCGGACGGACGCCCTCGACCGATTAGGTTTTACCAAACAGCTTGTTTTCTCTTCACTCAGCACATCCATGTTATTTGGTGACACACTCGACCCGGACATTGCCTATGGTGGATGCCGCGCTCATAACCGTTCGATGGCAGAATTCTGCGCTGACAACCGCCTAGTGGGAGTGGGATTACTTCCCATAGACGATGTTGAACGGTCGATCAAAGATCTCGACTACGCAATGAGTCTTGGGCTCGAAGCCATGTGGATTCCGCATCGTTTAGCCAATGGTCACTCTCCCGGTCACTCCGATCTCGATCCGCTGTGGGCCCGTTTTGTTGAACACGATGTTCCGTTTCTATTGCATGTCGGCGGTGCAGCGCTCAAAGTCGAGCCAGGCTGGCTCGAAAATGGCCGTCCCGTTCCCAACGATTGGCTTGGCGGAGGCGAGAACATCCGCAGTAAAGATATGATGGGGCTG
>CAZXFE010000056.1:0-17304 GCA_964639795.1 uncultured Enterobacteriaceae bacterium | reverse complement strand
AACCGCTGGCTTCAAATACCGCTAAGACGTGAAAATCAGGCATATGTCACAAGTTTCTATATAGTGCGGTGGGCTTATCCGCAAGAGCCGAGAGGCGTAAGAAAAAACCGAGAGACGTAAAAATAGAGATATCCATCTAGACCTCTTTGTCATTTAGGCGTAAAATAAGGGCAGTTTTTCGGTCGGGTGGACACAACCCTAAGCGTTCTGGCTTCTGTAATGTGACAGGGCCAAGCGGACCGAGCCTCGGGCCGGTAACGGCGATCGGTTCCTGGCTGAGCGGACTCTGGACCCGCGGTGGGCGCGCCGAGAAAGGAGGTGATCTAGTGGCGATATCGAACAAGGTGATTTGTGAGGTGGTGGCCTCCTAGGCCGACGTACCCAATATAAAGGGTGGTCGCTTGGGAGGACCAGGCACCGCCGAGACCCCGACAGCCCGTGTTCATCATCCACGGGACGTCCGAACAGGACGTAGCACTGTCGGGGTTTTCATTTTGTGCCGGCTCTTCCACATACTTCCAGGATAAAGACATCGAACAATACCTGCGGCCGAGTACGACTGGATTTCAGGGCAATATCGAGGCAGGACGCTTGGTGCAGGACACGCTGAAGATCCATATTCGAAAATGCCCGGCTTTGTCCGACCAAGGCACGCGCACGCGCCCCGCGGAGTCCAACTGCCCGTTCGACCTCACTGTCCGCAGCTTTTCTGTCACGCAGGTCTTTGACCTGCCACAGTCGTCGAAAATGGCTCACCAAAGCATGCAAGACGGGCAACGCCCGTTTTTCGTCGCTCAAGACATGTCGTAACAAACCGAACGCGCGTTTCCCATTGCGCTGGCCAAGAGCATCCGCCAGATCAAACGTAGAGTGCTGGTGGAGATCCCCGGCACATTGCCTTACCGCCTGGACACTTATTTCAGTTTCCGGGAAGACAAATGCCACGAGTTTGTCCATCTCCGTTGACAAGGCAAGCAGATCCGTACCGACGTGGTCGGCCAAATCGGAGGCTGCGGATCCATTCAAGCTTACGCCCCGTTCACGCGCAAAGCGCTGCGCCCAGCCAGGAATCTGACTCACAAATGGGGACCGAAATTCGGCAACAAAGCCATGTTTTGCACACACAGAGAAAAATTTGAGGCTGAGATTTGCCCGTCCCTGCAGACACACGACCAACGGATGGCTCGCATCTCTCAGCTCGGCTTCGGCAGCAAGCCGCTCGCGATCGGCCGCCGTAAGCAGCCCTGCCCCTTTCAAGACGACGAGACTCTGTTGTGCAAAAAGCGACGGACTGCCCCACGCCTCCAGAAGGTGATCAAGCGAATCTTCTCCGGCATAGAAGGTATCGACAGCAACATCTTGTCCCAAAGTTTTGTGGACACAGCTAACTGCCCGGTTTATGAAATAGGTTTCATCCCCATGAAAGAGATACAGTCTGCAAAGAGGATCTTTCGCCAGGAGGGTAAAGATCTCATCCGGTCGGCGAAACCTATTCCCCGTTCGGTTGTTCGGCATTGGTCTAATCCGAAAGAAAAGGGCACGCAGAAAAACAGCGCTCTGTATAAACGCCTATTCCTCCGCCTCATCGAAAAAAAGACGGTTCTACGATCTTATACTGACCTCGAGCTGGCGCGAAATTGGCTCAGTTGAAACAATATGTCGCTGCAGGTCCATCTCTTTCTCGTCAAATCCGAGGGCCAAACCCAAGAGCTGGGGCAAATGAATAATGGGCATCTCAATTTTTGTATTCGCCTTCTTTTCGGCGATAGGCTGGTTAGCGTCAAGATTGAGATGACACAGCGGACAGGGCGTGACCATACAATCGGCGCCCTTAGTCTTGGCGTCACCGGTATGATCGCTTACCATGCGCATGGAGTTGTCTTCGTTCACGGTCAAAATGGGAAACCCACAACATTTGGACTTGCCGCTTGAATCTACGGGCTCAGCACCAATGACTTCGATCAGATCCTCCAAGTATGTTTTTCGACCCGACAAGCCTTTTGGGGCGATGATTGCGGTCGGACGGCGAATATAGCAGCCATAGAATGGGGCAACCTTGAGGCCGGTCAGTTTGCGTTTAATATGGGGTTTCAGATTCTCTATTCCGTAGTCTTCCATCAGCACCCACAAGAGATGCTTCACCTCCACCGTGCCTTTGTATTCGAGGCCCTCTTCAGCCAGGTATTCTGTATTAATCTTCTCACGGTACTCAGGCTCGTTTTTGAAGCGATGATTCGCCTGAGTAAAGATGCCCTGACAAGTGCTGCAGATCGTCATAAGCGAGGAGAGGCCCATGGCCTCCACTTTAGCCAGTGTCCGGGCGTTAATGGGGTCAGACAGATCACGGCTTAACACCCCGGCGCCAGTACATCCAACATCGACGACTTCTTCTATTTCGATACCCAGTTTCTCCGTAACCTTGACCGAAGCGGGGTATAGCTCGGGACACGCACCACGCGACACACAGCCTGGATAAAATGCGTACTTCATGCTTTGCTCCTCTCTGCTTTTTCTATGATTCGTCGAATGGCTTGGGTTCCCGGTCGCTTAGGGTGTAAATAAGGCAGTGGCGCTTTGCCTTTGGGGAGTGCCCTTACAACGGTGGGCAAAAGTTTTGCTAGTCCAGCAATATTGCTCAGGCCTTCACTCTCAATCGCCAGTCGACCCTCATCCAGCCAGCCGCTCCGCTTAACCGAGTTCAGAAAACTGTCGTAGTGCCGTTGGACTTTTGGATTATCAGTTCCCGATCGTATCCCGCGGCGAAGCGCTTCATCGCGCACCTCAAACAGCCTGGTCGTAGGCTCGAGACCGAGCGGGCAATGCCCGTTGGCCTCGAAGCAATGCGTACAGTCCCACACACCCCCCGGCCCACTGACACGTCTTAAACGCTCGCTATGTTGGTGTTCCCCGTCACGTGGATCAAAGACCGCTCGGTACGCCTTTGTGAGGGCAGCCGGACCAACAAAGGCCTTGTCGATCTTAATCACTACGCAGCCCTCGTCACACAGGCCGCACATGACACAACTCATCGCTTTGCGTACTTCCGACAGCTTCTCCTCAGCGACTACGTACTCGCCGTCCGGCTCTGGTTCGCGCGGGGTAATCCAGGGTTGCACCGACTTAACTTTCTGCCACAGGAAAGTCTCCATGTCGTACACTAAATCTTTCAACACCGGGATGTTACGGATTGGTTCGACCTTCACGACTCCATCCTTGACTGTTTTGGCGATTTTTAACGTGCAGCCGAGTTTGCCTTTTTTGTTTATACGCAGCGCGCAATCACCGCACGATCCTCGGTCGCACGACGCGCGAAATGCCAGACTAGGGTCCAGCTCGTCACGAATATGCCGAAGCCCGTCTATCACCGTAGCAGAGTCCGGTAGATCGACCGTATACATCGCAAAGTCCGGCTTCCGCCCATTTTCAGGGTCGAAACGGTACACCTTAAACGTTGTTTCCATAGGTCACCCTTCCATTCTGGGACATCTCATCCATTTGGAACATTTCATGGCCACATTGACTAGCCAGTGTTCACCGGGCAGGTCCCAAGGCTTGGTCCAGCTGGCCCCGCGGTTACAAGGGAGTGCTGTTGCCACTCGGTATCGTTGGTTATTGGAAAATCACCCCGCTGGTGGACGCCGCGGCTTTCCTTCCGCGCTTGGGCTGCCACAACGACGGCTTGGGAAACATCGAGCAGAGAGCCCAGCTCATACCAAGTGAGCAATTCATGGTTATACACCTTACCCCGATGTCGGAGTCCTACCTGAGTGTAACGGGTTTTGAGAGCGGCCACACACTCAGCTGCGTCTTGTAACCCCGTCTCATCCCGCAAGAGTCCAACCTTGTCCGCCATTTTGGCCGAAAGCTCACGATAGATCTTGACGACGGTATCCTCACCAGACGAACGGGAAAAAACCGCTTCAAGCTCCCGTTCGGTATCACCCACAACCGTATCAGCGATGCCACCAGACGGAGCCGCCTGCACATAGGCAGTCGCTGCTGTTCCGGCGCGCCGTCCAAAGACAACCCCAGCGGTCAGCGCATTACCGGCCAAGGCATTCGCGCCATGCACACCAGGCGAGGCACACTCACCAGCAGCAAACACACCTGGGACTGCTGTTGCTCCACTCAGGTCTGTCTGCACCCCTCCTAATATCCGATGCATACGCGGCTGGATAGGCAACGGCTCCTTGTCTAGGCTGATATCGGCGAGTTCGTCGGCCACCCGGGCTAAATAAAAAAATCGGGCACTGATCCGTTCTTTGCCAAGCGCACGGAAATCCAGGACCGCCCTAGCCCCGGAGGCTGCCAGCGAGCGGCATAACTCATCTCGGAGCGGTAGGCCGTGTGTTGACACGACGGGCTGTCCTGCCTCGTCGCATAAGATCGCCCCGTCTCCCAACGCCCCCTCAGAGGCAAAAGTCGCCCGGTCACGAAAGCCAAACGGATGGTATTGCACCATCTCCATATCCATGAGGCTCAGCCCGGCCCTATAGGCAAGGCTCATCCCGTCACCGCAGCACGACTGAGAAGCCGTACTGGAGTCGTACAGGCGACCGGCACCTCCGGTAGCAAGCACAACGGCACGGGCGTTAAACGCCTCCAATTTTCCCGTTCCAAGTTCTAGGGCTAGCACGCCGCGACAGACCCCGTCCTCGACAACCAGCGAGGTCGCGAGCCACTCCTCATAAGCGGGCACACCTTCTCGTATGAATTGCTCATACAGCGTATTGAGGACCGTATGTCCGGTGAGATCGGACGCAAATGCTGCTCGTGGGACCCGATTTCCCCCAAGCATGCGCCGATCGAGTTTCCCTTCTGCATTCCGGTTAAACGGCACCCCGATATGGTCTAAGTGAATCACGTCCTGTGGCGCTTCCCGACACATCCACTCAACGGCGGCGTGATCGCACAAGCCTCCACCGGCCTGCAGCGTATCCTGGGCGTGCTGTTGCCATGAGTCACCAGCACCGAACGCAGCATTCAACCCACCCGGAGACGTGGCGGAGTGGCTACGCAGAGGGTGAGTCTTACTCAGGAGGGCAACCTGTGCTCCAGCCCTCTTCGCAGAAAGAGCCGCACGAAGCCCCGCTACTCCGCCACCAACAATGAGGACATCATATTCTGGCATAGGAATTTCCTAACGCGGAACAGTATACTGAAATGAAGCAAGCGGAGCAAACTTGACCAAATCCTTTCGTAAGGACGCTCGCGCAAGTCCTGCCACATTGTAGTTCTCGTATGTGAACGTTCTACTCTTCTATGTTCAGGCACCAAAAAGGGCACGCTTGTGAGGTGCCCTTTCACCGCGAGTCAGGCGCGTCCGTGGCGCGGCAAGTAGCCTGGAGTCCCCCCAGTACAATTGCCGTCCTCAAAGGTGACTTCACCGTTAACCATGATCCAGCGATAGCCTTCAGCGTATTGCACCCGACGCCATTCACCAGCCGGGAAGTCGTGCACAATCTTGGGTTTCTCTGGGGTGATCCTCCGATTTTCGAGGTCATACACAACCATAAAAAGCCGGTGCGCCTTCTTTGAGCATGCCCCGTTCCTGGAAGCCAGCACACCGGGCGCGTAAGACACTGAGGCGATAGTGCGCTTCTTCTAAGCTCATGAAGCCCGTATCGCGTACAATCCAGGTAATCATGTCGGTCGGATAGGCACCGATGGTGATAAATTTGGTGCGCGCGCCACCGTCGGATACACCCTGCAGGTTCTGCTCCGATGACATCAGCTCAGCGGCATGCTCCTCTCGGACGTTGCGAGCCGGCGTCTCAAACTCCGTCTTAAGATCATCGGCTATGGCGATGTCTAACATCATCTCGATAGAATGCCCGTTCTCCATCTGAGCGCATTGTTCAACCGTCTTGCCAGTGTATTTTTAAAGTTCGGCATTGGCTACCGACTCAATCCTAAAGTCTTTGATCGAGCCGGTCACAATCGGCGTGTGACCGGAGTCACATTCGGCGCACTAGGCTCGACGCAGGGCAGGATTTTTAAACTTCTCCAGCCGCTCGGCCGGGGTGCCCATGGTGACCTCGCGTCAGACATCACTGCCGTCGAACAGGTCCCATTCTTCGAAAGTGGAGAAGAAGCCTTCTGCGCGTTTAGCCAAGACTTCGCCAAACGTCAACATATCCTCATCCGCCATCGTATCCGTCACCATAGGCGTGCAACCATAGTCACGTCGTACGGAAACAATGCCATTTCCAAGACGTTGGGCAGAGTAGCCACAGCCACCGACATCCAAGGACTCTTCTAGAATACAACACATTCCCGCCCGCTCGGCAGGTGCGGCCGGACGGCTCTTCGCATTTTCAAGCCCCATGACCCAAATCATGATCGGCGCAATAGGCACCTAGCTCAGCATATTGAGCCCATTGGGATACTGCTCAAGGAAGTCTAGCCATTGAGGAAAGGTCTCCCACTCCCACTTAATACCGGCGTTCATCGACTCATACGGAATCGCCTGGAACCTACGACATGGCCAGTATGGCACGATCACCGTTTCCAAGCGCAACCGGAGCAAAGCCTAATCCGCAGTTACCAATCACAATCGAGGTCACCGCATGCCAGCCAGACAAGGTGCAGTAGGGGTCCCAATTTAACTGGGCGTCGTAATGGGTGCGCAGGTCAATAAACCCTGGGGCTACGACGAACCCGTTTGCATCCAGTGTTTTCGTCGCTTCGCTAAGCTTGAGTTGACCGTCACAGTCGATTTGCGCAATTTTTCCATCCTTGAGACCCACATCACCCACGAAGCGCGGGGTGCGTGTACCGTCAACAACCGTTCCGCCCTTAATCAGGCTATCGAAGTGAGGCATGCCTTGCCCTCCTTAAGAAATTGCAGAGATTGAACACTCCTCCATTAACTAAAGTGAAAAAGCCATACCGACTAAGGCAGTGTCAAGTAAAAACCCTGTTCGAATTTCTGCCCGAGCACTCGCTCAACTGTGTTTCCCCTATAATATAGTCTAATAGCGCATCATGTGTGTCGGTCGGCACCTGAGGAACAAGCTGAAAATCATACGCTAGCCCGATACGAATCGCCCCGGCTAAAATCCCATCAAACGCACGATCATAATATCCTCGTCCTCGGCCGAGACGATGGCCAGAGCGATCAAATCCAACGCCTGGGGTAGCGACGATATCACTGTCGCCCACTCGCTCTAGCAAGTCCTTACCTGGGGGAATGCAAATATCAAAAGTCCCTGCTATGAGTCGGTCCTCATCGTAGCGCCGCACGAACTCTAAGTCGCACTTATCCTGGGAGATTCGGGGGTAATAGACCACTTTCCCTTGCTCTCTCGCCACCTGCCAAATATCATCGGTCTCAACTTCGTTTTCGTGCGGACTATATAAGATAATAGTCTGTGCAGTTCGAAAAAATGAATTAGAACACAAGCGGGTGCAGACCTGCTGACTCTTTAGTACGACTTGGCTAGGTAATAAGTTACGTCGCTGCTGGCGCAGACGGGTACGCAGCCGCTTTTTTTCCGTTTCCAATGAAGTTGATACAGCAGGCATTCCTGAGGAAGGTAGACTTTTAGACACCCTCTTAGCTTCGTTCAGGTAAGGTAACCGTGGCTACACCCGTTATGATCTTTTCGCCCTTTTGATTTTCCTCCCAGATCTGACAATCCACCCGTGGCTCGCCGTTAGCATGATAGGTCCGTGTGACGACGCCGCCACACGTGAGCATATCGTCCGGAAAAACATTTGCGGCAAACCGCAGCTTGGTCTTCCTAATGTCCCAGGGGCGATGCAACCAATCGGTCAAAAAACGATATAAAAAAGATTCGTTCAGGGGTCCCTGCTGCACAACGTCAGGCAGCCCGCGTTCGCGGGCGTAGACACGATCTAGATGCAACGGATTTGTGTCGCGCAAAATAATAGCCACCGGGATATAGGACAAACGATCCATAGGCCCGTACTGCGCCCGAGGCAACGCCATGCCTTCACTTACGTCTTCAAAATATATTTTTGGGCGTGGGTCCATAGAGTGTGACCTTACTTAAAGAGGATATAGGATTGGGCTCCACGAAAGGCGACGGTCTCAGCCTCATCCGTTGCGGTTACACGTACTTCGATCACGTCAAATGTCCGTTTTCCTTGCTTTTCATACACGTCTGCGATTTCAGCACAGACGGTGAGCGTCTCCCCCACGTACAAAGGGCGCAAATATTCTAATTCCTGCTCACCGAACATAGCGGTTCCGGTCCGGTAGTTGAAAAAGAAATCCTTTTCCCAGTCAAACGCACGAAGTAGTGCATCGACCGCCACAAACGGGGCAAACGAAGGCGGAATGACACGCCGTTCATAACCAGCGGCTCGGGAATCTTCGTCGCTTAGGAACACTTCGTGTTCTTCACCCGCAACGGGTAGATAATCTTGAATATCCTCCTCCCGTATCGTGTAAACAACAGGCGAAAGGACGCGACCTATCAAAGTTGTACGGTCAGGGGAGGTTGGCGCTTCTTGGTGACTCATGGCTTAGTAAACAATCGGGACGTAGCCCGCTACGTCCCAACAGAATTATTTCCCAAACACAGCGGTCACCAGCTCAGTATCCAGATATTCGGTGACTTCCTGCACTTTGCCATTCGTCAGCCGGAAGACTTGAGCATAGGTATTATTGTAAACCTTACCAGACTTTGTAGTGGATTCACCACGGCCTTGCATGACCACATGGTCTCCCTCTGCGATCAGATTATCGACATTTATAGCGATTCCGCCCTCAAGCTGTGCTCCGAGCGGTGCGAGAACTTTCTCAATAAACTCCGGTTTTCCGTTAAACACACCGGAAAACTTGGTCGAGCCGATCAACGTAAAGCGCACGTCATCAGCCAACGTGCCCAAGAACGCTTCGGCATTTCCCTTAGACAGTTCAGCAAACATATTGCGGACGGTTTCTTTATTTGCTGCGGCACCCATTTCGTTCCTCCATCATAGCGTTTGGGGTTAGTGCGGACTGTACGTCTAATAGCGCAGCTGAGTCAAGACGAATGTGAGCCCCAGTGAGGCCTTTTTATCGCCCAAGAAACCGCTCCTGGAGCCAGTCGACAATCACTTTCATGGTCTCATCCCGTCCACCTTGATTCGGACTCGATGGGAGTGGATAGCCAAAGTGATCGGCGTCCACATGGGCGAACTGTTTATCTTCCGCAGGTGATTGCTGGTAGACGGCTTCGGACTCCTGGGGGTAAATCGCATGGTCTCCAGTGTGGTTCACCACAAGAGTCGGGACTGTGATGTTGGGTAGGTTTTCAAGAACGGCAGCATTTGATGACGGCCCCGACCATGTACTCAGCCACGCCCGCGGTGTCTGATATTTGGCAAAGCCAGCTTCAAGATAATTAAATAGGTCTGGCCGCGGAGACCACAGCGAGCCGTAATCCCGCGACGAGGGGTGAATAGAGGGATCGGTATAGGCCAAATTTGCCTCTGTGCGGTGAATCTCCATGTAGCGACCAACCAGCGCACGGCGACTTATGAAGGTTTTTCTTTCAGGCGAAAGGGTATCAAATTCCGGCTGACGAACCAATTCCTGAAAATAGTGCTGCTCTTCGACATAGCGTCGGGCAATCGCGTCAATGCGCGCCATACGGGCCAGTTGCGCTGCTCGGTAACGCGCAACAAATTCCTCACTATATTTGCTTGGGTGAGGCGGCTCACGGAACCCATTCACCGGGTCGTACATATCTAAGCTCGGGTCACACGAGAGCGGATCATTCTCATCTGTGACAGAAGGGTCAAGGGCGCTCTCCAAGAACTTACCCTCCCCGAGATGGGCTGCCAGAAAAACCATACCGTCTCCGGGCGACATCTGGAAACGATTTAGATCATATGGATCTCCAGCCGGCGTTACCGCCAGGCGTTCGGGCGGCGATTTGACGGCTTGGGCCTGATAAAAAGAGTACAGTGAACCGCCACCACTGTTGCCGATAAACACCACCTGCTCAAAGCCGCGCTCTTCTTTGAGATATCGCACGCTGGCGGCAATATCCGGCAGGAGCATTTCATGAATGCAGGCGATGTCATTGCTCGGCCAGCGGCCTTCTTGACCAAAAGCCGCGTACCCACCCCCTAATAGATACGGAATGGCATAATGGCGACTCATGTCCGCACGCGGGTGCATCAGGCAAACGACCGTCTTCTCTCCACCGCGGGCATACAGCACACCTTTTGACTCACCCCGGTCTTCGGCTGTGAACGGAATAACCTCACAGTTCGTAGTTGTAGGGGCAGTTTCAAACGAGATCAGACTCAACCCGACTGCCGAGTACCGAGGGATTCGTGCCATGGCCATAGTGCCTCCTCCTTGTATGACGCTGATAGAGACAACGCGAAAGAAATTGTCAAAATGTAAACATGCGGTCTGTGTTATCTTCACTATTGCGCGCGGTGCATTGCACCACGCGCATTTTCGCAGCAGTATAGGGAACGAAATGGGTTGAAGGAAGCGAGGGTATCATGACATCAGCGGCACGCGAACGTTTCACGGCTCTTGTGCTAGGGCCCGAAGGAGAGCTGGATCTTGCTGAAGCCGCACTCCTCATTGCTAAGGAAGAGCAGCCGGAACTCGACATTGCTCATTATCTGAATCGGCTGGACACGCTGGCTGACGAGGTCCGAGCAAAACTTTCCGAAGCCCCGGCCTCGGCGGACGTCATTAAAAATCTCAATGCGAGATTATTTCAGGAAGAGGGCCTCAGGGGCAGTGCCAGCGAATATTATGATCCACGCAACAGCTTCCTGAATGAAGTGTTAGACCGCAAAATCGGCATCCCCATCACCCTGTCGGTCATCTATATAGAAGTTGGACGCCGTCTAGGTCTCTCCCTGGTCGGTGTCGGTTTTCCCGGACATTTTCTGGTCAAACACCTAGGTGTAGATGAGGAACAAATCCTGGACCCATTCGTCGGTGGCGCCACGCTTACAGAGGAACAACTCGCAACCCAGCTCAAAAGCATGTATGGCGACAACAACCCGTTTCTGGCCCAAATTCCCCAGCTCCTCACTCCAGCCACAAAAAAAGAAATTCTCATTCGGATGTTGCGCAACCTGAAAGGCGTGTATCTCCAAAAGACAGATTTTACACGAGCGTTAAGCGTCATTGATCGTATTCTCTTGATTGCTCCAGACCTGGCGGTAGAGGTGCGTGACCGAGGAGCCATCCACCACCGGCTAGGACACCTTCACGGAGCGGTTCAAGACTTCAAAAAATATCTTGAGCTGGAACCAAAATCCGAGGATGCAGCTGGGATTCGAGCACTGATTCAGCGCTCGATCGCACAATTGAACTAGAAGACTCTATTACTAGCCTACTCGTGCGTCGCTCACATCATTAAGAATGAGCAGACTATGGTCCAGATTATCCGGGTCTCAGCTGGAATCCTGACCCGACCTTCTCAACTCCTCATCTGCCAACGGCGGGCGGATGACTTGCATGGGCTCAAGTGGGAATTCCCGGGCGGCAAACTGAACAGCGGCGAAAATGATGCCGCCTGTTTACAACGTGAATTACAAGAAGAGCTGGGGATTCAAGCCTCAATCGGTGCCGAACTCTACCGCACCTGTCACACTTACTCCACCGGCAGCAGTGTGGCACTGACTTTCTTCCACATCCCCGCTTTCCAAGGCCAACTCGTCAACCACGTTTTTGAGACACTCGTCTGGGTTAAGCCAGCGCAGCTTCGACACTACGATTTTCTTGAAGGCAACGTGGAGCTTGTGACACTCTTGGCTCGGGGCCATTGGAATTCTCTCTTCTCCTTGCAGTAGGGCGAGGCGATTCTGCAACTCTGTTTTTCCGCTATCCTCACTGTCCCTCTCGCGCATAGCTCCACAACTTGTCGGTGTGATTAAATTCTCGGCCCACACCTGCCTTAGGCAATCGAGAGATCTACCGATAGGCCCAAACGAGGCAACTCTTACCCGTATTACGTACTCCTACCGAACCCTTGACTCTGTGTCGCAGCATTGCCGCAGGCACTTTTCCAACATGGAGCACAGAGGACTTGCCGCGATCAATCAGGATCTGCATATCATGCGGTTCCTGCAGATTGTGATTGCTGTGGCCTATTTCTTTCCTTCCTCCGCACGGATGTATTTTGCGCGGAAAAGAAGAGAATTCCTTACACATTGGAACTTCTGGTTCTTTGGTACACTCCTCATTATTTGTGGCGACTGCCATTTTGCAGCAGTTTGGACGGTTTTGACACCGAACTCCTGGTTACATAAGGCGCTTCACATCACAACACCCTGGGCTACGGTCCGGCGCACCCCATGCAACGCCACCACAACCGCTGCGTCAACGGGTATCCGAATTATCCCACGCGCCGGTTCTCCCAGCATCAGAAATGCTCGATATCGTTTCCCATGGGTTTCGTGCCCCCGTGCTCTTGGCAGAAGATAATATCTTCAACCAAAAGGTTACCGTGCGTATGCTGGAGAGATTGGGCTGCCGTGTCGATATCGTAGCAAACGGACAAGAAACCGTCGAAATGGTTGAACACCTGCCTTAAGACCTGGTATTCATGGACTGTCAGATGCCCGAGATGGACGGCCATGATGCCACAGCAGAAATTCGACAGCGGCAAGGGACACGCCACCATATTCCTATTGTTACCATGACTGCGAATGCTATGCAGGGAAATCGGGAAAAGTGTCTGGCTGCTGGAATGGACAACTATGTATCCGAACACGTCAAATCGACTCTGCTCCAACAAATCCTCGAACACTGGCTGCCATCTGATCAGTCAGAAAATAAAGCAGCATAGAATGTAGCAGCCGGGCTGTAGTCGGGAACGATCGAAACCCGCCCCACACAGCTAAGCCAGCTGCTCCGCTCGCCAGAGATCAGACGATTGCGGCCTCACACCTTGAACCGAAAATGCACCACGTCACCATCGGTCATGACATACGCCTTGCCTTCAAGGCGCATTTTCCCGGCCTCCCGACAGCCCGACTCACCTCCACGTTGGATGTATTCGTCGTAGGCGATGACTTCGGCTCGAATAAAGCCGCGTTCGAGATCTGAATGAATTTTCCCCGCAGCTTGCACTGCGGTCGTCCCGCGCTCTATCGTCCATGCTCGGGCTTCCATCGGACCCGCGGTGAAAAAGCTCATGAGGTTTAACATGCGGTAGGCGTACTGGATAAAACGATCTCGGCCGGACTCTTTTACCCCCAGGTCGGCGAGGAATAGGCCCCGCTCTTCTTCTTCAAGTTCCGCAATTTCCATCTCCACCTTGCCGCAGATAGGCACCACAGTGAGCGCCTGCTTTTCGATATAGGCGGCCACTTCCTCCGGCATTGGTGTTTGCATCTCGCCCTCTTCGCGGTTGTAGACAATAAGCAAAGGCTTTTGGCTGAGAAAGGCAAAGCCGGACAGCAGCATTTCTTCTTCCTGATGAAACGACTCTGCGCGGAGCGGTTTCTCGTCTTCTAGGATAGCCTGGCATTTCTCCAACAATGCCTGCTCCCGTTCTTTGCCCTTTTCCTTGCGCACCCGTTCCAGGCGTTTCTCAATCACGCCCATGTCAGCCAGGATCAATTCGGACTGAAACCCACGCAGGTCGCGCAACGGTTCAGCTGGTGTTGCGGCCATGGGATCGTCAAAGGCAGCCACCACTTGGGTGAGCGCCTCCACCTCGCGCATTTGCGTCAGCGAACGCGTATCCAGCGCTGCTTTTCGTTCTTCTGACGGCGGGAAATCTAAAAACGTGACTTCGGCATACTTTTTTCGGTCCGGCTCAACGATTTCAGCTAACGCATCAACGCGCGGGTCGGGGACTTTCAGCACCGCAATGGCAGCGTCCCGTTTTGTCTCAAAGCTACCGACCTCGGCGCTCATGCCTGTCAGCACATTAAAAATGGTTGTTTTTCCTGATCGTGCAAATCCGGCTAAACCTACTTTCATAGGCCGGAGTCTAGCAGGTTCACAACAGGCGATCACCCGGCCCGCTCGCAGGCTAAGAGCGTATAACAAAACTGCCTGGAGCGGGTTGTCAGCGCCCCGACCCCTCTCCTCTGGATTCCCGTTTCCATGGGAATGCCAATACTTATTTGTGTCATATCTGCGAAGGCAGGTCCCTAGCGTCGGAATTCCTGAATGGATGTGGCAGGAGAGCCGTCTTTGCGTATAATGTGACGCGTCACCGAACGTGTCATGGCTCCGAACGTCGGCATCCAACACGAATGCCGGCCAGGACCGCCCACGACGATGATCATCAGCCGGTCGGGCTTACGGATGAGGGGAATAGCGTCCTCGTTGGAGAAAGCATCGTCTGGAGTAAATCCCATGCCGATCATGCCACCGGTCTCCCATTTGTCACGGGGTACACGGGCGTGTTCAAAGACATAGGCGCGGATATCATCTTTACTCAAACCATCTCGGGCTAAGATCGCGGCATGTTCCGGTCCAAGCGCAAGGATAGGTTCGCCAAACGCATAGGCATTGTTTGAGCCCATGCCAGCCATGGTGGTGGCAATAGTCGTCAGAATCCCCGGGGCAGCACTACTGATGTGATCGTTGATATTATGCGGCCCCTCCGCACCACAGACAGTCACCGTACTCGTCTCAGCGCCAAAGCCACGTTCGACATGCAGGGAGCCCCACGGGTTCTCTTCTTCGTTTTCAGCAATGCAATAACTATACTTCGACGGCTGACCTTGCGTAGAGCGGTCCAACACTCCCGGCGTCGCGCCTCCAATATTCAGTAACGCTAAGCGGATAGCCCGGCCGATAGTAGCGTTGGGCCGCCAGCCTTGCCCAAAGGCGTTATAGCCCGCATTAACTCCGATCTCCGCAGCAATCGGACCATTCAGGATCAGCAGGGGAGCGCACGGATGGGTCGTACTCTGCACCCCGTACAAATTGAACGATCCTTCCAGCAGCGCCTCAACCGCGGCAATGATCACCGGGAAGTATTCGGGTACACAGCCCGCCATGACTACGTTAATTGCTAATTTCTCGACTGTAGCGATACCGTATTTGGGCGGCATAGTCCCCAGTTCGTCTTGGGGGTCACGGTCCGTCCATGCCAGTATTTTTTCGACTCGTCCCGAAGTTGGCGGAATAATTGGTAACCCGTCAGTCCAGCCTTGATCGTAAAACCAATCGTTGACAACTTCGATGGAATCGTCAAGGGAGATTTTTTCAGAAGCAAAGTCCATAGTATTACCTGTAGGGGCAAAGCATTCGAGCCTAACACTTCTGGCAGTTTGTTCTTCTGTTCGACGAATGCTTCGCCTCTATCCGTCCTCGCATTACTCTTCGGCGAGAGGTGCTATGCCAAAGCGCGCTTGATCTTTTTTACTGCCGGTTTCAGAAAGCGGCCACGGTACTCTTCTGCCAATTTTTCTGCCGGCTGGGTTAGAATAGCCAGGATCTCGTCAACGATGGCAACCGCCTTTTCTTGCACCGCGTCTGGTTTGTTCCCTGCTAAGGGGTGTGGGATCACGACAATCGGGACGCTGCCCATGCTCAGCGTACAGGACTCTGCCCGTCCTAGCGGAGCAAATTCATCACTACAAATGACCGCAGTTGGAATGCCTTGTTTTTCGAGTTCAATCGTGTCGTGGAGACCCCACGACGTGCACGACCCTCAATCACCGATTGCAACGACCACAACATCGCAGGTTGAAAGACGCGCCATGACCTCTTCGGGTGCAGGCAGGGCTGCGTTCTTTTCGCCCTTTAGCACGCTAAAATCCCCAGATCGTTCATGCAGCAAGGACTCGACATGTTCGAGTAGCAGTCCTGCGTTTGCCTTGCGGTTGTTGAGAAACCCAACGGTCTTGCCCTGAATATTTCCATCCCGTCGAGCAAGCGGCCGTTCACTTGTCCGCGCTTCCGCTATCGGACTGAGTACTTCAATTTGTCCCATCGCAACCTCCCTCGCTTTCTTTGCTATATAATCCAACCCTCTTGCCTGCGCAATGGAACGCCGGCTACAGTTTCGACCGGGAAGCCGGTAAAGATGAATCGATATGGCAAACGTGAAAATCCCTCTCTATTACGACTACGCGTCCTCGCTCAGCTACATCGCGAAACGGGTGATGCAGCAACTCGACGGTCAGCTCGAAATTGATCTGCTCTGGAAAGGCGTACAAATCGCTCGGCGTCACAAAGGCTGGAAGAATGGCGAGATGATCGGTGATGAAGTCAAAGGTAAGATTGTCCGTATCTCACGAGATACCGGCGTTCCACTTCGTATCCCGGCAAAATGGCTGGACTCATCCTATGCGTTGCAAGGTGCCGAATTCGCCAAAGATCATAATCTCTTCCCGGAGTATCATGAGGCTGTTTTTGCTGCTGCGTTTGAGAAGAGTAAAGACATTGGAGAACTGACGACACTACTAGGTATTGCCGAACAAGTCGGTTTATCGGGTACTGCATTAGAATCAGCCTTACTGTCCGGAAATCTCACCAAACGGGTAGACGACACCGAACAACAAGCCGCTACATTTGGTGTGGTCGGCTATCCGACCTTCATGCTGGGCGAATTTTCGTTGATTGGCATCCAGCCCGCAGAAACCATGCGGCTCCTCATCCAGCGCTATGTAAAAAAAGCCAGAGAGCACGTGGGACATTAGGTGACCCTCCGGATAACTATGGACGCCCGGCTCTGTAATTCGGACTGAGCAAAGCGAAGAATCTTTCCCCTTGTCGCGGCGGTGAGATGTTGCGCGGTGTTTATACTGAGCGCAGTCGAAGCCTGTCCTGAGTAGGATCGAAGGGAGTTCAACATGACACCGCGAAACCCTTATGCGGATAGCCTCTAAGAGAGGGCGATACAGAGATATCTTGTCTTCAGCAAGGAAATACACCGGGGAACGCGTTCATATTCTTCTCCTTCCCTCTTGCCCTTTATGGACGGCCTCTCATTCAACTGGAAAGCGCCAGCTGCCGTTGGATTATCCGACAGACTATCCCACCCCGCCACCATACGAGCCTTACCCAGATACGCAAATTATTGTATCACACGATGCCCGAGGGAACGGGCATCAGAGGTAGGGGCGAGGGAATCTCGCCTGGACGGCGTTCCTTCAGCCCTCCTAAAACTGAACGGAAAAACCTTCCCGCTCATCGTTCTCTTTATCGATTACAGAGGTCCGAGCTGAAGAGTACTTGCCAGCCGGATAATACAGAAAGCCCGATGCGCTTTGCCCAGGCTCAATAGTCATATCTTGCAGGCTATTCCCTCCGCCTAGTGAAGACACTGGGGCAACACGTCCACCGCCTTCCGGCACGAGAAAGATCCTACTCGCCTCAATCGCATACGGTCTCGGAGTATG
>CAZXFE010000055.1:0-17353 GCA_964639795.1 uncultured Enterobacteriaceae bacterium | reverse complement strand
GCGATCAAACAGATCGTGGAGTTCAGATGTCATGGGAATTTCAATCAAGTCCTTTCGATGGTATCAACAAGTCGGGTTCGAAGAAAGTGTGTGTGTGGGCAGAGCCCAGATCATAGAATAAGCAGCAGAAAAGAGGCGGCCATGCGAGTGTGTCATCAGTGCCAAGCTGAGATTACGTTGGAAGATCCCATTGGGCGGCGTGATACGTGTCCTGGATGCGGGGCAGATTTGCGATGCTGTCGGCACTGTTCCTTTTATGATGTTCGCTCTGCCGATGCGTGCCGCGAACCGAACGCCGAATTGGTTCAAAATAAGGAGGCCGCAAACTTTTGTGACTTCTTTACTCTGACACCGCCGTCGTTACCCGGGTCACGTCCAACTGAAGGCGATGCCCGGGCGCGATTAGACGCATTGTTTAAAAAGAAACCCTAAAGTCAGGAGAGTGGTGTGCAATTGTTCCATCTATTTCACCTTGTCTTGAGTATTTTTTTCCCTGTTCTCTTTCTTGTCAGTGGGTGTCAGCCCGAGCCCAATACCGCCAGGGGAACGGCTGAACGCTTTCTCGACGCGCATTATGTGCAGATTGATCTCCAGGCCGCCAAAGCCTATTGCACTGGTTTTGCTCGCAGCCGGATCAAGGAAGAAATCCAGCTGACAGCAGGACAAACCATTGATGCCACCACGAGACAACCGCGGGTGTATTACCAACTCG
The DNA here is from genome assembly GCA_964639795.1 of uncultured Enterobacteriaceae bacterium. Classification (GTDB taxonomy): domain Bacteria; phylum Desulfobacterota; class Binatia; order Bin18; family Bin18; genus Bin18. The sequence continues at coordinate 16,641 of CAZXFE010000055.1, read as the reverse complement.
TTGAAGAAACTCTACGTAGCGAATCGAGTATTTCCTTCCTGTATGAGACCCACTTCGATGTTGATGGTGCGGGGCGGTTTACGAAGAATATTCTTTTGACCTTACGGAGCCAAGCCGACGGCTGGTGGGTGGTGAATTATCGTGAATTCGACCAATGACGGCTCTTTGCAAGGTTCTATGGTTGACAGGGGAGTGGCTCGGGGCAGAGAATGCGTAGGAGATCGAAGGCAATCCACAACAATGCGATATCCCGAGTGAATCAAACACTTAGAAATTCAGACTGGTTTGAAGTCGTCAAAGCGCGCGGTATGATTTGGGATGGCAAGGTGGGTCAATGCCAGGTGAAGATCAAAGTGGGCTTTCGGCTGAATATGTAAGGCTCACGTCGGCACAAAACCCTCTTACACTTCGTTTTGGAAGACGCTATAAACCAGTTTGTCTAATCAGTAGTCTTAACGTGAACAGTTAACGGCATTATCCTTAAGGAGGTGAACGATGGCATTACATATCGGGGAAGAAGCCCCCAATTTTTCGGTGGAGACGACAGAAGGGACGATTAGCTTTCATGAATGGATCGGGAACGGCTGGGCCATTCTCTTTTCGCATCCCAAGGATTTCACTCCGGTTTGTACAACTGAGCTCGGCTATCTGGCTGGTCTCAAGCCGGAATTTGAGAAGCGCAACTGTAAGATTATTGGGCTGAGTGTTGATCCGGTATCCGATCACATGGAATGGGTCAAAGATATTGAAGAGACTCAGGGCAATGCTGTAACCTATCCCTTGATTGGGGACACTGACCTCACTGTTGCCAAGCTGTACGACATGATCCACCCGAACGCGAGTGGGACAGCGAAGGGGCGTACGGCGGTAGATAATGCAACGGTTCGCTCGGTCTTCGTTGTCGGGCCGGACAAGAAGATCAAACTCATGATTACTTATCCGATGAGCACGGGGCGGAACTTCGATGAAGTGTTGCGGGTGCTGGATTCCTGTCAATTGACGGCGCAACATAAAGTCGCGACGCCGGTGAACTGGAAGCAGGGCGACGACGTGATCATCGTTCCAGCCGTTTCTGACGACGAGGCGAAGGAAAAATACCCAGGTGGATGGAAAGCGCCGAAACCATATCTGCGTATCGTTCCCCAGCCGAAATAAGGCTTATTTTTCCCGGATTTTATGTGTAGGGGCGGTTCATGAACCGCCCCTGTTCTTTGTGCTCAGTAAACTCACTGGCAAACGATCTTTTGGCAGTGTTTGTTCTCCGGCCAGCAACCGCCGTGCCCGTCTCAATTGTTCTTCGACCTCTGCGTGAATCTTCAGCTTTGTCTGTCAGCGCTATCATCAATGCCAGGGCGTTATTGAGGGCTTTGGGGTTGGCGAACGTTGGATGGGCGAGTGCCCGGTCGTGGAGGTCAATCGCTGAGAGAGCGTCAGCGAAGTAGCGATCAAGATATTCTATTACGTGCCGTTTAATGGCAGCAAACGAGGTCACGTATGCCTCTTCTGTAGGGGGGGACCGGCCGGTCCCCCCCCTAACGCTCTTGTGGAGATTAATACGTCTTTAAAATCTGGCCGTGCGGTGGATGGTCACGAAAGAAGCCGTAACGACACTGGATGATTTCTTTGAGTGCCAGCAGACGCCGGGCTCTAGTCTCCTCTTGTATGTGGTTGTGATCATGTCATCCACGTCCTTAGTCTATGCCGTAGCATGTGAGCACATTCTTGCCCAAGATGCCTTTTCGTACCGACTCGGACATCAAATTTGTTAACTCAATCAAATTGGGAATGTATTCCGGTGGATGATCGGCATGCGGGAAATCGCTCGCCCAGAAAAACCGATCCTCGCCCACAAAAGGAATCACGCCGGCCAACGAGCGTTCATCCGGATCGCCCGAGATCCAACACTGTCGGCGGAAGTACTCACTTGGTTTGTTTTTGAGGGGGACACTCTTCCCGAGTGGCGATTCATACACTGCGTCCATGCGCTCCAACCAGTAGCCGATCCAACCCGCGCCAATTTCTAGTATGAGGACCTTGAGATCCGGGAATTTGTCGAATACACCGTATTGAAACAGCGAGGTGAACCCCCCTCGGATGGCATCCCCTCCAGTGATGTTTTGATAGAATGCAGTGGAAAAGCTTGTCATGCGGCCAAAGCGGGTTGGCACAGCCCAGTGTGGTTCAAACGACGGGTGAATGCCAAACGGCATAGCCAGTTCTTGGGCTGCGGCAAATACTCGATCATGGTCAGGATGGCCATGCGCTTTGCGGCTCCAAATATAAGGTGCGACAAAGAAACCTTTCATACCGTCCTTTGCGGCTCGGCGTAGCTCTTCTTCAGCCAGCTCGGGAATGCCAATAGGGATATGAGCGATGGGAATGAGCCGACCGTCGGAGTCCGAACAAAAGTCGACCAACCAACGGTTATAGGCCCGAGCATAGGCCATGGACAATTCAAGATCTTCACATTCAGGTTCCCACAACAAGCCGACGGTGGGGTAGAGAAACACCTTTTCGATGTTCTCGATATCCAAACGTTTCAAACGCTCTTTGGGGTCCATAGCACCAAACGAGGCGTTGTCTACGTAGCCTGAACCGGTGGGTTCGCGTTTGTATTCAATGCCTCCGAGCCGATCCATTACGCCGAGTCCTGATGGAGCGCCTTTACGCGTCATTTTGGACGGCTTGCCATTCACCTCAAGATATTCCAGACCGTCGGCGTCTTTACGGATACGCACCGCACGGTCGCGATACTGAGGTTCTAAATATTGTTCCCATAAATCTGGTGCCTCAAGAATGTGGCCGTCGGCGTCAACCACGCCCGACATAGGAAGACTGGGTAAATTTTCAGGACCGAGCATACTAATCCCTCCGTCTTCAAAATTCAGCAAGATCATACCACCGCGCCTGAGCAGTGCAAGCGAAGATTATCTGGAGTGAACCACCCTTGAAGTCCGGGGAGGGGTTCCGTAAGACAAGGAGAGGTGTAGTGCTGAAGGGCGAATCTTAGGACAGCGGCGCTCTTTGAATGGTTCTGCTGACCGACATGATACGGCTGTGGAGAGAGAGAAGCCTGGATATAGCCCCGACGAGGCGCGCTTTTACAAGGGCGTACGGAAAAATTTATACCCCTATCGTACTGCGGATTTATATGATTTGTAAGAGCGGTACCCAGACGAACTCTCGATAGGTCGCCGGGACTATTCTCTTGCCAGAGGAGGCAACTGTTGTGATGAAGTTATTTGTCGGAAATCTCTCGTGGGACGCAACCCCGGCTGATCTTGAAGCACTGTTCGGTGAAGCCGGAGCGGTCACGTCGGCCAATATTATCACGGATCGGGAGAGCGGGCGATCACGCGGATTCGGCTTTATTGAAATGGAAAACGACGATGAGGCCAGGGCTGCGGTTGAACGTTTCCACGAACATGAGTTTATGGGGCGTCCCTTAACGGTGAACGAAGCCCGGCCCCGAGAGCGCCGCGAGCGACGGTGGTAGGATGCCAGGCAGAGCAAAACCAACAAGTTTTCTCAAGCGCCAACGGGAGCGGGATCGCCAACAGAAGCAGAAGGAAAAAGCTGAGCGGAGGCGCGAGGCAAAGGCGCGCAAAATAGAGACTCCCCGCATTGAGGGCGAGGAGGATCCTGATATTGCGGGTATTCGGCCTGGTCCGCAGCCACTCCCAGACCAGTGGGCCGGACTCGACGACGAAGAGGGGTAACCTCTCCTCGTTTTAAGAAGCCGCAGGAACAGGCCGGACGTTATTTGTACCAGTATTCCGACAGAGGACTGGGCCTATTTGGCCTCCGCAGCCTGCTCGTCCTTATCCATTGGATCTACGCCGTAGCCCTGTAGAACTAAGTCACGGCAAGAAGCGTCTGTGACTTCCGATCGGCTCTGCACGACCACTCTGATTGCTCGCTTTGATCAGCGGCCCTCTTGCGATTCGAGTATGAACCCACCTCGTCCATAACCCTTTACTTGCCAGAAAAATTCAAACTGGCTTGTCTCGGTCTGAACGTTCCGGCGACTCTGCTTGTAGGGCCACACTTGGCGTGTGATGACTCCGCTGTTGTTCAGCGGGGATGAGTGCAGGGAGTGTTGGTCTCTAGGTGGGTGGAAAGCTCATTCTAGGCGTGACGTGGTTGTGTTTCTACTGTTGCAATCTGCAACCGCCTGTTCCGCAGGGTCAAGAAATCGGTCAGGGTAATATAGGTGCCCGGATCCGCATTTGCGATCCTGGAGAATGGCCGAGTGGGGCCGACCACGTCGAAGTTGTTTTCATACTTCCGAATCGTCTGGAGAATTTTACGTGGAGATATCCGAGGCTGGTTGACCGCCTTCAAGGTGGCGAGTGCGAACAGATATGATTTGTTGAGTGGAGAAATATCGAATGTGACTAGCCCGACCATTGCCTGCTGCTTGGTTCGTGTGTGCAGGAAGCCGGGCAGTCTGACTTTGAAAGGTGTCTGAGAGGGCCCACGGCCATTACTGTCACGCCACCCATGCTACAGAGCTGCAGTCTCAGTATAGACTTGGTTTGAGGAAAGAGGGATTAGTCTATATTTACATTGTTATGGGCTAAAGACGCCCATAACAATGTTGTAGTGGAAGCGACCACAAAAAAGAGCAGATACAAGTGGCGCCTCCCTAGAAGTTGAGACAGATGCTCTCTGCGGGTTTGTGGCTGCTTTCGTCTCTGACGTAAATAATTCCGTTGATCGGAAGTCATGACAAGTGCCTCTGCTCAATGAAATGTCGGAAAGAGGGCCAGCGTTCCACTGCTTAGAGAAACGGTTCGAACTCTTCCGCCCGAGCGGAGATAGTATCCCGTGCTTGGTCGATGCGTCGCTGCCGCTCGGCCTGGCGTACCAGATCGCTGTCGTGGGCCGTGAGTGCATGCTGTTTAAGTTGGGATCGGGCCTGCTTGCGCTGTTCGAGCCACGTCTGGCTGACATACCAGATTTCCTGTTCGCCTACTGCAATCCGTGTCTCATGGCCTTCCCAAATCAGCCAGGACAAGGCGTAAAACCAATCGGCAACATGCGTTTTTTTCCACAAGGAGCCCTGTAACGCGTTCACGTCGAGCGCCTCCCACAGGTCGGAGATACCGTGCGGCTTTCCATATTTATTGACTACGGCCATCCGCATGGGAGCACGGTATTCAAGATCGCGTAACTTGGAATCATCGGCAGAGAGTGAGTGTTGGATTGTTTCAGGGACTAACTCGATGCCAATGGCATAGAGGCCGAAAGCATGGTCAATCTGAAGTGTCACAGTCCGTTCCCGCCACGTGGCAAAGAGGACGATTTCTTCACGGGAACGGACAATAAACGTCGTCTTAAGGCTGCCGTTGGTGTCCCGTTCCAGCGTCGATAATTCTTCCGTCCGAGCCAAGGTCAAATTCCACACAGCACCGAGCGGAATGTCTGGTTCTGGTTGGGCGTGGGCAAGAGGGGAGATACTAAAGAGCGTCAGACATACCACAGCGATAGAGAGTATAGACATAACAAAAGTCTCTCACATTTCCTTCCCTGATTCCAATGCACCCTTCCTCTTCACTTCTACACCTATTTCAGTGCGGCGGTTGCATGTAAGTGGATACGTCTCCTTTGAGATTGCTGATCGAAAGCGACGAGTAGTCGGAGACGCACGATAGCGGCTATGCCGAGTGTCCGGTTAAAACCTGTCGAACTTGGCTATGCGTTCCCTGTGATATGTCGCGTCGCCAAAGGCAAACTCGTTCCACTTGGCTCGCTTGAACCAGAAGTGCATGTCATGCTCCCAGGTGAAGCCGATCCCTCCGTGCATCTGGACTGCCCGGTTGGTCGTGCGCGAATACACATCAGACAGCCGTGCCTTGGCGACAGATGCTGCGCGTGATGTCTCACGGGAGCGAGTCGCAAAGGCGTGGGCCGCATACCAAACCAACGACCGGGCAGGTTCAATTTCGCTAACCATTTCTGCGGCCATATGTTTGAGCGCCTGAAAGGAGGCGATGGGACTACTAAACTGCTCGCGGACTTTGGTGTACTCGACTGCCATGTGCAGTGCCTGCTGCGCTCCGCCTAGACTGTCCGCGGCGAGCGCGATAGACGCCATGTCTTGAAGCTGAGCTAGCAATTTCCAGCCTTTGCCCTCTTTACTGAGAAAACCGCTGATCGGTACATTCTTGAAGTGCACTTCGTACACCCGCCGGGTGCGATCGAAAATGTCTAACGGCTTGACGGTCAAGCCTGGTGCATCACGTTCGACCAATACAAGACTCACTCCTTTTTCACCTTTGTCACTTGTCCGAACCGCAACAACCAACACGTCCGCGACCAAGGCAAATGGTACGAACATCTTGGTACCGCTCAGCGTATAGTCGCCGTATTTTTTCTTTGCTTTGAGCGTGATCCCAGCCGCGTCAAGACGATCACTGGCTTCAAGAAACGCCAAGGTGCCGATTGCGTCGCCCGAAGCCAGTCGAGGTAACCACGCTTTTTTCTGTTCCGCACTACCGCCTTGCATAAGGGCGAATGTGGCGAGCACCGAGGAAAAGAGAAACGGGCCGGGCACAACGGCTCTGCCCATTTCTTCCAATAAGAGGGCCGCATCAAGCATGCTGAGCCCCAGGCCGCTGTATTTCTCCGGAACGAGTAAGCCGGTCCAGCCCAGCCCCGCCATCTTACGATGCAGCTCAGGTGAGAAGCCGCCTTGATCGTCCAGCAGAGCGCGCACAAACGGTGGCGGACATTCTTGCCTGAGAAACTCTTTGGCGGAACTTTGCAGCAAGTCTTGTTCTTCCGATAAACCGAAATCCATACTCTCTTCCTACTCCTGTTTCTCCTCAGCTCCTAATCCCCGACTCCTCGCAGAGCTAACGTGACTTAGGCATGCCGAGCCCGCGCTCGCTAATAATATTCTTCTGAATCTGGGAAGTCCCACCACCAATAATAAGCCCAAGCGTAAACATAAACTCGTACGGCCAAATGCCATTGTCGATGACATGGGTGGCACCGCGGTTGAGCGGAGCGTAGGAATTCATAAGCTCCAAGGCCAGGGCACAGATATCGTGGTTGAGCTCGGTTCCCACCAGTTTGTTGACCATAGCACCAATCCCCGGTGCACGGCCTTTCGTAGCATCAGTCAGCTGCCGGTAAGAATGGTACTGCATGGCCTCTACCCGTATGGTCAGGTCAGCCAGTTTTTGCCGGATGATGGGATCTTGTGCGGCGGATTTTCCATAGCGCTGATGGGAGCGTGCCAGGCGGACGAGATTCTGCATCATGAGCTGGGTGCGCGTAGTTGAGCCTAGCATATTGCGTTCGTGGAAAAGCGTCGCGTTGGCAACCCGCCAGCCTTCGTTAAGTTCGCCTACGAGATTTTCTCGTGGTACGCGAACGTCTTCAAAAAAGACTTCGTTAAAGCCCGCATCTCCAGTCATTTGGACAAGCGGTCGGACGGTGATGCCGAGCGTTTTCATATCAATCAGGATGTACGAAATGCCTCGGTGTTTGGGCGCATCCGGATCGGTGCGAACCAAACAGAACATCCAGTCTGAAAACTGTGCGCCCGAGGTCCAGACCTTTTGGCCGTTGACAATGAATGTGTCGCCTACGAGTTCGGCTTTGGTACGCAGCGAGGCTAGATCAGAACCCGAACCCGGCTCAGAGTAGCCCTGGCACCATATTTCTTCAGCTGTCAAGACTTCGGGCAAATAACGGCGCTTTTGCTCTTCTGAACCGACCTGTAAGAGGGTTGGACCGAGCATGGTCAGACCTGATGCGCCGATTAGTCCAGGTGCCCGTGCCAAGACCAGTTCTTCATTCACTATGGTCTGGCGCATGATATCAGGGTTGCCTTGGCCGCCGTACTCTTTGGGCCAGCCCAGGGCAACATAGCCCGCCTCGTGTAGCTTGCGCTGCCAGTCCTTGGCGCGCTGAAGGCGTTTGGGGTCGTTCGGTGGCAGGTCACTCGCAGTTTTATCCTTTTTGGGAAGATTCTCCTTCAGCCAGGTCCGAACCGTTTTCCGAAAGGCCTCATCGTCTTTGGAATAGCCTAAGTCCACTCTTTGCTCTCCTCTATGGGTACGTTCCGTAGCGTCGTTGTGATTACTGGGAAAGCTGCGGGGGCAGAACGCGCAGTTCGTTGCTGATCCGCTCATAACGTGATTTGCCACCTTCTTCCACAAGTCCTTTTAATGACACGATACAGCACTGCTCTTCGTCGCTGACATCTTCCCAATCAAGACTGGCTTCCGGAGGAATACCCATTTTGACGATGACCGTATCAACCGAGAGGATGAACTCTTCAAGAGCGACGAGGATTTTGGCGTGCGGCTCCAGCGGAGAGACAACGATCTCTTTATACGGTAGCGGGGCCTTGAACTCGGGTGCTAATTCGTAGTCAAGCGTGATGCGTAAAACGTTTTCCTCTGGGCGGGTCAATTCGACGTTCGAGATCTCGACCATGGGGTTATAGACTTCCGGCTCGGAGCAGGTAGTCAGACTGAACAACAAGAGGACAAGATAGGACGGGGAGCGCCGAAAAATTCTGGAGGATAGTCTTATGCGAGATAGATGCATAGTGTGTCTCTTTATCCGGAGTCTCTGTATTCCTGTGCTTTATCATGATGATGCACCGAAGCAATCGAGTTTTCCCATGTGAGGTCGTCCGTCCTATCGACGAGTTCTGGCTACGACGTCGCTTGGATTCCACCACGTAAACCGCGTAACGTTCTGCACGTAGCAGCCCCCGGCCTTGAGCCGCTTCACGACCCTATCGTCGAGTTCGAGATCGACCTCTCCGGCGAGCATGGCTCCGTAGTCGACCGTATGGGATGCGTGCATACCTGGGTTATCGGGCTCCATCGGTTCCGCCAGTCCCGGGAAGTGTGCGAAGAACTCCTGGCTTGCGGCCTCCCCGTCGATTCCCCTTGCGGCCACCGGCGGGAATTGCTCGATCAGGAACGGCGTGCCCCCAGGGCCCGAAAAAAATTGATACCGCTCTAGCGTTGGGTTCCCTCCGGGCGCAGGCAGTACCGGCACCTCTTCCGTGGCCCATACCTGGGTGAGGCAGAAACCGTCGGCCGCATGCGTGGCCTGACGCGGCGACTCATTTTTGCTCATAAATAGCGATCTATTCGACTGATCGTGGGGCTTTACTAAACGTTTCATAGTGCGGTCCTTATCTCACCCCCTGCACTGAGCACCGGCACGGCTAGTGTCAGCACTCTAGCGTCTGAAAGTCATCCGACACACGAAGGCGTCGTGTCTCAAGAGGCTTGCGAGCATTACACCAACTTCACATCCCGAGCAAATTTCTCCATCATTCGCATCATATCCTCATAGGTACGCACAAAATTGAAAAAGGCTAAATACAGATACGTGGCGCCCAGTTCTTGATAGCGTGGGATATCGTCAAGGATCTCATCTGGCTTTTTGCCTCGTGGCGAGACGCACAGCGTAATCGTCGATACGTCGCGGCCAACCTTGGCCGCTTTTTCTTTGAGTACGTCGACACGCTCAGCAAACTCTTGCGGACTGAAAACAACTGCAGGCCAGCCGTCGCCGTATTGAACTACACGTCGCAAAGCCGGTCCGGTGTGACCGCCGATCCAAATAGGCGGATGCGGTTTTTGGACCGGACGTGGCTCACAACCTACGTCATCGAACTGGTGAAAGCGGCCTGAGAAAGATGGATTTTCGTTTGTCCAGAGCTCCTTCAAAACAGCAATGCTTTCTTCACTCAACGGGCCACGTTCAGAAAACGGTGTATTCAGTATTTCAAATTCTTCTTCCATCCACCCCACGCCAACACCGCAGATCAGCCGGCCAGCGGACAGGACGTCGAGCGTGGCAAGCGTCTTGGCGGTCACAATGGCATTCCGGTACGGAAGTACGAGAACGGCTGTTCCCAGTCGAATTGTCTGCGTACAGGCAGCGACAAAGCTCAGAACACTGAGCGGTTCGAGCAGCGGGGCCCGCGGGTCAAGGGGGAAAGAGCCATTGTGACTATAGGGATAACGAGAGGCGATCTGTCTTGGGGTAATGATGTGATCGGCAACCCAAACAGAATCGAAGCCTAGGGCCTCAGCCGTCTGCGCCGTTGTCTTGATACGGGTTAGTGCATCTCGCTGAGCGAGCGGCCCGAGATGAGGTAAAAACGCGCCGTACTTCATGCTTGTCCTCCGCGCACATACGCTGGCCTCCTGCTACCATATCCGAACGCAAACGCCAACGGACCATGGTAATCTCAATACGGACGTGCTACACGGGTTGACTGAGGGTGGACAAACCCGACTGCTCGTCTGGAAAACCTTCCTCCATAATATGAGAGAGATCGGGATGGATACGGGTGTTCGATTGCTCTTGGTCCGACATGGGGAGACCCTCTGGAACCAGGAGAACCGTTGGCAGGGGCACGCCGATACGCCTCTGAGCGAAACGGGCTACGCCCAAGCACACCAACTCGCGCGGCAACTCCGTGCTGAAGGTCGCCGCATCCAGGCTCTCTATACTAGTGATTTGAGTCGTGCCGGCCAGACCGCACAGATTCTTGGGGCAGTGCTCGGAGTGACACCCCGCCACACGAAGGCGTGGCGCGAAATGGACATAGGAACATGGAGTGGGCTCACCACGGCCGAGGTAATTGCCCAGCATGCCGAGGAGTGGGAGCGAGTGCGAGCGGGCGAGGATGTGCCGCGCGGAGGGGGAGAGACTTTCGCCCTTTTCCAAGGGCGTCTGCTGCAATCCGTCGAAGAACTTGTGCGCAAACATAGTGGAGAACACATCGTGATTATTACCCATGGCGGAGCCGTCCGTGCCTTTTTGCTCCACTGCCGTGGTTTGGATGTGAGCCAATTTCGTCAGATCGAGAAAATCGGCAACACGGGAGTGAGTGAAGTCTCCGTCTTGCCGAATGGGAAGACGACCATCCATGCGGTAAACACGATGACGCATCTCGATGGCGGTGTGCTGTGTGGTGAGACGGTAGATGCGTAGGCTACGAGGCTGACATGGCGTACGTACAGCCTTTTTGTTGGTAAGGTTGTAAATTGCGGTTCGTCTCATCGCTCTGGCTCAAGATTGGCATTAGTCTTGGGCTGCTTTGCATCCTGTTCTATTCCGTTGACGTTGTTCAGTTTACGCAGCAGGTGCGCGCCGCGCGCCTCGACTATATTGTCGTTGCATTTCTCGGCTATCTGCTTGGACAGACCCTGAGCGCGCATAAATGGCGTCTGCTAGCCCGCCCGCTTGGCTTTACGCAGCCATTGCACACGTTTCTTATGTACTACTTCGCTGGCATGTATTTCAATCTTTTCGCTCCAAGTGTGGTCGCCGGGGATGTCGGGCGAGGGTTTTTGCTTGCTCGGGGAACCCCGCGTCTGAGGGCTGCGCTGCAATCCGTGCTCGCCGACCGGGTGAGTGGACTGGTAATGCTGGTATGGGTAAGTGCTGGAAGCTTTCTTCTCTTTGGTCCCAGCGTACTGCCCGTTGAGCTCTACTATGGCACGATTGCTACGGCAGGAGGGTCTGTGCTTGCTTGGTGGGGATTGCCCTGCCTTATTGAACGGACAGGAGCGCCTCACAATGTCGTTCGGCGATTTGTTGAGCGACTTATAGTGCCCTATCGATCAGACGTGTTTCTCGTCAGCTCCGCGTGCGGTATATCTATTGTTTTTCATCTCTTTCAGCTTGGGCTGCAGGGACTTATTGCTGCTGCAGTCGGTTTGAGTATCCCGTTTTGGTACCTCCTGCTTTTTATCCCTGTTGTCCAAATCTTGAGTACATTACCGATAAGCTTTGGCGGTCTTGGCCTGCGCGAAGGAGGCTATATTATCTCCCTTTCCCTGTGGGGAATCGAGCGCGACGAAGCGCTCGCTTTTGGCCTGGTATGGAGTGCCATTGTCCTTGGCGCGAATCTGTGCGGCGGACTGGTTCTGTTGACGGCCGCCGAGATCCGCTTCTCAATGCGCGATCTTAAAAAAACGTTGGGCGGATAAGGATAGTTTCTTCACGTCCGGCTCCAACGGAAATCATTTTCACCGGCACGCCGACCAATTCTTCAAGCCGTTCGACATATCGACGGGCGTTGTGCGGCAAGGCATCAAGGCGGCGTATATGGGTTAAGGGTTCGGTCCAGCCGGGCAGTTCTTCATACACGGGCGTGACGTTTTCCAGGGTATGCGCACTAGCCGGGACCTCGTCGTATTCCTGGCCCTGGGAGGTATAGCCTGTACAGACGCGGATAGTAGACAGGCCGCTTAACACATCGATTTTGGTGAGGGCCATGGTGCTCAGGCCACTGAGCCGCGCGGCAGTCCGGACCACAACCGCATCAAACCAGCCACAGCGTCTTGGACGACCCGTTACGGTCCCAAATTCTCCACCATCCCGGCGCAATTTTTCGCCTTCAGGACCAAACTCTTCAGTTGGAAAAGGGCCGCTGCCAACTCGCGTCGTATAGGCTTTTGATATGCCTATAACGTTTTGGATCTGCTGGGGAGCAATCCCTGCTCCAGTACATACCGCGCCCGCAATCGTATTTGACGAGGTTACATACGGGTAGGTGCCGTGATCGACATCCAGCATAGTGCCTTGTGCACCCTCAAACAGGACCTTCCGGCCCTGAGTAATCGCTTCATGCAAATAGCGCGAAGTATTCGTCACATGCGGTGCGAGACGGTCACGCAGCCGACAGTACTCATCAAAGATCTGTTGATATTCCAGGGGATGCTCTTTGAGTAAAGTGTCTAGGTAAACGTTTTTCTCCTCGAGATTGTGCTGCAGCTTTTCGGCGAATACACGTTCGTCGAGAAGATCGACAAAACGAATTCCTACCCGCGCCATTTTATCTTCATACGTGGGACCGATACCGCGCCCCGTGGTACCAATCCGCCCCTCACCGCGGAGTCTTTCACGAGCCAAATCAATCGCCTCATGGTACGGCGTGATGAGGTGTGCTATTTCGCTGATCTTGAGCAATTCCGGGTCGGACAGACAGCCTTGCTGTTGGAGTGTATCCATCTCTTCGACCAGAACTTTCGGGTTGACGACGACCCCGTTACCGATAACGCACACTTTCCCGGCATGCAGGACGCCTGAGGGAATAAGCCGGACAATTGTTTTCTTACCACCCACAACAAGGGTGTGGCCGGCATTATTCCCGCCTTGAAAGCGGACGATAATGTCTGCTTCGCGTGAAAGAAGATCGACAACCTTCCCTTTGCCTTCATCTCCCCATTGGACGCCGACGACGACAAGCGTGCTCACAGGTGGTTTCTCCTTTATTAGCGGATGACTATAAACGGATGACCTGGGCCGAGAGAACCGGAGCGAGCTTGCGCAACTCCGTCAGGACTTCCGGTGAAACCTGGTCGTCAACGTGGATGAGGGAGATGGCCTGTCCGCCAATGCGTTCCCGACCCAGTTCCAGACCGGCAATATTGATGTCCAGTTTCGCCAAGAGGGTGCCCACCATACCAACAACTCCAGGCACATCCTGGTTGGTGAGCATGAGGATGGTACCCTCCGGCACAGCTTCGAGATGAAAATTATTCACACGGACGAGCCGGACTGCTTTATTGCTAAACACGGCTCCAGTTGCCATATTGACACTATTTTTGGCATGCAGGCTGACAGTGACGGAGTTCAAGAAGTCACTCGGTGTGCTGCTTCGGGATTCCACGACCCGAATCCCGCGCTCCCGAGCGATGAGCGGCGCATTGACATAATTGATCGTTTGCTCAAGGACTGGACTGAGCACGCCGCGGAGTACGGCGGCAGTAGCAGGCGCGACAGCATATTCCGTAATTTCCCCACTATACTCAATGTGCACCTCAAGCGGCGCTTCAGGCGTAATCTGGGCCAAAAAGCTGCCGAGCTTTTCACCTAAAACGAGATAGGGTTCTAGGACCGTCAATAATTTTTGGCTCAAAGCAGGAAAATTGATCGCGTTCTGAATGATGCCGTTTTGGAGGAAGAGCGAGACTTGATCCGCAATGGCGACGGCGACGTTAATCTGGGCCTCATCTGTTGCCGCTCCCAGGTGAGGGGTGCAAATCACAGTATCGAGCTGGAGTAATGGGGAGTCTGCCGGTGGCGGCTCTTCGGTAAATACGTCTAGGGCGGCTCCGGCGACTTGTCCACTCTGCAGGGCATTCAGCAGAGCGTCTTCATCCACAATTCCGCCGCGTGCACAATTGATAATACGGACGCCGGCCTTCATCTTGGCAAAGGCTGCGGCATCGATAAGCCCGCGTGTTTTTTTGGTTAAAGGTGTATGAACGGTAATAAAATCGGCCTGGCTATACAGTTCATCGAGCGAGGCAAGTTCTACATTTATCTTGGCTGCGGCTTCTGGAGTGATAAACGGGTCGAAGGCCACAACCCGCATACAGAGTCCAAGTGCGCGTTCCGCAACTATAGTGCCGATATTTCCCAGGCCGATAACGCCGAGTATTTTGTTACAGACTTCTGTGCCTGTAAACGAAGCGCGTTTCCAATGCCCGGCCTTGAGCGAAGCGTTCGCCTGAGGAATATTCCGAGCCAGGGCCAGGAGGAGCGTCACCGTGTGCTCGGCCGTGGTGACATTATTGCCCCCAGGGGTATTCATGACGATAATACCGCGTTTGGTGGCCGCCTCGACATCGATATTATCAACCCCAATTCCCGCTCGGCCAATAACCTTCAGGTTTTGTGCGGCGCTAATGATATCTACGGTGACTTCTGTCCCGCTCCGAATAATGAGCCCATGGTAGTCTGGAATGAGCTGGACAAGCTCCTCTTCGGTCAGCCCGGACCGAACATGAAATGCGATCTCCGGCTGTGCTTGCAACCGTTTTACCCCTTGTGGAGCGAGGGGGTCGGTGATGAGTATTTTGTGTGACATGGGGCTTACTCGACTGGCGGCCATGTCGGGAGCAGTGCGGATTCGGCTGCCCGCACTCCTTGACCGAGTTCGACTGGGACTCCCAAACGACTGAGGGCCATTTCCAGGGCACTGATTGCCGTGATGACGTCAAACGGACCAACGTAGCCAATGTGCGAGATACGGACAATTTTTCCTTTGAGGTGATCTTGGCCGCCGGCAATATCAACCCCCATCCGGTCGCGCATATAGGTCAGTAATTGGACGCCATCGACCTGAGCCGGAAGCCGGACGCCTGTTGCGGCCGGGCTCGGATGAGCGCGGGCTAGCAAGTCGAGGTCCAGTGCTTGTACGGCTGCACGTGTCGCGTTCATTAACGAGGCATGGCGGGTAAACACATTTTCCAGGCCCTCTTCTTCGAGTAAGCGCAGGACTTCATGCAGTCCATTGATCAGGGTAATAGCAGGGGTATAGGCCGTCGTATGTTTGGCTTGTTCTATGCGCTCTTTTTGCAGGTCGAAGTAGAAGCGGGGAAGGTGGGCCTGTTCAGTCTGCCGCCACGCCTTCGGACTCAGGGCCAGAAAGGCAAGTCCGGGGGGAAGCATGAGCGCTTTTTGCGAACCGGTAATAAGGACATCGATACCCCACTGGTCCATAGGAATGTCCATCGCGCCAATTGCGGTAATGCCGTCGACTACAAGCAAGGCTTCAGTGTCTCGTGTGAGGGCTGCAATCTCTTTGACTGGATGGAGAGCCGTCGTAGAGGTCTCGCTGGCCTGCATCAAAATAGCTTTTGTGTTGGGGTGACGGCGGAGTGCCTGCGCCACACGCTCAACCGAAACGGCGTGGCCCCATTCGACTTTGATTTCCTTTGTGTTTACGCCAACGGCAGCGCATATCTTGAGCCAACGCTCACCAAACTTCCCGCCGTTGATAACGATCACCGAGTCGCATGGAGAGCAGGTATTGGTGACGGCAGCCTCCATTGCGCCCGAGCCCGAAGCCGCAAGGATCAAGACATCGTGCCGCGTTTGAAAAAGCCACTGTAGACCGCTTTGTACTTCGGCAAAGAGCTGGCTGAATTCAGGGGTACGATGGTGAATGAGGGGCTGCGACATACGGAGCAACACTTCGGGTGGGACTTGAGTTGGCCCTGGGGTGAGTAAATATCGTTTTAACATCTCGGTGTTTACCCTCTACAGCAAAACAGGGACGAGCTTCCTGTCCAATCCTAATGGCTATGTCCTCCTTAGGCAATGGAATGGTGTATCGAAGCGAAGAACGCGAGTCAATAATGGTGGTTGTGACCCTAAATCTGCTAAATATCTTTAGTTTTCGCTTGACACCTAAAAAACTGCGTAATATAGTCGTGGGAGAAAGTGGGGGAAAGTGGGGAATAGGGGAAAGTCGTGTTTCGAGGCAGCTTTGAGCACACCATCGACGAGAAAGGCAGGGTCAGCATTCCCTCCAAATTCCGAGAATTTCTTGTTGGAAGGAATGATGCTCGGCTTATTGTCACAAAATTCATCCTGGATTCTTTTCGCTGCCTGGATGTCTACCCGTATGCAGAATGGGAGCATTTTGAGGAAGAATTGAGTAAAAAGCCTCGGTTTGATCCGAGTTTCTTGAAACTCGAGACATTTTATCTGTCCAATGCCCAGGAATGTTGGGTCGACAAACAAGGCCGCATTCTCATTCCCCCGATCCTGAGAGATTATGCTGGCCTGGGGAAAGATGTCATGTTTGCTGCAGCTCTTGAGAAGTTCCGGATCTGGAACACGGCGACA
>CAZXFE010000054.1:6707-17368 GCA_964639795.1 uncultured Enterobacteriaceae bacterium | reverse complement strand
TTAAAACACGATAGGTAGTTCCAAATACTCCTGATAAATGAAGTCGCGATGTTCTAAGAGAGCGGGGGAGAGCGCGGCCGCGATCGTTGGGTCAGCGTTCGCATAGAAACCGCGAAAGGCCGTAGCCATGGGGCATTGTTCTTCCGGGAGTGGGTTCAGCAGTGCGGCAAACGTTGCCCAGTAAATATCCAACGCAGAAAGCTGATTGCCAATAAAGAATTGGTTGCCCTTCGACTTCTGTTCTTTAAGCCGTGATGCTAAAGAGCCAATGACTGTCGCCATATGCTGTGGCGCGGCTTGGGCGGCTTCGGGGCTATAACCATATTTGTTGCCAAACCCGGCCCAAAAGGCTCTGGTTGCGTCGTCTACGTCAGGATTAGTGAGCATGCTATGAATCATCAGGAGTCGTTTTGACCAGGCGTATCCGCTCTCACCACAGATCTCATTGCAATAGCCAAACATCAGCATACGGTCTTCTATGTTGTCCGGGATGAGCGGCGGATTGGGTTCAAGACGCTCAGCAAGGTAAAGCTGCTCGAACCATTTCGAGCGCGGCGGCTCGTCATTCCAAATTGCGACTGGCGCACTGGACTGCGCTGTCCATTCGCGCAGTTCTTTGTCGTCACCACTTAAACTTGCAGCAACTACGGGTGTGTAGGAAATCCCTTTGATATAAAAGAGTCCCTTACACGCTTCGCGCCACGGGCCAGGCACGGCATAGTTGCCCAAGACCAGCCGTAAGCCGGACATCTTCTTTGCGTCTTCAATGCTGGCATAGTCAATAGTGATTGCGTCGAGACCAATTTCTGCTGCCATTGTGTTCTTCTCCTTTTTTTCTTAGGGCTGAAGCTTTCCTGTATCAGTCTGGAGTCCGGCTTGCCAGCGGTTGGGGCGTAGCACATAAGCTCGGGAGAATTGACCTCGGCCCTACACGTCTAGACCGCTTCTATTTTTTGTCGAGTGAGCGCGATCGATTCGTTGAAATGTGTCTCCACCAGTATAATACCTAGGCTTTCCGCTGTCGCATGGTCCTGTGCATCCCAGCCGTCTTCGACCCATACGATCTTCTTTCCTGGTCCGACTAGGCCGGCTAACCCTTCGGTTTTCCTAGCCTTCCACGACAATGAGGGCAGCTGGATATCCAGTGTTGCGAATTCTGGGTGAATGTCACCCTGCCAAGAAGAGAGGATGAGGACGACGTGGAACTGTTGCTGACACCAGCCGACAAATTCTTGGACGCCCTCTTTCCAATCTGTCCCGGGTATGGTGCCAGACGCACCCTGGAGGGATTTCAGAACACCATCCACATCGAGCAAGAGAATATTCGTTGTCATGGTTTACTACGGTCGATCTTTTGGTTGCCTCTCGCATCAAAGGGGGGTGCCGTGCATATGGCGGATGCGGGTAGGGGTTTTTCTGTGCCGGGGCTTCACATGAACGAAACTGTAAAAGACATTCTGTCTTCTAAATTTGATATGCTCACAGCTTTGCTGTCTGAAGTACAACACCAAGTTCCTAAGAGGAGGTTTGTGACTGAAAGTACAGCTGCTCAAAACCAATTGCTTCCCTTTGCGCACCTTTGATAAGAAGGAGTCCATCTCCCGCTTCCTCGCGTTCTGGATTATCCCAGTACACGGTCAGGGTTTCGCCCACTGGGTCATGAATGACGTTTATTTGGGCCATATCATTTCTTCCTCTTTGATCTTATCGCATGGATAGGCAGTGATCAGAAATTCTTCTCCATTTACTCGCTTGACTATTCCGCAAGGCAATCGCTGCTGACCAGGATGATAGAGCAGATCCACCGTTGAGTCGTGCTGACTGTTACAGATTCGGTCAGGAGAGGAAAGGACTTGGGCAACATCTTCTGCCCACCCGCGCAACTTGGGATGCTTGCTTTCTATCAGCAGCCACTAGTCCCGCGTCGTACATACCGAGAAATTTGGAGGGGCAGGAACCTGAAAGAGATCCACGCTTTCTTGGCTCACCGTAGCTCCTCTAACAACGCCTTATCATCTTTTGATGACGCTAACGTGCAGTGTGTGTTTCGCCGCTTTCCGCGGCGGTTAGTGCTAATCCACGCAGCGAAAGCCGACGATTCGGCGTACGCAGGAGAGATGCTTCGAACTGGACCGCCGCTTCTTTTGGTCGATCAAGCTCCAACAAAATTTCTCCGTACAATTCGTGGGCGGGTTTGATGGGTATAGCCGCTCCGTTGGGTAAGCCAATACGTTCTGCAATGGCCACGGCCTCGTCCATGAGCGCGATGGCTGCGCCGCTTTGTCCTTGTGCCACACGGACCAGGGCTGCGATCTCAAGACGCATAATGGTCAGGGCGTGTTGCCTGCGTTTAGGCCGAGCGGGCCGCCTTTCTTGCTCCATGTTTTTCAGCTTCTCTTCTGCCTGCTGGGCGATTGCGACATCTCCCATGCGGACAGCATTCAGCCCCGTTGCCATCAGCTCATGGGAAGTCAGTTTGGAAGTCAGTGGAAGTTGCTGCCATTGCTCGCTTTCAACGATATAGCGCGCGGTCATTTCTCCGATACCTTCTTTGACTATCGGTACAGTGCTTTTCTCTGCCACTGGACGGAGACGATCGATCGCTTGCTTCGCTTTAGTCCAGTCTTTTTGTTGAAGTGCGCCGTACTGGCCCCAATCTAAGGCGTGCCACACATACACATCCGTAAAATATCGGCGTGTTTCAGAAGAATTGTCTCGCTGTTGCCACTTTGCCAAAGCCGCTTGGTAGGAAGCTTCATTAGAGGCAACGACTTTGGCCCACATGCCGCGCTGAATAAAAATATGCGAAGGCATGTGCAGGGCATGGGCAACATCTGGGGCAATTTCGGCGTAGCGGTCCGCCGCTGTCAGCGCCAAAGGCGCGTGTATGGGATCATCGAACGCGTGAATAATATAATGTGCAGCACCAGGATGGTTGGGGAGTTTGCGAAACAGTTCCTGCGCAATCGCGCCAGCTTTCATCCGCACCGGGAACGTGGACTCTGCTCCCCAGGTGTCTCCGAGATGACGAACCGTCCCCAGTAAGGCAACGGCATAAAACGCCTGCAGTTCTTGATCCTCAGGATATTGGGTCGCGAGCTGACCCATCGCCTCCGCGTACCCAAATGAACGCGCGGTATCATCTTCCTCTCCATATAGAATTTCTACTGCTGCAAGTAATCCGACTTCACGTGGCGTCGGTGCCTTGGCTGCGCGCTCGGCTGGTGAAGCACCAAGGCGGGCGAGCACTTTTCGCGGCGTTTCAAGATCACGCCCAGGTTGTAGAGGATGGTTGTGACTTAACGCCTCCCCCCAGTAGGCCATGGCAAAGTCCGGTTCAACTTTGGAGGCAGCCTGGAACGCAACGGCGGCATCCTCGAATCCAAAATTGTGTAGATATTTGACACCTCGAAGAAAGTGTTCTTGGGCCTTGGCTGACCCGGACGTCGGAAAGTCCAGCTCCCCGAGCTGCTCGGCTTGAGCTGCTGTCGGGTTGATAAAGGTACCCACCAAAAGCAGCAAGAAAAGCATAAAGACTTTCGCGTTATGTGTGATTCTTTGCTTCATGATTGGCCTTCCTTCTTCGACGGCGCTCAGCACGAACGGGCTTTTTCTGTTGTTTCTTTTTCCGTTCGCCCTGAGCCTGCCGAAGAGCGAACGGCGATAACACAGGGGACAGTTTTAAGGTAGACGCAACTACCGCCGTAGATTTTCAAGGACCTCGAGGCAAGAAACGACTTCAATGAGTTTGTGAAAACTGAATAAGGACTCCTGACGTCAAGTGCGTGGCCTGGGACACCTTTTTTATAGCGCCAGGGGCGCCTGCCCCAGCGATCCAAATACGTTTTCCGTACGGATGCCTTTCCGCTAAGGGTGCCAAAGTATTCCTCGGGGTAACCGATGAGCAGCACCCCAACCATACCGTGCGTAGCGGGAATGCAGCGCCGCATTGTATCGCTCGCCGAATAACATTTTCGTGGCGGCATCGCGGACCACAGGAAATTTGTACGGCTGTGTATTTGTACTATTCGGCACGCAGCTTACTGCGTTGAGAATTTCTTGGAGTAAGGCTTGGGGCACCGGATCGGGCTTCAGTCGCCGCATGGGCAGGTTCGTTTTCATTGTGTGGAAAATATCTTGGTTCTCGCCCATCACGAGTGCTCCTGCAGGAGACATGAGATCCTCCGCCATTAAGCATGTGGCGCGAGAGCTTCGAGTACAGGATTATCCCGGCTAAACGATGACTCGCCTGACGTGAGCGGCATGATAATGATGCGTGTAGCACCTGCAGCTTCATGCTTCTCTATATGCATCTGTAAGGATTCCTTGTTTCCCCATCCCACCAGCATATCAATGAGCGCGTCACTACCCCCGTCCGAGAAGTCGCGATCAGAAAATCCGAGCTTTCGCCACTCTCGGTGGTAGTAATCGAGACCGAGGTAATACGCAAGCGCTTCTCTCGCGGTCTTTCTCGCCTTCGTAGAATCGGTTTCTGCCAAGAGGACGCATACTACGTTTATATCGGCATTCGGACCTACTCGGGCTTTCGTTAACTGTGTGTGCGCGGGTGACATTAAATACGTCAGGACACCATCTGCTCTGGATGAAGCAACCGCTTGCATCTTTGGCCCATGCGCTGCCAGGTATAATGGACCCAGAGATTTCGTTGACGGAGAGATGACCTCTGCAGCGGATATCGCATCGAGATAGCGCTCCATCTTCGCGATCGGGGGCTGCCACGTATGCCCTCGGCTCTGGATCAATCCAGCATTAGAGACGCCTAACCCGAGGATAAAACGACCTTGCGAAAATTCAGCGAGAGTGTGCCGGGCTTGAAGGATGCTATGAGCATCCCGAACATAGATATTAGCAATCCCTGAGGCGACGTTTATTCGCTCCGTTTTGGCAAGTAAGTAACCTGCCATTGCCAAAGGTTCCCGACCAAATAGCTCCGGAATCCAGCAACTGTCGTAGCCGAGGGACTCAATCTCACGGACAAATCCGACGACTTCTTTTCCTGAAAGATTGTCCAGCTCCGTTGTTAAAATGCCACGACTGGGGCTATGTCTCTTTAACTCTTCCATGTGTCCCTCAAAAGTAAGTTTGCGTGAATTTGCCGACAATAGCTCATCATGCGCGGACATGCGAGCGGGTAGCCGGCGAATGACAATTTGACTAAATTGAGATGTGAAAGATCTATTAATCGAAGAAGGGAGACAACCAGTGGAATATGTCGACATTAATCAAGCCATCAACGCGGATGGCTTACGTCTCATCTTAGTTCAAGGGATGCCCAGTGCGTGGGGCATCGCTGTGAGGGGGATGATGGAGTACAAGTCCTTGGATTACACCCTCGGGCCGCAAAAGCCGATGCAGGAGAACTCAGAGCTGCTTGCGTGGTCTGGTACGAATAGCGGACCGGTAGTAGCCTGGAACGACGAAAAACCCATCAACCGGTGGGATGATATATTGCTTTTGCTCGAACGACTCGCGCCGGAAAAGCCGCTCGTCCCGGAAAACGCAGCCGAGCGCATTCAATTGTTCGGCATCAGTCACCAGATTTGTGGCGAGCTGGGTTTTGGCTGGAACCGACGGCTCGACCTAATGCGTCCGCCGGATGACGCCACCGCGCCATCCGCATTCGGGGTGAAATATGGCTACCGCGACGCGGATGCGAAGCTGGCTAATCCGCGGGTGGTGGCATTCATGACAGAACTCGCCGCGACACTCAAAGCGCAAAAATCTCGCGGGAGCGATTACATTATCGGACAATCCGTGACGGCGGCCGATTTTTACTGGGCCACGTTTAGCAATTTCGTCGTCCTCCAGGCTCCCGAAGACATTCTGCTAGACCTGTCCGTTCGGCCAATGTTCGAGAACACGCCTGCAGCGGTCACCGCCGCGGTCGATCCCATATTGTTGGAACACCGCGACTGGATCTTGCGTACGTACTTCAAAGCTCCTTTGGAGCTGTAATCACAGAGGAGCTTAAAGGGGTCGGTGACAAAATTCTCGTTCACCGTGAGCGAATCACCGGCCCCGTGACTCTCGATAACTCTTGAGGACTCGACCCATGAGCGTAATCACCTTGTGTATCGCTCCGACCTCCAACGGGTGGAAAACCTCCATCGCCCTCGAAGACCTTGGTAGTCATTACGACGTCGTGTATCTCCACTTCGACAAAAACGAGCAGAAGACCCCGGAGTTTCTCAAACTAAATCCAAATGGGCGCATTCCCGTCCTAGCCGACCATGACCATGCGCGCTTCGTGCTGGTCGAATCGGAAGCGATCTTGCTCTACCTGGTGGAGCGAAGCGGCCAGCTCCGGCTGACGGATCTCCAGCTGCGTCACCAGGCTATGCAGTGGCTCCTGTCCTAGATGAGCGCAGTTGGCCAAATGCTCGGGCAGGCGATGTTATTTTAGCGTATCGCGGCGCACAAGGGCATCGTCGACGACTCTGCAATCGAGCGATAGGCTACAGAGTCGAAACGCTTACTTGGTATCTTGAATGAGGAGATCCGTGACAAGGAGAATCTTCGTGGCGAGAATTCGATGGTCGATATCGCCACCTTCCCGCGGGCGCGTGCGTATCGGTGGGCCAACGTCGATGTCTCCGATCTCACATATTTGACCGCTTGGCTGGCCCCATTGAAGTGCGCGACGCAGTGCAGTGCTGGATCCGTGTGCGCCAACCGGCAAACCACCGCCGTCCTACGATAGCGAAGCCGATTTAGCGGAAACTACCCGGCGCAATGCTGTACAGTATGGCGCCTGAGCAAAAGTGCGTGTCCAGAAGATGCGTCATACTGAAAAGAGGCTTGTGGTCCGTAAGAGCATCTTCTGATTACTGCGCCTCACTGCGTGGCATCACACGAAATTGACAACTTGGCAAGACCATATCCCAGAAGGAACGAGGATGGAAAACGCGACTGATGCGCATGGAAGATCAGAAAACGGCGAAGTAAATTCGTGCATTATACATGCTTTGGGCCACGCCTGAGCGTAAAATCAAGAACGAAGGGCAAGTTATGACAGCAGAGAGTATGTATACACCACGGAAGGTCTGGGAATGGAATCAACCGAGTGGTGGGCGGTTTGCTAACATTAACCGGCCCATTGCAGGGGCGACACACGAGAAAGACCTTCCTGTCGGCGAACACGCTCTGCAGCTCTATTCGCTCGCCACGCACAATGGCGTCACGGACACCGTCCTCCTGGAGGAGCTCCTCGAGCTGGGTATCAAGGAGGCGGAGTACGATGCCTACCTGATCGACATCACCGAGGGGGATCAATTCGGGAGTGGGTTTGTGGCCATCAACCCCAATTCCAAAATCCCCGTACTACTGGACCGGAGCACGACCCCGCCGACGCGCGTCTTTGAGTCGGGGGCTATACTGGTCGATCTGGCGGAAGAATTTGGCGCCTTCCTGCCGACCGAGCCGTCTGCCCGCGCGGAATGTCTGTCGTGGTTGTTCTGGCAGATGGGCAGCGTTCCGTATCTTGGTGGCGGGTTTGGGCGTTTTTATGCCTACGCGCCAGACAAGATCGAGTACCCGGTTAATCGCTTCACGATGGCGGTGAAGCGGCTCCTTGATGTGTTGAATCGCCAGCTCAGCGAATACTAGTATAGGTATGGGAACGAGTACATAATAGCCGACATGGCGAACTGCGCTTGGTATGGGGCGTTGGTTACGCATAATGCGTATAAAGCGGCGGAGTTCATTGGCGCCGCCTCGTACACGCACGTGCTGCGGTGGGTGGAGGCGATTGAAGCCCGACCGGCTGTGCAACGCGGCCTACGGGTGAACAAGTCGTGGGGTCCACAGGAAGAGCAGGTCGTCGAGCGACATGGTGCTAGTGATTTCGATGCGACGGCCACCTAAGCAGAGGTACGCCTCAGGTTTTGTCCAGTGCCCGTAGCGCGCGCGAAAAGTGGGGCTCGAGGTGGGGACTACCTGGCCACGCGCCGTTTCTCTGTCTGTGATAGGCCAAAAACAAAAAGGAGAAGGTTGAACAATGAGTAAACCTGTGTGTGTCATTATTGGTGTCGGGCCGGGGAACGGGGTTTCGTTTGCGCGAAAGTTTGTCGCCGAGGGATATGAGGTTGCGATGTGCGCTCGGAGTGAAGCGTATTTGAACGAGGTCGCTGCTGAAATGTCTGGAACGCATGCCTATCCATACGATGTGTGTGATACCGGCGCTGCGACTGGTGTTTTTGATCGCATTCGCCAGGATCTCGGTCCGGTGGCAGTACTCGTTTATAACGCGGGAACTGGCGATTTTATCAATATCGACAAGACCACGGTCGAGGGTCTGCAGCAGGCGTGGGAGGTCAACACGCGCGGTTTGTTTGTGACAACTCAGCAAGTCCTGCCCGATATGCGTAAGGCTGGCGGAGGCAATATTGTTGTGAGTGGTGCGACTGCTTCCCTGCGGGGTGGCGCGAATGCGGCTCCGTTTGCCTCGGCCAAGGCCGCGCAGCGGAGTCTGGCTCAATCCATGGCGCGCCATCTCGGACCGGAAAAGATTCATGTGTCATACGTGATTATCGACGGGGTGATCGATATCCCCTACATCCGCGAAATGATGTCGGATAAACCGGACGAATTTTTTCTAGCACCGGATGCAATTGCCGACGCGGCGTTCTACCTGACGCAACAACCGCAGAGCGCGTGGACGTTTGAGTTAGATGTACGGCCCTTCGGCGAAAAATGGTAAAAAAAACCTACTGCGCTTGTGAGAACGGCGTTGCTCGGCTGCAGGAAATCCTCATGTACTGTTCGTACACTCAGGTTTCTCGCTTCCTCGCGCCTTGTTCTTTCTAAGCTCATGACGGTTTTTAACCGGATAGAGAAGAATAGAAAAGAGAGAGTAGGGGATCTTACTTGATGCAAGTGATTGGTGCTGGTTTTATGCGAACTGGTGCGTTGTCTACGCAGGCGGCGCTCCAAACATTAGGATACCGGTGTTGCCACATGAAGGAGGTCCATCAAGCCAAGGGGTATCCCGATGTGTGGCTTGGGCTTGTTTCTGGCCAGGCGCCTATGGATTGGAAGGCCCTCTTTCACGGCTACGAAGCAACTGTTGATTTGCCTGCCTGCGCTTATTATGAAGAGCTGATGAAAGAGTTCCCTGATGCAAATGTCTTATTAAATGTCCGCGATCCGAACAAATAGTATGCCAGTTTCATGACGCTGAGGGGGACAATGCAGAGGCTTCGTCCAATATCTCGTTTTATTCCTCAGCTGCGCAAGTTTGTTCGCTTTGGTGATACGCTTCTGGGAAGCGTTTTCAATGGAGAGGCTAGTCGAGAAAATCGTATCCGGGTTTTTAACGCCCATAATAGGGCTGTCCAGCAACGCGTGCCCCAAGAGCGGCTGCTCGTTTTTGGAGTGCAGGATGGATGGGAGCCGTTGTGTGACTTTCTTGGCTGTGATTTGCCGGAAGAACCCTTTCCGCACCTCAACGAAGGTGGCGCAACAATTAAGGAACTCGCTCGTAGAATTTTTATTGGGCCGTGGACGCGTCGGGTCACTTTTGCTGTAGCAGGTATAGGGGCTACGATAGTCGGTTGGCAACTGTTCTAGTAAATGTTTGCGTTTTTATAAGGAGGGAATAATGGCAACAGATACGCAGAGTTTAGAAGCCGCCTTTCATGCCTGGAAAGATGGGCTCAACACTGGGGACTTAGATGCCTTTTGGCAGGCGTTCGATGCAGAGGCAGAAATTCTCGACGAAGACTTCCCGTGGCGGATGGATATGGACGATTTTAAGGATCACATTGATTTTCATGCGGGTGGGGAGGGCAGGAAGGGGATGTGGGAGTCTTTTGAGTGGAAGCCGCGCGAAATGCACTTCAAGATATTCGGTGAGACTGGACATGTGAGCGGCTTCTCCACGTTTCGTGGCAAACCGCGTGACGCTGGTTTCCGCCAGCGCTTTATGGGCTTTACCACCACCTGGGCTCATCGTGACGGAGTCTGGAAGTTAATCTGCTGGCATCAAAGCCCGTTGATTGGGCGGATACTTGAAGCGTCGCCGAGCTAGAGGGTGTATGGAAACTCACCGTACACGTCATTGCGACCGAAACGAAGAAATCTGTGGCGGGGAAAGAGATCGCTT
This sequence comes from uncultured Enterobacteriaceae bacterium, assembly GCA_964639795.1. Taxonomy (GTDB): domain Bacteria; phylum Desulfobacterota; class Binatia; order Bin18; family Bin18; genus Bin18. Next base: position 7,245 of record CAZXFE010000054.1, on the reverse strand, counting down.
CGTCGCCTACGGTTCTTCGCAATGACGCATCCTCTCCACTTTCCAAAGACGCTCTAGCGGCGTGTTATAGCAGGGGTGTTAATGTAACGCGGCCTCTACCCGTGTCCGTATACCGCGCAGACGGCTGGCGGGCTCGTTGGAGAAAACAAAACGAATAAAATCGGCGCTCCGTTCGCTGCCAAAGACGGTCATGGCATTCACCCCGATTCCGGCCATTCCTGATAGGCGACTGACTGGCATAGTCTTTCCTCGCAAGCTGCTGCATACGCTACTAAACCAACGTCTGTTTGCATAGCGCTTTTTCCGATAGGATCCACGTCCGTCTGGCATGGCAGGTCCCAAAAAGGAGAATACTATGTCTTAATGGAAGGAACTTTTTAACGGGACTGACTTAACCGGTTGGCGCATGCGCCACACCGAAAAAGATCATGCCTGGGAGGTGAAAAACGGCATCTTGGTCAATACGGCCGGTGCCGTCGATATTGTCACCGAAGCCAATTTTGGCGACTTTGATCTCCATGTCGAATACATGTTTCCT
>CAZXFE010000054.1:0-6697 GCA_964639795.1 uncultured Enterobacteriaceae bacterium | reverse complement strand
AGAATACTATGTCTGCAGTCCAAACCGATAACACTGCGACTGGTCCCGAACTCGTTGCGCGGGCACGTGCGCTCACGTCTCTGCTGGCAGCAAACGCTGCAGAGGCAGAGAAACAACGCAAACCAGTTGACGCGGTCATTAAAGCGCTGGAAGAAGCCGAAATTTATAAGCTCATGGTTCCCAAATGCTACGGTGGGCTTGAGCTTGATATAGACACTTTTTTCGACGTTGGGGTGGCGCTGGGCGAAGGGGATGCTTCGGCGGCTTGGGTGTCCGATTTCTATATCGAACACAATTGGATTCTGTGCCAGTTTCCCGAATCGTTTCAGAAAGAGATTTACGCGAACCGGTCGTATATCCTCGCGCCAGCCATGGTTGCCCTGGGCGGCAAAGCCGTTCCGGAAGGCGACGGCTATCGTGTGAGTGGACGTTGGCAATGGGCCTCCGGCATTATGCACGCGGATTGGGTCATCCCCGCAGCGCTCGAGATGATGGCCGATGGAAAACCGAATCCGCGCTGGTTCGCAATCCCGACCTCTGAGGTGAAAGTCGAAGACGTGTGGTTCGTTGATGGCATGTCAGGAACGGGTAGTAACGATGTTATCCTCGAAGATGTCTTTATCCCCGCAGAACGGAGCACCTCGGTTTTAGAAATGGCCAGCGGTCATGCACCGGGTTCCCAGCTCCATGACGGCCCACTCTACCGGACGCCAATGATGCCCATTCTGACCTTGGCGGCAGCGATGCCCGCGCTTGGCCAGGCCAGGACCGTAGTACGTTTGTTCCGCGATTATCTAACCAAGCGTGTACTTATTGAAACGGGTGGCAAACAGGCAGAGCGGCCGGCTTCCCAGATGCGACTCGCGCGAGCAGAGGTAGAAGTAGGGGAGGCTGAATTACTTTTACGGAATATGATCGAAGATCTACGTGAGAAGCGGAATACTGCGACCCTGGCGGATCGCGCACGTTGGGCGACTCAGCTCGCCATAGCTGTAGATCAATGTAAGCGCATTATTCAGAGCGTCTGCGAAGCGAGCGGCGCACACTCGCATTTCTTGGACAGTCCATTTCAACGCGCCTGGCGCGATGTGAACACCATGTCCTGCCATGTGGTGTTTGATCTCGACAGCAGGCTACAGACCTATGGACGAACGCTTTTAGGTATAGACCCTGGGCGGGGCGCGTCGTTGATCTAGTGAGCAGCTAGAGGCACCGTTTGGTGTGTATCGATCACTGTCATTCTGAGGAGCGATGCGAGGAAGAATCTCTTAGATGTGCATCCGGCAGCTAGATTCTTCGCTACACTCAGAATGACAAGGCTGGGAGAGCCAAACAGTAGGTCTAGGTAAGAAGGGACAGGCACTTATATGCAAAAAGAACTCATCTATTTTGTGGACCCCATGTGTTCCTGGTGCTGGGGCTTTTCGCCGGTCATACTGTCCATTCGGCAGACCTTTGCTGACCGACTGTCTTTGCGTGTGGTGCTGGGCGGCCTTTTTCCCGGCACGTCGCGGAACATGAACGAGCAAACGAAGAATGAAATTCGCGAACATTAGGCGCACGTAAACGAATTATCAGGCCAGCTGTTTAACTACGATTTCTTTGATCGGACTGACTTTACCTATGATAGGGAACCGGCGTGTCGCGCCGTCGTGACTGCACGGCGCCTGCAGCCAACGACTACGCTACCGATGCTGGAGCACTTGCACCGGAGCTTCTATACCCAGAACCTTGATATTACGTAGACTGAAACTTTGAGTGAGGTTGCGGGCGAAGTTGGCCTAGACCCTGAGGCGTTTAGTGTAGCCTTTGACTCTCAGGACATACACGAAGAGACTCTACGAGATTTTCAATTTTCACGTAGTCTGGGAGTATCCGGTTTTCCGACCCTGGTGGCCAGCGAAGGCGAAGCCAGCGCTGCCGTGACTGTGGGTTATCAACCGTTGGATAAAATTATGCCGGTGCTGGATGCCTGGGTAGCTGGGCGTACGCGTATTGCGGTACCAGAGCAGGAGCAAAAGGCGTAAATCGCCAACACAGGAAGGAAACACAATGCAATTTGGAGGCTCGCTCATCTGTCAGAACTACTTTCGGTCACCGAGGCCGGACTATGAGATTTATGAAGAAGACTTGGCACTCGCCGAAATGTACGAAGCCCTCGGTTTCGACATGCTCTGGTCGGTTGAACATCACTTCACCGACTACGAATTAATACCTGATCCGCTCCAGATGCTGAGCTATGTGTGTGGCCGGACGAAGAAGATCGGGCTCGGGACTTTTGTCATTGTCCTACCGTGGCACGATCCAGTTCGGGTTGCCGAGCAGATCGCTATGCTGGATAATTTTTCGCGCGGACGCGAACTGCTGCTCGGCTTTGGGCGCGGGGTAGGCCAGGTTGAATACGATGGTTTTCGGGTTTCGATGAGCGAAGCGCGCGAGCGTTTGATCGAGAGCATTGAAGTCGTGAAACTTGGCCTGGGGCAAGAACGTTTTTCCTTCGATGGCAAATATTTCAAGATCCCGGAAATGAGTATCCGTCCTCGTCCCGTGACTCCGGATCTGACCAGTCGGATGTACGGTGCGATTATTAGTTCTGAGACTGGAGACATCATGGCCAAGGCGGGCTTGGGCATGTTGATCATTCCGCAAAAGAGCTGGGCAGAGCACATGAAAGACTATGAAGCCTACCAAGCGTCATGCGTCAAATTCGGAACATCGGCGCGGCGACCGATTATCACGGCCTGGATCTATTGCTCTCAAGATGAGACGGCCCAGGAAGACGGGCGGAAGTGGATCATGGACTATGCTGACACCGCAATGAGCCATTATGGCTTCGACGAACCCGAGCACTTCCGAGCCGCCAAAGGGTATGAAGCCTATGCCGAGCTTGCTGAAGCCAGCAAGAAACAGGCGAACGTCTTTCAAGAAGAATTCGCCAAGACACAGATCTTTGGTACGCCGGAGCAGTGTATTGCGGCAATTCGCGAGCTGCGGCAATGTGTGAATCCGGATCAGTTTGTTGGCGTTTTCAAATATGGCAGCATGCCGAACGACGTGGCCGTGCGCAGCACGCAGTTGTTTGCGTCAGAAGTGATGCCGGTCATTCGGGCCGAAGATGCAGCAGAGCAGGACCAGCCTGCGGCTACTTTTTGATTCGTATCTGTAGAATCTCAGATTGAGGAGGGGTCGTTCACAGGCGGCCCCACTCATCCATCGAATCCCATCAAATCCCATAAAACGCGGCGGCATTTCCTCCCAAGATCTTATCAACCGAATGGGTCGGCAACGCGGAGAGCAGATCGCGCATTGTCTGTACGGGTTTTCTAAAGCCCTCAGCGTGCGGATAGTCTGAGCCGACGAAGAATTTCTCATCCCCTACAAACGGGACGATATACGGCAGCAGCTTCTCACTCGGATCAGCATTGATCCAAATATTCCGGGCAAGATACTCTCGAATCGGCCGTTTCATCTGTGAGGTGTGACGCATGTACTGGTAGCGATAATCAAAGCGCTCGATCCACTCGCCGACCCAACTCCCCATCGCCTCGACTGTCGCCGCGCGTAGCGCGGGAAACCTCTCAAACACCCCGTCGTACACCATGGTAGTCAGGGACAAACGCGGGTCTTGGATCAGATTCATGGAGATAAACATGAAGCCTGGATTGCGGTGCCGATACCAAGCACTGCCCAAATATTCTTTGTTCGCAACTGGGTGAATGCTGACCGCGAGGTTGAGGTCTTCGGCCGCTGCCCACACCGGGTCGTAGTCTACATGTCCAAAGCTTTTGCCATCTACCGGAGCGGAGCCGACCATGACGGCTCGGGCGCCTAACTTTTTTACCCGGTGTATTTCTTGGGCTGCCAGGGCGGGGTCGCGCAGGGAGATGTGGGCTACGGGAAGGAGGCGGTCGAGATGTCCGGCACTAACCTCAAAGGCCCAGGTGTTGTACGCCTGGCACAGCGCCGCTGCGAGCTGAGGGTCGTGCACCTCTCCTTCCCACAAGAGTCCGAGCGTGGGGTAGAGCACTTGAAAATCAATTCCCTCCGCATCTAAGAACTGCAGTCGCTTGTCCATATTCTGCCAATCTCCACCCGTATACAGAGACTGATCGAACTCGTTGAGCGCATGTCCGTCTTCTTTCTGGCCGTAGCCGACAACAGCGCTGAGCATCTCATCGATTTCGCTGCCTAGTCGTATGGGTTTGCCATCGACTACCATCTGGTGCTTACCGCTGGACGGGTCTTTCTCCATAAGCATAGCTCGCTCTCGGTAAGCCGGCTCAATATAGTGCAGATACAAATCCAGCGGTTCAATAAAATGACTGTCGCCGTCGACGATTTTCATGCGAACTCCTCCATGACTTTATGGATGTGGTAAAGACCTTACTCTCTTCCATTCTGCTCTGAAGGGCAAGATCTTAAAACATGTGGAGCATAAGGGTCGAGAGGGAAAATGGGTAGGGCTGTTCGCACAAAGGAAAGATTCTCACCAACGATATCTAGAGCACGCGCTCTATAGGGTAGGATTGATAATCGTAAATTCCTCTTGAGCAGCGGCCTCACACTGCCTTTTATCAGCAGACACAAAATGGGTGAGACCTTTTCTTCGCTGGGTTTCTAATGCACAGGCGATTTGTAGAGCATCTAGCGTACGCAGTAAATGATCGCCGTCAGCGGGACCATACCTCTGGACCAAGCGTTCCGCCTCATTGTAGAGGGTATCGGTTAGGCGAATAACGATAAAGCGTCGTTGGGCCACATCATCCACGAAGCGGTGGCGGAGTTCACCTAGTTCGTCGACGGAAACTTGCTTGGCGCGTACCTTGCCTACAAAAGGGCGCTGTACTTCGACCACCGTGAGGCGAGAAATAAAATAGCGCGATGTAGGTTCGTTCAGGAGATGATTCACCGCCTCTGAGCCGGCCTCGGTATGAGAACGCTGTACGACGACGCTAGAATCTAGAAAGTCAAGCGGCATTTAACGTTCGCCACGGTCTTCGATGATATCCTCTGCCATTGAGCCGTGCACTTTAGAAAGCATTTCGTGGACGCGCTCAAGACTGACTGGCGTTTTCCCGCAGACCTCTTCCGCGCACCGGGCCATGAATTCTGTGTCGCGCCAGTCTTCTTCAGCATGGCTTTTCAGATACGTGTCCACGGCTTCTCGCTAGGCAGCCTCTAGGGTTTTACCCTTATTACGGCCGATTTCAGCGAGGTGGGTGAGCGTCTCAAGGGCCGCTTGACCTAACTCGCTTGTATCAATTGCCATAGCTGTATGCCTTTTCGTTTTTCTCTATAGCATACCCCATGTCCGAGCCGTGACAATCAATGCAACTCCGCTCAGCTATCTGTAGCGTAGGCGCTGCCCCTGGATTGTTGGTAATCGCGACAGTGAAAAAATAGATTGGTATCTGCAAATGCTAACCGTCCTAGTTTCCAAACTCCGGAATAATCTTTGTTCCAAAGAGATCCAGTTGCTCCTTCATCTCATCACGAGGCAAGAAGCCTTGGTCAGACAGAATCAGGAACCAGTCCGGATTTAGTTTTTCTTTGACGGCTTCCATCTGCCGCCGCACATCATCGACCGTGCCAACGAAAGCAATGCCAGCATCGATCAGTGGCTCGATGGTCGTGGGGATCTCTGGAGCAAACTTAGCGTGGAACCGGCTGAATAAGAAGATCGCGCCGTTGTGCGCTCGCCGCATGGCTTCTTCGCGCGTCTTTGCAACGTATACGAACCTGGCTAAGCCTACGTTCTGGCCAAGCCGTAAATCATGGCCCGCTTCGTTTGCGGCTTCGGTGTAGAATGACGCGCCTTTAATCGCCAGATCAGGGAAAGGCAGAAACATCATGGGTACAATGCCTTCGCGGGCGGCCCAGCGGATGGTTTCTTCGTTTGTTGTTAATGCTTGGAACAAAGGCGGATGGGGCTTTTGATACGGTTTGGGGACTGGTGAGATCTTGTGTAGCCAGCCTTTCTCGTCCACTTCACCCGGTGCGCCGTAACGGCGGGTTGCCTCGTGGGCTGGCCAGTCATGTCCGCCTGCCGGAAAGGGAGCTTGATAGTATTTGCCGTTAAAAGAGAACGGCTCGTCTTTCCACGACAGTTTCATCACTTCGTACAGCTCTTGAAAGACTTCACGATTATGGAGTTCGGCTTCGGGACCTGAGGAGCCGGGTTCGACGCCGTATTTCTGTCCCAACACATTCACCCAGCGCGGGAAGAATCCACGTGCCAAGCCAACAAAGATACGGCCTTTCGACATATGGTCCGCCCAGGCAATATCTTCAGCCAGCCGTATGGGATCCCAAGTGGGTAGGACAAAGCCGACTGGCCCGACTTTGATGTGTTTGGTGTGCTGTATCAGGTTAAACAGGTGAGGAATTGGCGTGGCACCCGCCTCAAGCCCTTCAGTATAGAAATGATGCTCTGAATAGCTGAGTGCGTCGAACTTGACGCCTTCGGCAAACTGGGCCAAGTCAACCATCTCTTCGAGCAGTTCTTGGATTTTGTCTGTGCGGTGGGCAATAGGTGCCAGGCGTTCTCGTTCCTCTGGGGTAGCAGGAACGGCCGGGATAAAGTGCAGCATGAATTTCATTGAGCCCCCCTTTTGAGGGCGACACTAGCAACAACATATACGTTACACAAGATATTTCGCTACTGCTTGCTCGTCCCATGCGAGGCCCGTCCCGGGTG
>CAZXFE010000053.1:0-17413 GCA_964639795.1 uncultured Enterobacteriaceae bacterium | reverse complement strand
TAGCGTAAACATCACCGAACTGAGAGCCAACTTGTTGAATTATTTGAATAAAGCACAACGCGGGGAGCAAATAACTGTGGACTCCAACGGTCTGCTGCTCGTTACCGTTGTCGCTCCAGTTGACCAAAAACAGCTCGCCAAAACTCAGCTCAAAACACTGGCCGTGCCAGCCAAGATTCACGATGTCACGTTACCTCTAGATGAGCAACGGGAAGCTCTGAAGTGATTGTTTTAGACACCTGTGCCGTAATCTGGGACGCTCTAGATATAGACCGGCCTACCCAAAAGGCTCAAAAAGCGATACGAGCCGCTGAAGCAAACAACGAGCTCATGATTTCCGATATATCCATTAGGGAAATCGTAATGCTTGTTTCACGAAAGAAATTAGAAATGGAAGCAACAGTCTTCTCTTTCATCAATCTTTGCCTTCAATATCTAACTATCGTGAAGTAGCCCTTATCTCCAGAAATAGCGGAACTCTCGGTTAGTTTTCGGCTCGAACTTGACAACGATCCAGCGGCTAGAATCATCGAAGCAACCACGATACTCAAAGGAGCAAGACTCATCACAGCCGATACCAACCTCGTTAGATCAGAGATGGTCCCTACGAACTGGTAAGGCAGAGCAAGCACGCCTTTTATACTCTTTTGGGGGCTGCACCGGTAGTTGTAGCGCTAGTCCGAAACTACATGCTGCAGTCGGGATGTAGCGGGATGAGGATAGCCGCGCGCTTACCTTTTCTCCCACTCCATCTGTTGTTCAAACGCGTGGCCCACGCGCAGGAGGGCCGCGTCATCAAAATGTCTGCCAGTCAGCATGAGCCCAACCGGGAGGCCGTCTGATTTCCCACACGGCAGACTCAGCGAGGGATGGCCGGTCAGATTGAACCCAGCCGTGTTGCCGAGCATATTCCAACCCTGCTCGATGCGAGCGTAAGTATCGAGGTCAGGTTCGTAGCGATGCGCCTTCATGGGGGTTGTGGGCATCACAAGGAGATCGACCTGTTCAAACACCCTATCGTACGCCGCTTGTAATACGCGGCGTTGATTCTGTGCCTTGGCATACAGGCGACCGTGGTAGGCGTTGTTTAAATACGTTCCCATCATGATTACGAACTTCGCCTGGGGAGTCAGGTCCTGTGCTTGGACCTGGAGAGAGGTGCCCAAGGCGTTAGCGAAGCTCTCATTATAAAGTCCCTTCCAATGGTGGCCGACCCCGTTCCCGAACATCAGAGCAGACATCCCTTCAGCAAGTAGCGCCCAGACCATGCCGCCGGCTTTGAGATGGGCCGGAATCGATACCTCTTGAATCTGTGCCCCAAGCTCGGCCAATGCTTGCACGGCTTCCCGTACCTTGGCATCGACGTCTGATTCTGACACTGCCGTGCCAAATCCCTCCCGAACGATACCTAGCCTGATCCCCGCAATGTCCTGGCCTAAGGTCTGCGTATACTGTTGGACCGGAACCGCGTACTGGCGCGGGTCTAAAGGGTCATTCCCGGCAATGACCTCGAGCAGCACAGCGACGTCTGCCACAGTCCGGGCCATTGGGCCCGCGTGGTCAAGGGTCGCATCAATTCCTACGATGCCGGTATAGGGCACCAGGCTGTGGGTCGGCTTGAGGCCCACCACGCCGCACCAGGAGGCCGGGATGCGAATCGACCCGCCTTGATCTGCCCCGATGGAGAGGTCAATGTCGTCATAGTAGAGTGCCGCCGCAGACCCCCCAGACGACCCCCCAGCCAGATAGTCGGGATTATGTGGATTGCGGATCGGCCCATAAGCACTCGTATCGCCGGCGGCAGAAAATGCAAAGCTCTCCATGTTGAGAATTGCGCGAATCTCGCCTCCGGCATCAAGGATACGGGTAACAATCGTTGCGTCGATGTCCGGGACATAGCCGTTGAGCACGAGCGACGCGCACGTCATCGGAATGCCGGCAACACACACATTGTCTTTGAAACCGAGGCGTTTGCCGGCAAGTTTTCCTGCTGGCGCGCCCGTGACTGAGCAGCGGCGCACAATCGCGTTCAGCGGGTCATCCTGTCGATTAGGGCGCTTCCCCGGGTTGCGCTCACGGTAGCGGATATGAGGGAGAGCTGCCGGTTCCTGATCCAATGCCTCCAGAGCGGCAAACATCTCGGGCATGAGGGACTCATAGGCGTTCACCTCGGCCTCGCTCAGTGTAAAATGGTGACCTGCAGCTAGGCGATGCAGGTCAGTTGCCGTCGGCCATTGTAGTACCATAATGATGCTCCTTCGCCCGTTCGTCCAAGGGAATCATCGTCCAATCCGGTCATCTCGTTATTCCCCGCCTACAATAGGCAGGTCAGGAACTGTTGGTCCAGAGCATGCATTTTTTAGACCTCGACTCTTTTACTCAGGCACTCAGACGGGTTATTTGGCGCGTTACTGGTTCCGCCCACTATAATTTTATCTTTGAGTTTTTCAAATGTTACGTCTCCGGTTCCTTTGACGTTTTTGAGATCTTCCGCAGCGCTAAAGGGCGCGTATGTTGGCGGTGTTTGAGAATGGCCTCTGCTTTGGCTGCACCGATATTCTGCAAGGTCTGCAATATTGCCGCGTCGGCGGTATTGATATTGACTGCTTCGTAGTGGTACGCCCAGGCGGGTGTTGCTGTGAAGATCCCCATGGTCAATGCCAAAACAGCAAGTCCTGTGACAATGCGTTTCATAACAGCCTCTTAGTATTATAGTAACTACAGAATATTTTTATCACATAGATAGTCTGTACCTGTTGTTACTTGGGAGGCCAATATCTAGTCTCGTTGACCGCTCAGGGCAAACCCGTTAGATGAAGAGCTGCTATACTCTCAATAGTGTCTCAGATTGTGTAAGGAGAAACGTTCAGGATGGCTACGACGATTACGGATGAGTGTATAAATTGCGGAGCGTGTGAGCCCGAATGCCCCAATACGGCTATCTATCAGGGTGACGTTGAGTGGGAACTCAACGGGGAAGTGCATGCGGCAATATCTGAGGACCTTTTTTATATCGTCCCAGAAAAATGTACAGAATGTGTCGGCTTTTACGACGAGGAAGCGTGCCAGGCAGTCTGTCCGGTTGATTGTTGTCTGCCTAACCCGGAAATTGTTGAGACGGAGGAGGTCCTGCTCGTACGCGCCAAAGAACTGCATCCCGAGCAAACGTTTGGCGACGACTTTCCCTCGCGATTCAAGGGTGCAGGGGCGGAAGCTCCAGCGACTGCCCCTGCAGAAGCTGAGACCCCGGCACAGGGGGCAAATGGAGCCGCCGAACCCGCTGCGGCTCCGCCGGCAGTTACTTCTCCCACGCCCGCAGCGGCTGCTCCTGTGGTCGCCGCACCGATCCCAAAACCAGTCCAGCCTCAGAAAGTTGTTGAAGAGAAGATATTCGATGGTGAGCTGGCCGGCAGTTATACACAGGCCTTTGCGCGGGTACAAGCCAGGCAGAATAACTCGATCACTGGTGTACTGCTCGCCTCAGCACAGCCAATACTTGGTGCTTTGCCCCTTTCTACAAAGAAAGCTTTAGAACAGGCAGTTGGGGATACACGTTATTTTAGTGTTGGAACCGCGACAGGCCTGAATGTTCTGCTTAATATGGTGCTGTATCCCATTATCCTGTTGGCCGTGTATACCACGGTCTTGGGTGGCGAACTGTTCAGCCAGGCAGGGAATACGTTCATCTTTTGGGGGATGCTGATTGCTTCAGTAGAATCCATTATTCGCCTGCGTGAATCCTTCTTTCAAGGGACGCCAATCGAAGAGACACCTCTGCGTGGGACGTTTTATGGTTTGCCTCTTGCGCCGGCCATGGCTCCCTTTCTGGGGTCGTCCGGGGAGCGGACGCCTGATACCGGTGGTCAGCCTATTGAGGGCTATTACACATCAGAGTTTGATGACAAAACAGAGCGTGCGCGCCGATACGGGGAGCGATACGCGGTCAAGGAATATGGCAACGCGTATGTCCTACGCATGGAACTCCCGCGGCGGATTCCTGTTTCCGCCGCCAAGCGTGAGATGGGTATTGGCGATGAGATGCCTGACTACGATTATGATCTGTCCCTCAAAAACGGAAATTTCTTTGTGAATGGCAGTGTTGCCGAGCCTGACATCCGAAAATTGGCCGCAGTGTCGTCTGCTTTTCCACCCGATTTTAATAAGCCGATCGCTGTCAGTAAATCTATCGCGAGCTTCAAACATCGCTATAACGATAAAGTCCTTGAAGTGGTGTTGTTCAAACGCTAAACGCCCCGACGGGAGGAGTGGAGCAGCCTTTCCAGAATATGATGGGGGGTGCTGCTTCGCTCCGTATGTATAATCGATCTGCCCGCCGTTTCTGAAATTGAGCAGACCTCGTTTTCTGCGCCCTGGACTACTGATTCCTTCCAGGCTGGGCTGTACAATTTTTGTACCTGCACTCTTGTGGCAGAGCAGACCGCTCCGCTAATGGCTATGTCTGGCTCGTTGTGGACGAGGTGCAAATCCTCAGAGTGGCCGTCCTTCAGACGCGCGCCGAGGCGGGGTCGCTGCCAGTATATTGCAGGAGCTCTTTGTCCATGTTTGTCTGGAGGGCGCAAAAACCGTCAGCCTTGAGGGGCGTAGGGGCAATCGCGCGGTGTGTGCGCTTTACTACAAGCTCGGTTTTTCTGAGATTGCGATCAGGCCACGTTATTACGCTGATGGTGAGGATGCGCTAATGCTGGCCAAAGATTTAACTGGCGAGACAGACTCCTGACGGAAGCGCATAGTATCTTTGCTGGAAGAATAATAGCTCTTTCTCGCGAGGGCTAGAGACTTTGCTTTTGCCTTGCTCGGCTTCCTCATTGCCATCTCAGATCAAAGCGCCCTAAAGAAAGCCTTAATCAGAGTGTTTGCAGAATGCTTGCAAAATTGCGATCCGCCCCATAAGCAATGGAGAATGTCTCACAAGCGGGTCTTTGTCTCTGACTCACTTGCTGTTTTGCAAGAGGCGTGTATTTCCGCCATTCAAACGCTGAAAGCGGCCGACCCGCTCACTGCGCTGACCATTATTGTCCCGAATGATCTGCTCGGAACACAACTGAGCCAAGAGGTCGTCTGGGCCGGAGATGGATATATAGGGCTGCGGTTTGTGACGTTGGCCGACTTCGCTGCCCGCATTACTGAGGACGCGTTGGCACGGGAAGGACAACAGCATGTGTCCGATGCGGCAGCAGCGCTTATTGTGAGAAATCTGATGCAAGCAATGCCTGGCACAGGGTTCCCGGAACTCGCCCAACAGTCTCGGCTTCCGCAGTTTTTTGTGGAGACTATGACCGAACTTAAACACGCCGGCATCCGGCCGCATCAGCTGCAAACATTTGGCGCTCAGATTTCTCCCCAAGCGACCATGTATCGAGACAAGATGCGCAATCTGTTTCACTTGTATGATCGTTATACGGACTTCTTGGCTGAACAGCAGCTTGTTGATGACGCTGATCTTTTTACGCACTCGGCTAAGGTAGTAGAGACGTCGGCTGAGGCAGCCGAGACCGTTGTCTCTGACGGCCCGTTACTGCTGTATGGCTGTATCGCCTTGACTGCACTGCAGCGGCGCCTTATCGAAGCGATTTTCATGCAGCATGACGAGCAGTCTGAGCAGGATGGATTGATCTTCCTGCCGTGGCGACCGGGTTCCGCCTATGAGTCTGTGACTCCTGTGTTGACGTGGCTCATGGGATTGGGGTTTCAGTATGCTTCTCTTGCGCACTCAGAGACGCTGCCGCGAGACCTCGCTCGGGTTGCGACGCGACTCTTTGAAAGGACTTGGGAGCAGACGAAAATAAAGACGAGTGAGGGAGAGCCGTACAACGCTCCGGCCTCCGCCGATTCTTCCGTCCACATTATTTCTGCGCCAGATAAAACACGCGAAGCGCGTGAAATTGCGCGTGCTATTTTTGGCCTCGTGCGGGAGCAAGACTATACTTTTGATGAGATTGGCGTGTTGCTCATCGGTTCTGCAACCTATGCTCCACTCCTGGTTGAGACGTTTGCGAGCCTTGGCATTCCGTACACGCTAGCAGATGGAATGCCCCTGCTCCAGACGCGGGCAGGGAAGGCCGTGCAGGCGCTGTGTCTGATCCTGGCTGAGAATTTTGCTCGGCAGCGGGTGTGTGACTTTCTCTGGATTGTACGCGATTCTTTTCCCGAACGGCTTGGTGAAGAGGTGTCAGATGCTGACCTCGCTCAATGGGAAGCCTTGGCTGTGGAAGCTGGGATTGTGCGCGGGGCACAGGAGTGGCTCATTCGACTCGCGGCTCTTGAAGAGCGTTATCAGCAGGGTGAACGTGGTCGAGAAGGAGACACATTGGCGATTCTCCGCACTTTTATCCAGTTCATTGACGGCTTTCTTTCGGACGCTGTAGAAGTTTTCGTTCAGCAGACATGGACAGGTTGGATCGAGCATTTCCTTCGAGTATGCCAAAGCTATGTGTCATGGACCGCTGACGATATGCGAAGTGATAGTTTGCATATAGAAGGAACTCTCCGCGGCCAGGACTATCTTTTTCAGCCAAATGCAGCGGTCCAGATTGAGGCGTGGACCGACCGTGTGTGTCTCATCCTGTCACAAGTACGCCAGCGGCGAAACGTATTGCATTCAGATGGAGTATTTCTCAGTGACCTGAAGCAAGCCTGGGGCCGCCCTTTTCGGGCCGTCATCATCCCCGGACTGGTAGAAGAGTCGCTGGCAACGCAGCTGTACCGAGATCCCATCCTGCATGACGCAGACCGACAACATCTTGCAGAGGTCCTGAGCCTTGAAGTTCCGTTGCGCAGGCAGAAAGCAGAGCACGAACAACTTCTCTTTACACTTGCGACTCAAAGTGCCCAGGAGATGCTGCTCCTCACCTACCCACGCTCCATAACAGGGGCACCGCAAAGCCCAGCGCGTTTACTTTTGCAGATTGTCAGTGCGCTGTGTGGTCGACAAGCGGCGCTTGCAGACCTTGAAAAGAGAAGCGAGTGGGTGTCAAGTGATCCGCTGGACGGCATTTCCTTCCCCCATGTGTTGGACACACTGGAGCTGCATCTCGCATGTGTTGAGCGTGCGAAAGGCACAGGCGGCCCACAGCCTGTCGAATATGGCCTCCAGACGTTGCCCTTCTTTGCCCCTGCGGCTCGGGCGATGTTCCAACGCCTGGAACTGCCGCAACTGACGGCCTTTGACGGACTCATGGAAGCGGAGGCTGTGCAAACGACGCTGCGGGAGCACGTCTTCCCGCACGGACTTCGCTTGTCGGCAAGTGCCCTGGAGAGCTATGCCCGCTGTCCGTTTCGATATTTTCTGAGTGTAGTGCTTCATCTTACGCCCTGGGAAGAGCCGGAACATATTATGACCATCCTCCCGCGTGACCGAGGCGTGCTGCTACACGACATCCTGCATGACTTTTTCTCACAACTTCGAACGGCAGATAGTCTCCCATTGGCAACTCAGCGCTTTCCTGAGCTGCAAACACTCCTCAGACATGTATCTGGGGAACGCTTTTCGCGTTTTGCCCGGATACGGCCGGTCGGACTGCCTTTATTATGGGAGATGGAACGTGAGCAGATTTCACGTCGTCTACAGGCGTTCCTCAAACGAGACTATCGTGAAGTAGGTTTCAGCCCTGAAGCGTTTGAAGTGCAGTTTGGATTAGGAGATGAGGAAACAGAAAAGGTGACTACGCATTTTTTCCCTCCCAAATCCGTCCCTTTCACACTCGATACAGGTGAAGATGTACAACTGCGCGGGCGCATCGACCGAGTCGATGTGGATGAGGAGCGCAACTGTGCACGAATTCTCGACTACAAAACGGGAAAGACGCCGTCCGGATGCTTTGCCGGTGGAACTGCATTGCAACTGTCACTATACCTCTTTGCCGCGCAGTACCTCCGGCAGGATCTCACTTGGGTTTCATCGGAATATACGAGTGTTGACGGCTCTGCCCAAACGCAGAAATCTGTATTCCCTCTGGAAACTTTGACGTCTACACTCGGAACACTACGAACTATCGTCACACGTCTTGCCGAGGGGATCTCTTCCGGACAATTTTTCTTGGCCCCTGATTCATGTATGCCGTGTGCCTTTCCCCAGATCTGCGGGGCACATGGAGTGATGCGAGCTGGGGAGAAACTCCAGGACCAACGGACGGCCGCATGGCGCTGGATACGGACCCAAGCATGACCCCATCGGAGCCCCAAGCATCTCAGGACGAAGCGACCCAGCGCGCTGTTTTGACCGATTTTCAGACAACATTCTTGCTTGAGGCCGGTGCGGGGACGGGCAAAACGCAGATGTTATTGCAACGCTTGCTCGCACTGCTGCGAACCAGACACAGCTCCCTCGATCGGATTGCCGTTATCACCTTTACGGACAAAGCGGCGACAGAACTCCGGACACGCCTACGGGCGGAAATTGAGTCTGTACTGGAGAGTCCTCTAGCTGAGGCGGAGCGGGATGCGCTGCAGACCGCACTGCGCCAGCTTGATCGCTCGATTGTGACGACCGTGCACGCCTTCTGCGCAACGCTCTTGCGCGAACGCGCCTTTGAAGCCCAGCTAGATGGGCATTTTGTGGTTCTTGACCAGGCGGGCGCAAGCGCGTTGCAGGATGACGTTTGGCAAACATGGCTGGCCACAGCGTTCAATCTGGACTCGCCGGACTCGCAGCTCCTGCGCCAGGCCCTCCGAGCTGGCCTGACGATTTCCCATCTGGCGTCTTTACGAGATTTTCTGAGCGAAAATCGTGATTGTCTGGTATGGCTGCCTGCGCCTGTACCCTCTCCTTTCCCAACCTTTTGTCACTCCGTACAAGATGCTGTTGCTCGTCTCGCTGCTCTGCGTGGCTGCTGTCGGAACACTACGGACAAAATCTGGGAGCAAATCACACTGCTGATTGATGCCGTTCCGACGAGTTATGAAGAGGAAGTGTGGGAGCGGTTGTTGATACACGGACTCGGACTTCAGCCGCGCAAAGGTAAAAAAGAGAACTGGCAACCTGCCTCCGCCCTCCAAGAAGCGCGTACTCTGTTGATACAGGTTCAGGAGTCTTATCTCCAGGCCCGTTCGGCCTGGTTTCATAATCTCACGGTCGGACTCGCACATTGGATGGAAGGCTATCTTCAGGCTTATTGGGTAAGAAAGCAGCAGGGCTGCAGCCTGGATTTTCTCGATCTGCTTGTCATCCTTCGTGACGTACTCAAGCAGAATCACGAGATGCGGAGATATTTTCAACGCAAGTTCGACTTCCTCTTCGTAGACGAGGTTCAGGATACGGATCCTCTGCAAGCGGAAATCGCGTTTTTCCTTGCGGAAGACCAGCCAAAAGCAGAAGACTGGACACAGGTGACGCTACGTCCAGGGAAACTCTTTCTTGTTGGTGATCCACAGCAATCTATTTATCGCTTCCGTCGCGCTGATATCGACGTTTACGGAGTGGTGCGCTCGATTATTGAGCGACAAGGATCAGTCCTATCGCTTTCGACGAATTTTCGGATGCGTGGGGCCCTTGTAGCCTGGACGAATGAGACGTTCGAGCGGATTCTGCAAGATCCGCAAAATCCGCACGACGATAGGGAAGACCAAACCAGCTATCAGCCGCTACTTGCTGCAAGGGGGGAGGAAGCCGACCGGAAAGATTCCACGGTCTTCCTTCTGCAATATCCACACTACCAGCCGGACGGACAATATAAACGTGAGACAGAGCAAGGCGCCGAAGCCCAGTGTGTTGCGCGATTTGTCCGGCACATAGTCGAGCAGAAGCCACTCATGACACACACGGGGCAGGCTCTTCGGTATAACGATATTGCCCTGTTGTTCAGGACCAACCGGAGTTTGGAGATTTTCGCGGCAGCTTTGCGTGAAGCGCAGATTCCCTATCGGGGTGTGCATGTCCGGCAGAAAACGCCGAGTTTGGAGGGTGAAGAGATTCGCGGTTGTATCCGCACGCTTGAACACCCTGCGGATACAACCGCATTCGTCGCAACGTTGCGTTCCTCACTGTTCGGCTTTTCAGATGAGGAGCTAGCCCAGTTTATCTGCGCCGGCGGAAAATTCGATTATCTGCGTGGAGTCGTTCCCCCGCGCCTTCTTAGTGCCGACCGCTTTCATGCCGCCTTTGCTTTACTCAGAACTCTGCACGGTCAACAGTGTACTATCGGAATCGCTGCGCTTTTATCCGAAATCTACGCGCGAACTCCCGCATTATCCCTACTGTCCTTGCGTCAGGACGGAAAACAGCGGCTACGAGGCTTGCTCCAATTGGTCGAGGCCGCCTATGAATGTTCGGGGTCAGACAGGAGCTCTCTAGCCAACTTGGAACGCTTCCTAGCGTATCCTTCACGAGACCAGGAGATAGGAGAGGACACGGCCCCCCAGGATCGGCAAGACGCGCTCCACTTGCTGACGATCCATAAGGCCAAAGGGCTCGAGTTTCCGATGGTGATTTTGGCCGAGCCGAAATCACAACAGAACCGGCTATCCCGAACCGGCCTTGTTGGGCGAAAAAATCCTCGCCTCGATCTGCAGATTGGCCCGCGTAGCCTGGCCTGTAAAACGGAGGGATGGCAGGCGGCTGAGGCCCAAGAACGCAGCCGAGAGGCGGCCGAGGAGCGGCGTTTGTGGTATGTCGCGGCCACGCGCGCCCGGGAGTATGTGGGAATTCCTTTACAGGCAGCGATACGGGAAGGTACGCTGAATAAAAAGGGAAAACGTGATACTCTTGCAGAGGAAGCCCTGCGTTCATCCAACACCGTGATTATTGACCTGAGCGATCAAGACGCCCTGGTTGTTTCTCCTGCTCCTGTGTCCTCGGACGAGCCATCCGTCGACGAGTCCGAATGTCTCTCTTCCACTTTCCTCTCCGTCTTGGGAGCGGATAAGCTGAAGCATCCTACACCAGCACAGCCTGCATTCGATGTGTTGTACTCGGATCTGGCCTGGTTGACTGAACGACGCCGGCTGCTCGCGAAAGGGCGTCGGAGGGGCCCAACGCAAAAGAAAAAGGTGATTTATACGGAAGTCCCTCTTTGGGAACCAACGGACGTCGATTATATGGTGAAACAGATGGCAGCGCGAGTAAGAAAGAGTGGATTGTCTGGAGTGACAGGGGTCAGGTTTATTAAGAAACCGGCTAATGCCAGCGGGTTATGGGAACGCATCGCTGCTGTTCCAATATGGGCGCGCGTCCGAGCTGCTCAGAGCTATGTGGCAAATGAGGTCTTTGTCCTACGCTCCGGAGAGGCGGTATTTGAGGGAAGAATTTCGTTTGCCTGGCTCGAAGACGAGAAATGGATCGTGGTACATTTTAATGAAGGTGCAATGCTCAACGCTGGAACAGGACAGGCACGTGTTTGCGAAAAGCTCGGCCTCAGTGCATGGGCTCTGGAACAATTGACCCCGTTCTCTGTGAGCGAACTGATATATTTTTTTATCGATCAACAGCAAGAAATTCGCATCGATTGGAATACAGAGGCGCGGGCGTGTCTTCAGGATCAGCTCTTTCGTGTGTGACGGCGATGAGGGAAGATGGATGAAAACGGTGCCTTCTGACGTGTCACTTGTCGAGAAGGATTTTTATCTCAAGGAATTCCGGAGCAAAAGTTTGCTTTTTGCGCTGCGCGTGGCTGATCTGGTCTCTCTCGGGGGCCGCCGAAGCATGGAAGAAGTCTTAAGTGCACTGATACGTAACGAGACGCGAACGATCCTTTTACTTGAGACGGATGGAACGGCGGAACAGCGCCAATGTATTGAAGCCTTATGTCAGCAGTCCATGTCCACGCTCCTGACTCCCACTGTCTTGTCGCCTGAAGCTGACGATGATCAGCTGCTCGTCCAGGTCTGGGAGGTCCTCCGGACAGCACCGATCTTTATTGGTCTGTGGCCAGAGCAGGCGAACGTTTCGTTTCTCCTCTGTGTGCAACGGCTGGCGATCCGTCTGAAGGTATATAAACTTGTTCTCCTCGATCATGAGGGAGGCCTGGCCTCTGCTAGGGGACCGACGTCTTTCCTCAACGGCCCGACTTTGCAAGATCTACGATCCAAAATTGAGAACATTGATGGATATGTGGAACGTCGCTTGCCGCTAGAGACTGCGGGGCGAGCGCTTGAAGGAGGGGTCTCTTCTGTTTCGCTCTGTGCACCGTCTCATCTAGCGCGAGAGCTTTTTACCTACGAAGGCTGTGGCACCTTATTTACCTTGACCGATTATTGCCGGGTGGAACGACTCGCCCTTGACGATTTTTACGAGGTCGAAACACTCATGCAGCGAGGAGAGCGAGAGGGGTATCTGAAGAACCGAACCCCGTACGAGGTGAATCTCCTGCTTTTACACGGCTACGGAGCCTGGCTTGGTAAGGAAAAAGATTTGGTAGGTTTTTGTTCTCTGTTTCCATACCGAGCTGAAAATGCAGGAGAAATTTCAGGCCTGTATACATTGACCCGGTTTCATGGAGAAGGGATCGGAAGTCGCCTTGTTATGACCACGATTACTGAAGCACGGGAGCGTCATTTCGCCTATCTCTTTGCGTGTACGAACCAGGCGGGCGCGCAGCGCCTTTTTGAACGGTTTGACTTTCACCGAGTCGATCCAAGTGAAGTCCCTGCAGAAAAATGGGAGGGATATGATGAAGAACGCATGCAGAATGTTGCGGTGTATAAACGTGAGCTTTAGTCCTCGTGTGGGATGACAGCATGCGGCAAGGCAAGAGTAAAGATAATCTTAGCGTGTGTAGAATGCCCTCTCTTAGCTATTTTGTTTATAAAGCCGTTTTAAATAGAATCGTTGAGGGATCCAAAAGGGAATAGTATTTCCGATGGGAAAAGTAGCATGCTAAAGCCTTTGTCTCGATTTTTCTCTTGACTTCCCTTCTGAGTACCCCTAGTATGCCCTGAACTCTGTATGTCGTCAGAAGTTCTAGCCAATTGCATTGATCTTCCTATTTCTTTTGGATCACGTATACAAAAGTGGCGCTATCAGGAAAGCTCAGTCTTTTCCTCCTCTTCTTCTAATATGTAAGGGCGAAGGAGAGTCTGCACCCTCATGTGCTTTGATGTTGCTCATGTGAAGGGGCCAGAAGCATTCTATGGAAAAAAATAAAAAAATGTTGGTTGTTCCGCGTACGCCCAAAAAAAAGGCTTCTGCGAAGACTACTGTCAAGCCTGCCCAAGCGATTTCCTCTGCTTCTCAAGGAATCACTCCGACAGAAGAGAGCGACGGTGTCATGACCATTCTCGAAGAAATGGACATTGAGACCGTCGACGTTCTTGAAGAGGAGAGCAGCGTCAACATTGAGGCAGAGAGCGCCTCTGCGGTCGAGGCCTCAAAACGAGGAGAAGAGAGATGGGGAGGGGAAGTTGCCGCGACTGTAGAGCCAGTGATTGGGGATACCTCTGACCCTGTTCGTATGTATCTCCAAGAGATGGGAAATATCCCTCTCCTCAGTCGCGAAGAAGAGGTGACGATTGCCAAAGAGATCGAGGCTGGAGAAAAGCACGTCCGTCAAGAGATATTCTCAGCACCCTTAGCGCTCCAGTACATCTTGTCTCTCGGAGAGCGCCTCAAACAGGATGAAAGTGAAGCACGGTTTATTTTCGGTGATGAAGGTGAAAGTGATGAAGAGGAGGGTGCCGAGGCGGAGGGAAAAGAAGATCCAAGAATCGAGCTTTTCTTGAGCCGTATGGGTTCCCTGAAACGGCTTGCTGGAGAACGGGAGAAGGCTGAGAAACTCTCCCACAAGCGCAGCTCGGCGAAAGAACGAGAGAAGGCGCTCAAGCGACTTGATGATCTACAGGAGAAGGTCATAACATCGCTCGATACCCTCCCTCTAGGCAACCGGCATATTACGATTGTTGTTGACAAATTGAAGGAAGTGGGCCTTCTCTTGGAGAAGCAGGCTAGGACGATCAGACGCCAGGAGGACATGTATAATTGCCAGGCGTCCGAAATCCTCGCCCGTTCCCGTACCTACAAGAATGGCGGTAATGGTGGTCCGCGCCGAACGAAAGAAGGAAAAGAATCCAGTAAGGCCCAATCACAAAGAATCCAAGAGGCAAGCCAAATCATCAAGGACACCCGAAAAGAGATCCAGCGCATTGAGGACCGACTTGGGACAAATATGGAAGAGATGCGGCGCGCGCTCTCCGTCATTGCTCGAGGGGAGGCTCAAGCGCAGGAGGGGAAGCGCCGTTTGATAGAGGCCAATTTGCGCCTTGTGGTGAGCATTGCCAAACGCTATGTCAACCGTGGCCTTGGCTTCCTAGACTTGATCCAGGAGGGGAATATCGGACTCATGCGCGCGGTTGAGAAGTTTGAGTATCAACGTGGATATAAGTTCTCAACGTATGCTACGTGGTGGATTCGTCAGTCTGTGAGTCGGGCGATCGCTGACCAAGCCCGGACGATTCGTATTCCAGTGCATATGATTGAGACGATCAATAAGGTGCTCCGTACCTCCCGCTATCTTGTTCAGCAGCTCGGCCGCGAACCCTCTCCAGATGAAATAGCGGCGCAAATGGAAGTGCCGCCAGATAAGGTTCGAAAAGTCCTAAAGATAGTAAAAGAACCGGTCTCGCTGGAAACACCAATCGGGGATGACGAAGAAAGTTCTCTCGGTGACTTTGTTGAAGACCGCCAAACGCTCTCTCCAGCCGATGCTGCTATGGCTCTCAGTTTAGAGGAGCAAACCCGCAAGGTACTGGCCACGCTGACGCCGCGTGAGGAGCAGATCCTGCGGATGCGGTTTGGGATTGATGAAAAGACTGACTACACGCTCGAAGAAGTTGGCCAGCGGTTTGCCGTGACACGAGAACGTATTCGTCAGATTGAGGCAAAGGCGCTCCGGAAGCTGCGTAACCCAACGCGAGCCAAGAGTCTAGAGGCTTTTATTGACGGCTAGATTATAGGAATGCAGTATGAGCATGGAGGAACGAGTGGATTCGAAGGACCTTGAAAGACAACTCAAAAGATGGCGGGAAGCTCGCGGACAGAAGCCTGCTCAGCCACCCGTAGCAGACAAAAGGACCGTCCGGGTAAATGGTCAGAATGTCGTCGTCGTGAGGCGATCCCGTAACCGAACTCAGGGATAGTTCCCGCCTTGAAAGTCTTTTTTCTTAACCAAAAATAACTTTTTGGACTTCCATACAAAACGCAGTCGTTGATGCCGTTCCCCCTTGATCGGGCGGAAGGACGGTGCCACTTGCATATACCTGCACAATCGCGGCCTCAAGGCGTCTTGCCTCTTCAGGCCAGCCCAGATAGTCGAGCATCAGGGTTGCTGAGAGTAATGTTGCCGTCGGGTTGATAATGTTCTGTCCGGCAATGTCCGGAGCAGAGCCGTGCACGGATTCAAAATAGGCATAGGTGTCCCCATAACATCCGCTTGGCCCCAGCCCCAATCCTCCAATAGTTCCGGCGGCAACGTCTGAGAGAATGTCTCCGTACAGATTTGGCGTCACCACGACGTCAAATTGGGAGGGATTGGCAACCAAACGTCGTGCAAAATCATCAACAATATACCGGTCGTACAGCACATCCGGGTACTCTTTTGCCGTAGCCTCAACGACGTCTCGGAACAACCCATCACTCTTACGGAGCATATTGTATTTGCTCGTACAGGTGACTAAACCCTTCCCGCCCTGGGCTTTGCGCTTGCGAGCAAGTGCAAACGCAAAATGCGCAATACGCTGTGTCCCAGCCTCGGTAATCACTTTAATGGCAAACTGGCCCCTTGATTGTGTATCCAAGGGTTCCCGAGTAATAGCACTCGTCAAAGACAGCGGCGTCAGAGTATCCAGGTCTCCCTCCAGCCCCATATACAGATCTTCAAGATTTTCTCGGACAATGACAAAGTCAATTTTTTTAGGATCTTTGAGCGGGCTACGAAACCCAGGTCGCCAATGGGCCGGGCGGACATTTGCATACGTCTGCTTGCCCCAACGCAGATAGCCGATGCCGCCTGTTGTCCCGTTCGTAGAGCCAAACAGCGTTGAGTCAGATTGATCAATCGCTTGGCGCAGTGCCATTTCGAATTCCCTGCGGGAACCGTATTGTTTGACCCCCTCTACTCCAGACGGGAACTCAGTAAAGCTGATATCCAACTCCAAACTCTTCAGAATGTCCACAGTTGGGGTCATCGCCTCTGGTGCGGCATCGTCACCGGGAATAATCACAACACGCTTTTCCATGCTTCTTTCCCTTTCTTCTTCGGTGGATAAAGGCGGATCTCAGCAATGTGTATAAAGATGAATAGGAGTGGAGAGCCGCTTCTATTGTGTGTATTTTTTAACCTAGCCGGACACTGCGATAGTTTTTGCCCGGAGTGATTTTTCCCAGTATAGCCGGTGCGCGGGCACCTGTAGCACTGGGAACGTTGGACGGAAGTCCATGTAGGGTGGCATAGGCCAAGACGGCGAACGCTACGGCTTCGAGGGACTGACTGTCATAGCCCGTTTCTTCGAGGAGGCAGACGCGGGCCTCGGGTAGTGCTTCAGCAAATTGAGCACGGAGAGCAGGATTTAACGCCCCCCCGCCTGTTAAGAATACCTCGGCAAGCGGACCTTTGGGCAGGATAAACCTACGATACGCCTGTGCCATACTGACTGCGGTCAAGGCCGTGGCGGTAGCGACCTGGTCGGCTGGACTGAGTTTGAGGTGTGTTGCACGTTTACAAAAACGTTGCAGAAAAGGTTTGCCAAATTCTTCTCGGCCCGTGGATTTAGGAGGCCGTCGGATAAAATAGGGATGACGTAACAGCTCGCCCAGTAGGCGCGTATGAATTGTCCCGGCTTTTGCCAGACGGCCATTGCGGTCGTATAAATTTTTGCCGTTACTTACCGTCTGGACGACTCCGTCAATGAGTACATTACCCGGGCCGGTGTCAAAAGCCAGCATATCCTGCGTGGCAGAGCGTGGCGGGAGGGCGGTGACATTTGCAATCCCGCCAATATTGTGAATGGCGACCGACCGGGTTGGGTGTTGAAAAAGAAACGCATGCACGTAAGGAACCAGCGGTGCTCCCTCGCCACCCAGCGCGACATCTGCAGGACGAAAGTCGGCCACTGTAGTAATGCCGGTCCGACTGGCAATAACCGCAGGCTCTCCGATTTGAAGAGTCGAACCTGGTCCGGGCCGCTGGTGTGGCCGATGATAGACTGTGTGGCCGTGTGAGCCGATTGCGTCAATCTGCTCCGGCATGACCTCAGCTGCACGACACAGTTTTAGAACGGCACGGGCAAAAAGTTCGCCTAGGAGAACGTTTACTTGAGAGACCTCGCCCGCGTCGGCGCTGGCCCCCTGGCTGAGGCGCAAGAGTCGGTCCCGAACGGCGCGCGAGTAGCGAAATGTGCGAAAGGCGTATTGGCGGACGTGGAAGCGATCCTTTGTACGCGCAATATCAACAAGCACGGCATCGATTCC
>CAZXFE010000052.1:15950-17447 GCA_964639795.1 uncultured Enterobacteriaceae bacterium | reverse complement strand
TCGAAAACGCGAGCGGTTTGCGCTCCCCCGTGCCCCGCGATCGCGCCCCCTGCTCATAATGCCCGTGACGTCATAGGGCGGCCCCCGTGCCGCCATAGGCCCCCGCCCGCCCGAATGGGTGAATGATCTGCCAGGAGACAAACCCCGGCTGATTGAGTATGCGACCGGCGTGCGAAACACTATTGTAGGCGGCAAAATTGTCTTCTCAGATAACATACACGAGGGCGGACTTCCGGGCCGCGTTCTCAGGCCGGTATAAAAGCCATTCACAAAACTCGGTATTGCCTCCCCAGGGCTGTCGACTCGGACGTATTAAATTGGTCTAGTGGTTGCTTACTCCCAAATCGCTCAAATATTCCGCAGAACGTCTTCCTCTCGGGCGGACGGTAGGTCTTATACTTGCTAGTGGCCTTGCCCAGTTCGACGAGGGATTCGGCCAGCTTCACTCCGCACACGACACCGTCGAGCACGGGTATTTCTAGTTCTTGTTCCGGATTTTGGACAAATTGGGTGAAGCCGGCGCAGCCGAGCAGGATGGCTTCGGCATCGTCTTTATCCCTGGCCGCGCGCGCTTCGATACGTAGTTTATTCAATGCCCCGTCCGGATCTTTTTCTATATCGAGCACGTATAGCGGGGAGGAACGGATACTAACGACCTTATCCCGAAATCCATAGCCGCCGACCATTTCTTCCCGCATGGTTCGCGTACGCGGAATAACCGTCACAATAGAGAAACGAGTGTAGAGCATGGCGCCCATATACAATGAAGCTTTCGCAATGCCAATCACCTGCTTAGCCGTGAGTTCGCGCGCAGCGTGCAGACCGGGATCGCCATAGCAGGCGATAATGTAGGCGTCGCAGTCTTCTCTGTCGCTTTTTTGGATCTCTTCAAGGATGCCAGGAACGCTCAAGTAGTCGTCGTAATAGGATTCGATCGAGGCGGGCCGAAGGTTGGACTGAGCGATACGATTTCCGTTCCCTGACGCGCTGCAGATCCACCGGCTGCAACAATGGAGCGCGTCATCTCGAAGGACGTGTTGGGGTTGATGCTTTTGATCTTCATGCAAGGCTTTCTTTTTTTGCGATCAATCCAATTGTGTCGACGAGGACGTTTGCACCTAGACAGATATCTTCGTCATTTGTGTTTTCGATGATGTCGTGGCTTCGGCCACCGATACTAGGAATAAACAGCATGGCAGTCGGAACGTAACGGCTCAGTACCATGGCGTCATGACCCGCGCCGCTTGGCATGCGCAGGGCAGGGATGCCCCGATTTTGGGTTGCCGCTTCGATGGTGTCGACAAGGCCGGCATCCATATCCGCCGGTGCTATATTGATCAGCCGTTGCGCCTGTACGCCTACACCCTGCTGACCGTTCGCTGTTTTCACTATCGCGTGTATTTCCGCCTCTAAACGATCCAGTACTGCGAGTTGCGGGTCACGAAATTCAACAAGAACCTGGGCAGAACTGGGCACGACGTTGCCTGCGCCTGGCTC
>CAZXFE010000052.1:0-15940 GCA_964639795.1 uncultured Enterobacteriaceae bacterium | reverse complement strand
CTGGCTCAAAGGCAATATGGCCGAGATTCCAGACGCTGAGGTCGCTGCGTGTCCGTTCAAACCTCCGCAGGAGATCTGCGCAGATTTTAATGAGGGCAGCCCCGGCATCTTTGCGCAGGTGCATGGGCGTGGTGCCGGCATGATCCGCCTGGCCGCTGCAGGTAATCCGCGCGCGGCGAATGCCGACGATGGCCGTTACCAGACCGATTTTTTTTGCTTCAACTTCAAGTCGCGGCCCCTGCTCAATATGGCCTTCAAGGTAGGCTAGGTGCCGTGTGGGATCGAGGCGTGCTCGTGCCTGGCCAGCATAGCCCGCTTTGTCGAGTGCCTGTCTCAGAGGAATACCCTGTTTATTTTTCGCTGCGTCTATGTCCTTATCGGTTAACTCACCACAGAACGAGAGACTGCCGGCTAGTGCCCTGTAGGTTCCTTCTTCATCCGCAAAGGAAATGACGTCTACGCCGATATCTGTAAGCACATTCGACTCATTCCGCGTTCGGACGATCTCCAGTCCATACAACACACCCATGGCCCCATCCAGCCAGCCGCCTTTGGGAACCGAGTCCGTATGGGAACCAATCAAAACCGCATGTTCCACTCCTTTGGTCCGACCGTACACATTGCCGATTCCATCGATCACGGCGTCTAGCCCAGCCCCGCGCATTTGTTGCAATAGCCACTGACGTGCCTCCTGATCCTCTGGGCCAAAAGACAAACGGTTGACGCCGGTGCCAACTTTGCCGAACTGTGCGAGCCGGTGCAGGTCACTCAGCAGACGGGCGTGATCAATTTTCATGGATACATCCTTGGTTGCTTCCTTAGAAAGAAAACCATGGTACGTAACTTTTAGAAAGTCCATCCCTAGATGGTGCGCGTTTTTTCTTGAGTACGCGTGCCAAGTACAAGAAATGACTGACCATAAGAGACTGGATCCTTCTGAGGATCTCAGCCGTTCTCCATTTTTCCTTCTCTTACGAAAAACTAACTCTTAATGGTTCAGCCCGGAGTTAGCTTGGGGACTCCCGGGGTTTGATTAAATTCTTACACGAATGATCTGAATTCGACAGGATAGAAGCCTATCTTTGCGTCATGAGACTGGCGAGCAGCAAGGGGCCTACAAAGGTTTAGATGTGAGACTGCAGGAGAGGAGGATCGGCTATGAGAAGACGACAGTAGCTATATTCGAATTCGTAGTCACTTGGGCACTTTCGTTTGAACAAAGCAAAGTGTCTTGTGAATTTTTGGAAATATCAGTTGAACAATCCAATGGACTGGAAAATGCCAGACAATATCGAAATCGAGATTCTCGGTGGTCTGATAGAGAGGCAACAAACAGCATTTGAAAGTGGCGCGGAAAATTAGGCAACAGTGCTTACCGGCGCCTTGACGGGCGGGTCGGTTCAAGGTGGTCCGTTCGCAGGGCGGACTATCAATAATTTGGCGATCACTGCGGAGGGCAAAAGACTTGATGGCAACCGGGGGTAATCTTTGTCAAGCCGAACAAGTATTGCTTCGTACGGGAGCAGTTTGCTGATTACGGGTCTCATGGAATTTGACTCAGCTGACCTCAGCAATATGGAGAATGATGGAACGCTAGAAGAGGTTATTCTCCACGAAATGGACAATGTGATCGGGATCGGCACAATTTGGGACACGCTGGGTTTAGTGAAAGGATTAAACACAAACGACCCAACATTTGTTTGAGGGAGTGCAATACAGGAATATGCATATCTTAGAAATTCAAAGTTTCTGATTGAGGTCCTTGTAACGAATACTGGAGGAGGTGGAATCTTTGGCGGCCATGGCAGAGAAGCAACTTTGGATCGAGAGTTGATGATGGGATTTGTGGATGTGGGTGGCACACCCTTGAGCCGTATGACTGCTGTTGCACTTGCTGATATGAGATACGCAGTCGACATATGGGCTGCATATTCCCACACATCACCTCAGTCTGTGTTTAACATATCTAGAAGCCATCGCTGTCGGGCTAGTGGGCGAATGGCAGGACCGGTGAAGCCGGTTGGCTAAAAATAGATGTCAAGAGTTCATTTACATGATGAGATGCATGACGTCGCAAGGACAGCATAATATTCTGAAATTCATTCCCGCTTTTTCTTACGACACGTCTCGGTCGCCTGGAGGTCGAGCTGTCCGTCTGGCGTGATAATGACTCCATAATCCCGCTGCGCTGTGGCTGTGGCGTAGTATTCGTCCAGCACATCCTCAAGGACTTGGTGCGGGTCGCGTAACAGCGGGTCTCCATACCCACCGCCCGTTGCGCCGACCGTAATGAGGCGCTCGCCGGCTTTGACACTGCGATAGGGGACTTTTGAGGGCAGGGCGACTTTTTCGCCGTCGAGCGTTTTCAGACTGAGTGTGCCCGGTATGCCTGATCCGCCCCCGTCGTAGCCCCAGGCGCCATACACAAAACCGTCGGCTTCCACGGACGTGCCGCCATCGCTGAGATAATGCAGTTCCTTAATCGACCCCATGCCGCCACGCCACTGACCAGGTGCACAGGCGTCTTCTCTAAGCTCATAGCGCTCTACCCGGAGTGGTACGTGAGACTCAACATCTTCAATCGGATTATTGCGGGTGTTGGCATACAAGGTGTCAACGGTGTCCATGCCGTCGTGACCGTGGCGTCCGCCGTAACTCCCCTCGAATATTTCTAGATGCACCCAAGGGCTGCTCTCACTACGCATTCCACTTGAGGCAATGGCCTTCAGATTACCGATTCCGGCGCTGACCTGGCGCGGGACGGCTTGGGCGAGGGCTTTCATAACTGTATCGCTCAACACATTCCCAGTCACAAAACGGGCGATGGTTGGCGCAGGAAAAATCGGATTGGCCAGTGAACCGCGCGGCGCAATGATCTCAATAGGCCGATACAGTCCGGCGTTTTGCGGTAAATCGCCATAAATCTCGGTGTCCAGAAGGACAGAGCGGAGAGCTAGCCAGACGGCGACATCAACCGTGCCGACAAGCGGCATATTGATGGGTCTGTCAGGTATTTGCGGAGCCGTGCCGGTCAGGTCCACAGTAAGATCACTGCCGTTTACCGTTAGTGTCACACAAATCGGAAGATTGCGGCGGTTCGGACTGGGGTCATCGATATAGCCGTCCATATGTCCTGTGGCGGAATAGCCGCCGTCCGGAATCTTCTGGATAGCCTGGCGCATCAAACGCTCAGAGTAGTCAAACAACGAGGCACACGCCGCTTCTACCGTATCGAGTCCATAGCGTTCGATCAGTTCGATATACCGCCCTGCCCCAATCCGACTGGCGGCAATCTGGGCCTCCATATCGCCGACAACTAGGTCGGAGATGCGGATATTATCCCGCAGGAGTTGCCAGACCGCGGCATTCCTTTTCCCCTGGTCATAGACTTTAATCGCCTTGAACTGCAAGCCTTCGGCATACGCGTCAAATGCTTCAACAATGCCCGTACTGCCTGGCGTTTGACACCCGATATCGAGATGGTGGGCGGTGGTGACGGCGAATCCCACCAGTTTGTTCTGATAGAAAGTGGGCACACAAAAGCCGACATCCGGGCCATGGCTCGCGCCGCCATACGGATCGTTATGCATAATGACGTCGCCTGGCAAGATGGGCTCACCGCGTTGGCTGAGTGCCTGCAGCATGCCGCGTACGTAGCCGGGAATGGGACCAGACTGCAAGGGCGTGCTCTGCTTGGACTCGCACAGTTGTTCACCTCGGGCGTTGACCACGGCAGTCCCAAAGTCTTCAGATTCTCGAATAATGCTGGAATACGACATTCGCATGAGCTTATAGCCCATCTCGACAGCGATATTTTCGAGCGCGCCAAGGATGATGCTGGCCGTAATCGGGTCAATTGGATTACGGCCGTCCCCGTCTTGCACTTGCTTTTCGTGAGTGTCCGTCTCGCTCCGCGTCGCACTCATTGTGTCTCTCCTATCCGGACGAGCAGATTGCCGTGAACGTCGAGCTGAGTCGAACAATCTGGTGGAACGATCGTCGTCGAATCTGTCTGGATAATAACTGCCGGACCGGCAAGCGTTTCTCCGACGGGAAGTTTCTCGCGCCGATAAAATTTCGTGTGTACAGTTTGCAGCTCATTCTGGATGCGGAAAACAGACTGCTGTGTTTTGATCAGGGCCGCCTGAAGCGATCCGTCGTCCGAAGAGGTCAAGTGGCTCAACTTGTGGACGCTGCCTATGCCGACCAGTCGGAGCGTGACGATTTCTATCGGGCTATCAGGAAAAAAATGTCCATATTCTTGCTCGTGTTCGCCATGAAAACTCTTCACAACCTCGTGCAGGTGCGCTGTATCGAGCTGTCCGTCTGGAACGCCGAGACGGAGTTCGTAGCCTTGACCGACATAGCGGGCATCGGCAAAACGCTGAAAGCTCACGTCGGACAGGTCTATACCGTCTGCCACGAACTGGCTTTGCAGTTCGTGCTCCATAACGGTAAAGGCATTGTTGAGCCGGGCATAATCAACGTCGGTCGAGACCTGAAAAGCGGTTCGTATCGTGTCATACTTCACATCTGTGGTGAGTAGCCCTACGGCCGAAGTAATGCCGGGATAGGCAGGGATGATACATTCGGGGATTCCCAACATCTGGGCGACCTGTGCCCCATGCAACGGACCTGCGCCACCGAAAGCCACGAGTGTGTAATCGCGTGGATCAATACCCTTTTGAACAGTCCGGGACCGGATAGCATTAGCCATATTGTTGTTCAGGATGGTGACAATACCTTCTGCGGCTTCAATGTCCGAGAGGCCGAGCTGATGTGCAAGATCATGAATAGCCTGCCCCGCGGCAGCTTCATCTAGAGCCATAGCGCCGCCAAGAAAATTGTGAGTATCCAAATGGCCCAGGACGATATGCGCGTCCGTGACCGTCGGCTGTATTCCGCCTCTGCCGTAAGCGGCCGGACCCGGTTGTGAAGCGGCACTCTGCGGGCCGACGCGAAAGGCGCCGCCCGCATCAATATGGGCGATGCTGCCGCCGCCTGCCCCTATTGTGTGGATATCGATCATAGGAATAAGAACGGGGTAGCCGGCCACCCACGTATCACGCGCAGTCGCCTCGCTGAACTGTCCATTCGTGACCACCCCGATATCTGCGCTCGTCCCGCCGACATCAAACGTGATGAGACGTTTGCGTTGGGAAAGCTTTCCCGTCCACGCCCCGCCTAATACACCGGCCGCAGGTCCGGACAGCAGGGTCAGTACCGGCTTCTCGGTGACAACGCTCGGCGTGGCCAATCCGCCATTTGAGCGTATGATGCGCAAGTCAGCATCCAGGCCAGCACTGTGCAGACGCTGCTCAAGCTGTGAGATATACCCGCGCACCTGGGGTCCAATAAAGGCATTTATGGCCGTGGTGGTAAACCGTTCAAATTCTCTAAACTGGGGAGAAATAGAGGCCGAGGTCGTGACAAAAGCCTCAGGGTATTCCTCGAGAATTATCTCCCGTGCGCGGTTCTCATGGCTGGCATTCAGGTAGGAGAACAGAAAACACACCGCAATAGATTCAACCTGCTCCTGCTTGAGCTCCCGCGCGGCCTGTCGCACCGCCTCTTCATCTAGGGGGATGAGGACTTTTCCAACCGGAGGAATGAGCCGTTCCGGCACGGTCTTCCGATGCCGGCGACGGACTAGTGGACGGTCCTGCCAAGGAATCTCTTGCTGGATCGAGTAGTGGTGGGGGCGTTGGTGGCGGCCAATATGGATAATATCCCGATAGCCCTGGGTTGTGACCATGCCCGCCGTCGCGCCTTTGTATTCTAAGAGTGCATTTGTGGCGATGGTAGTGCCGTGGTAGACTAGGTCAACGCTGGCTGGAGCGACACCCGAGGTGCGGCACAACTCTGTGATCCCGCTCAGGACTCCTGTACATGGATCATATCCAGATGTAGGCAGTTTGTGGACGACGATTTGACCGGTCTCGGTGTCTACAAACACCACATCCGTGAATGTCCCGCCCACATCGACTCCAATCAGTCTCATGATGCTCCCTCCAACCCGCACAAGTGGGGCTACTCTAGCGAGTTTGTTCCGCCTTGACAAAAGACCAGGCGGTATCGTATGAAAATGACATGAACACTCACTCAGTTTCTGGTACACCTCTAACTTCGAGGAAAGGATAGAGCGAGTGAAACCGCAGGTGTTACGAAAAAAACGGAAACCGACCTCACAGGTCACTGATGAGAGACGGTTGCAAGAAGGAAAGGACCGTATTGCCTCTGCGGCGATCAGCCTTTTTCTTCTAGACGGGTATCACAACACCAGCGTTCGCGAGATTGCTCAAAAAGCAGGGCTCAGCGTTGGTTCGGTGTTTAATTATTTTATCAGCAAGGAAGAAATTCTCTTTTTTCTCTTGTCCCATAGCCAGTCTCGGGCTGAGGGTATGCTGCAAGAACAACAGGCTGAATTCGAGCGGCTGAAGCGGACCGAGGCCAGCCCCCAGCAAATCTTTCTGCACTTCTATGAGCGCTATGCTGGTCTGACTGACGAGTTGCGACGGTATACCGTCTTGGCCTACCAGGAAACGAAGTCGCTCACGAGAGCAGAACGAAAGCGGTTTCTTGAAGGCGAAGAGAGGATTCAGAGCTTTTATGAGGGCATCATTGCCTATGGAGTCCAACAGGGTGCTTTTCCGGCTGGGAATATTCACCTGAAAGCACACTGTTTACTGGTATTGGCCCAGTCGTGGGCTGTGCGGCATTGGGCGTTAACGAGCTTTACGAAATTGGACGACTACCTAGAGCCGCTCAAGGCCCTGGCCGTAAGCGTCCTTCAGAGTGAAGCAGGTGAGCCGGCGGGTGTACAGACACTCGTGGCGACTGAAAAGGTGCACAATGCGGACATTATCTCGTTTCCAAGAAGGACGGCCTAGAGAAACGGCAGACTGATTTTGATGCGCTTTATCCCTTTCCTGACCATCTCCATACAGCGGATAGCAGGGCTGGGTGAAGACCTCGGGGAACCCTCAGGACTGAATGAGAGGGGGGTCGAGAGGCTCTCCTTCCTGGGCAAACAGGTAATGGGTACGATAGGTAGAGCATGAACGGCTTCCTGTTCGATGTTAAAGTTCTAGAACTTGCAGAGGAACAGGGGGAATTCTGCGGTAAACTGCTCGCAGGGGCAGGGGCTGATGTTCTCAAAATTGAGCCACCAGACGGACAAGCAACTCGCCGAATCGGCCCCTTCTATCACGACGAGGAACAGCCTGAACGCAGCCTCTACTTCTGGCACTACAACTTCGGCAAGCGTGGTGCCACGCTCGATATTCAGGCACCGTCCGGTACTGAATTGCTCAAAAAGCTCATTGCTGAAACTGACATTCTGCTTGATGCGCAGCCTGGAGAGACACTCGAAAAGCTGGGCCTTGATTGGCAAGCCCTGCGTCAACTCAACCCGCGTCTGATTTATGTCAGTTTGCCTGCATTTGGCCGTAGCGGGCCGTGGCATGACTATAAAGCCAACGATCTGGTGCACCTCGCGCTGGGTGGGCAAATGATGTGCTGTGGTTATAATCCCAAAGAGGATGGATCGTACGACACGCCGCCCATCGCGCCGCAGATGTGGCACGCGTATCACATCGCTGGTAACCAGGCTTTTATTGCTACTGTGGGAGCACTGATCGGTCGGGAAACGACTGGCATTGGTGACATGATCGAGGTTCCCATACACCAGGCAGTGAGTGTGTGTACTGAGATCGATGTGCCGTATTGGATTTATAATCAGACGCCGTGTTACCGTCAGACGGGGCGTCACGCGCAGCCTGCGGTCGGTCCGGAGGTGCAGTTTTCAACCAAAGACGACCGCTATTCCATCATCTTGCCAAACCCGTTTCCTGGCGGGTATGAAACCCTAGTCGATTTTCTAGATAAAAAAGGCCAGGCGGGTGATTTGACCCAGGAGAAATACGCGGACCCTGCAAATCGCAAGGGGCGGGCCTTTGCCGAACATTTCTCTAACGTCCAAGCCGCGTGTGTGGCGGCCTTTGATTTGGAAGAAATCTGGCATGAGGCCCAGGAACGGAGCATCCCGTGGTCGCCGATTCGACGCCCGGAAGAAAACCCTGAGGATGAGCAGTGGCAAGCCCGCGCAACTTTTACTGAGGTTGAACACCCTGAACTGGGCGAGTCTTTCACGTATACCGGGGCTCCGATGTTAGCGCATGAGTGTGCGTGGCGAGAAGGACCGCGAGCGCCACTGATCGGTGAGCATAATAAAGACGTATTTTGCGGCCAGCTCGGCCTGAGCCCAGAAGAGTTGGCCGCCCTCAAAGAAAAGGGCATTATTTAGACGTGGGTAGGAATAATTTTTCAATTGTTCCTACGGAAGTCACGAGGAAAATGTGAGACCACTCGAAGGCGTTCGGATTGCTGATCTCACCTGGTTGCTGGCTGGAGCTGGCGGGCCGCGCTTGCTAGCCAGTCTCGGCGCTGAGGTGGTCCGCGTGGAATGGCGGGATAGGCTGGACTTCCTGCGCTATATGCCACCGTTTGCATCGGGCCAAAAAGGTCAGACGGGAAAAGCGGCAGCAATGGATCTCACCGGCCTCGACAAGGACAAAGTCCAGAGTGTCAATCGCGGTGGCTACTTCAACGATATTAATGCCGGTAAGCGTGGCATCAGTCTCAATATGAAGGACCCAAAAGGGCGAGAGCTGTTTAAACAGCTCGTCGCCGTCAGTGACGTTGTCGTTGAAGCATTTACTGCTGAGACTATGCGTAAATGGGGCCTTGGTTACGACACCCTCAAAGCCATTAACCCCAATATTATTTATGTTCAGCAGCCTGGCTGGGGATACACAGGCCCGTATGTGAAATACGCCTCGTATGGGCCGATTGCCCAGGCGGTGAGTGGTTTAACTGAACAGTCAGGCCTGCCAGCTCCGCATCCGCCTGCGGGCTGGGGCTTCTCATATATGGATTGGAGCGGGGCCTATTACTGCGCTATGACCATCCTGATGGCCGTGTATTATAAGAAACGCACCGGCCGTGGGCAGTATATTGATTGCTCGCAAGTCGAGCCTGGAATTGGTATGACGGGAACCGCGGTCTTAGACCACGGCGTCAACGGACGGTCCTACCAACGCACGGGTAATCGTTCACCATATAAGCCCGCCGCACCACACGGGGCCTATCCCTGCCGTGGGGAAGGCACTGCGGGTGATCGCTGGATAGTCATAGCCGTGACATCAGCAGAAGAGTGGCAAGCCTTGGTGCAGGAGATGGGCCACCCGGACTGGGCCGAGCGAGAACAATTTGCGGCGCTGGCAGATCGAGTTAAACACCAAGAGGAACTAGACCATCTCGTCGGTGAATGGACTAAAGATAACGATCCGTTCGAACTGCAAGAGCGTTTGCAGGCGGTTGGAGTCCCCGCGGGTGTATGCCAGACTGCCCAGGACCGCATTGAACGAGATCCCCAGCTCAAGCATCTGAACTGGCTCATACCTCTGGAGCATACTGAGATAGGCACCTGGCCGGTGAAGGACATTCCGTTTCACTTTACCAATGCCACGGTCAACCAAGGCGGGCCGACTGAGCGCGCTGCACCGTGCTACGCGGAAGATAACGACTATGTATATAAGGAATTACTGGGGTTAACCCAAGCTGAAATGGATAAATTTGAGAAAGAAGGTGTCATTTAAAGTTGGCTGGTGGAGCTAAAAGGAGGGTACCATGTCGTATGATCTATTGATCAGAAACGGAACTGTTGTGGATGGAACGGGTGCGGCGCGCTATCGTGCGGATATTGCGATTGCCGATGGCAAAATTGCCCAGATTGAGAAAAATGGAAAAGTCAGGGAAGGAGCCAAGAAGGTCGTTGATGCCTCCGATCTGATTGTTGCCCCTGGGTTTGTTGATCCGCACACACACTATGATGCGCAGATTTGTTGGGATCCGCTTATTACGTCCTCGTCCTGGCACGGTGTAACCAGCTTGGTCATGGGCAACTGCGGCGTGGGACTAGCCCCGTGTAAACCCGACACGCATGACATCGCGGCCTGGGATCTGGTGAACGTAGAGGCCATTCCGTTCGAGGTATTGGGCAAAGGCGTGACCTGGGACTGGGAAACCTTCCCCGAATATATGGACGCGGCGGACAAACGTGGCAGCGGGATTAACATCGGCTTCATGGCTGCGCTCACCCCGTTTCGACATTTTGTGATGGGGGAAGAGTCGATGGAGCGGTCGGCCACCGTTGAGGAAACGGCCCAAATCAAGGCCCTGATTAAAGAAGCCGTGGCTGCCGGCGCCTTTGGTTTCTCAACCACGAACGTCGCGCAGCATATTGGTTACAAAGGTCGGCCGATCGCTTGCCGCAACGCTAGCCAGGATGAACTCAAGGCATACTGCAACGCACTCAAAGAGCTCGGCAAAGGCAGTATTGAGCTGGCGTTGACAAATAGCGTCTCCATTGTCGATGAAACAGAGCACGCGTTATTAGACCTGCTGCTGACCGAAAGCGGCCGACCGGTGACCTGGCTGGCCTTGCTGAATCGGGATGATCAGCCTGAGGCAGCCCTGAATACACTCCGCACGATTGAACCGCTATTTAAGAAAGGGGCGATTCCGCAGGTGACCTGCCGTCCGCTCATTATCCAGATTGATCTGCGCAAACCGTTCATTTTCGCCAACCTGCCGTGCTGGAAGCCGGCGTTTGACCAGTCCATTGAAAAGCAGAAGGAATTTTACCGAGGTGATTCTTTCCGAGCGGAATTCCGCTCGGAGATGGAATCTCCCAAGGTTTTTTCTGGAAAATGGGAACGGGCGATTATTCATGAGGTCGGGAGCCCGGCCATGCAGTCTTTGATAGGTAAGAGCGTGGCTGATGTTGCCAAAGAGCGCGGAAAAGACGGACTCGATACGTTCTTGGATTTGTGCATCGAAGACGATCTGCAGCTGCAGTACACGTATGAATTGTTCAATGCCGATGAAGACCGTATACCTGAACTGATTACGCACGAACAGACGATGGTTGGCTTGTCAGATGGTGGGGCCCACGTGGACATGTTATGTGATGCGGGCTATTGCACCTATCTGCTCGGTACCTGGGTACGTGACAGACAGGCCCTTACGCTCGAACATGCAGTTAAACGCATTACCTCTGAGCCGGCCGCATTCTACGGCATTACTACGCGAGGGAGGATCGAAACGGGTATGGCCGCTGACTTCGCGATTTTCGACTACAACACGGTTGGTTCGGCTCGGCGCGGAGAAATGCGTGCAGACCTGCCGGGCGGCGGCCGACGCTTAGTTATGCCGGCCCAAGGCGTGCAATACACCATAGTGAACGGCGAGGTGCTGTTTGACGACGGTAAGCATACCGGCGCCATGCCGGGCCAGGTATTACGATCGGGTCAGGTTTAACTGATCTTCTGATCTTCAGTGATCACTGTAGGGGCGGTTCATGAACCGCCCCTCCCTTTTGGTATTAGGAGGGAATTCTGATGTTAGAAAAACTTTTCCACGTCAATATTTGTGTCCGCGATATGGACCGGTCAATCAGCTTTTATGAGCAGCTTGGATTTAACAAGGTGAACGACTTTACGCTTGACGATCCGAGTGTGGGAGATGCGTTGGGACTCGATGCGCGTAAACTGCGTGGCGCGTTTATGCGCCTGGGCGATGATGCCGGATCGCCCGTACTCGACCTGGTCCAGTTTATTGAACCGCCTCCACAGGGTGAACCCTACTCTTCACTCAATAATATTGGCATTTGCCGCATCGCATTCACTGTAGACGATATCGATAAGACCTACGCCAATCTGCAGAAGATGGATGTTCAGTTTGTCGCTCCGCTTCACAAAATAAAGGGACCGGACGGCGCAGAAGTCGGCGTGGTGTGTTTCAAAGACCCGGACGGAACGATTCTCGAACTCATCAGCGGAATGTAGATCTATAATGTGGGGGATGGGTTACATTAAGCGCCCTCACCAAAACCTGTCTTGTTTCGTAGGACTGGATACCTGCTTTCGCCGGTAGGACACAAAGAGAACTGTTTTTCCGTGGAAACGGAAACGAGCGGGAGGGGCTAGGACTCTGGCAACGTACTCCAGTAAGTTCTGTTATGCATTTTAAGGAAACGGCAGAGGTGTCGAGACACTCGATGTGGGGACCTTCCTATGTGGCTGTCCCTACTTGAGGAAAAGCGGATATACCAGTGGACCAGAATTCTATTGATGCTGAGAAACTCAAAGCTAGCGGTCAAAAAATCTTTCGCCTGCTGAGCGGCGCGTTGATTTCGGCCATGATTCACCTTGGAGACAAACTCGGCCTGTACCGAGCGCTGAACGGGGCAGGCGCCCTAAGCAGCGAAGAATTGGCCCAGAAAACAGGCCTGCACGAACGCTGGGTCCGAGAGTGGTTGCGCGGTCAGGCCGCAGCACAACTGCTCGACTACCAAGAGGAGCGTTTTGAACTCTCCGCTGAGATGGCTATGGTGCTGGCCGATGAGAACAGCCCTAAGTTTGCGGCTGGGATTTTCAGTGACCTACCGCAACGCATGGCCATTCTCAATAAACTGCCCGAAGCGTTTAAGACGGGTCTTGGGTTACCGTACGACGCGCGCGGACCTGAGGGTGCGCAGGGCATCGAGCGCGTATTTGCGCCTTGGTATCGTCACGCACTTGTTCCCGTTGTGCTGCCAAAACTTGAGGGCGTCGTTGAGAAGCTCCAGGCTGGAGCGAAAGTTGCAGATGTGGGCTGTGGCGCCGGCATCGCGCTGATTGAAATGGCTAAGACATATCCACACACAAAGTTTCACGGCTACGATATTTCCCAACACGCGCTTTCACGGGCGCATGCGAATAAAGAACGAGCTGGGCTGACGAATATGGTCTTTCACGACGCGAGTCGTGACGGACTTCCGTCTGATGCAAGTTTCGATTTTGTCACTACGTTTGACTGCATCCATGATATGGCGCATCCGGCTGAAATGATTCAGGCTATTCGGAAGGCGCTCCAGCTGGATGGCACCTGGCTTATCGCGGATATTAAAAGTGCCCCGACGTTTGAAGAAAATCTAGAGAAGAATCCCATGACTAGCCTGATGTACGCTTTTTCGGTTATGGGCTGCATGTCGTCCGCGTTGTCCGAACCTGGTGGTGCTGGTCTTGGGACGTTGGGGTTTAATGAGCAGGTTGCGCGGGCCATGACTGCTCAGGTTGGCTTCAGCCGCTTTACCCGGCACGATTTTGATAACCCGTTTAATGCCTACTACGAAGTACGGGTGTAAAGGGGAAGATGAAAGCCACCCTATTCTCCGGAGGGAGTGATGCAAAAAGAATTCCTGAATCCTGCCAACATGCCGTCGTTGCCCGGCTTCTCTCAACTTGTGACAGCAACTGAGGGCAAGATCGTGTTTATCTCAGGCCAGGTTGCCTTCAACGAAAGAAACGAACTCGTAGGGAAAGGCGATCTGCGTGCCCAAGCGGTACAAACATTTGAAAACCTGAAAAAGGCGCTGGCCGCAATCGGGGCGACGTTTGCAGACGTCGTCAAGACCAACGTCTATATCGTGAACTATCGGACCGATATGCTCGGCATGATCCGTGATGTGCGCAGTCAGTATCTGCCCCAGGAGAATGCCCCGGCAAGCACCTTGATCGGCGTTCAGGCACTGGCACTGGATGGGCTACTGATCGAGATTGAAGCCGTGGCCATGGTCAAAGCGTAGACGGGCATCCGAATCACTAGATCCGCGGAGTCGTGTCGCCCAAGAGAATCTAGGTGCGGCGCTGGGCAAGCGGGTGCACCGTCGCCTTGGTCCGCTGGATGGCTAATCCCGGCGTCAGCCCCTCACTGTTCAACAGTTCAGTGATCAAGGCATGATCGAGCATGGCTTGGGCCCCCGCTGCGGTGAGGCTCGACGCCGCCAGACGACAATCGCTCCGCTGTTGGGCGCACTGAGCCATGCCTCGGCTAGGCTCTCGGTATACACATCGTGAAAGAAGCCGTTGAGCCAGTTGAGCGTTAGTACTACTGGTAGGTAGGACCCATTCTGTAAGCCGCACACATCGTCCGCTGTCCGTAAGCATTCGCCGGCCCAAACATCTACAGAGCTGCGACCGATTTAGTTCACGAAGAGCTGACCCCGATTCAGGCGGGCTAACAGTGTGGCCGGGAGGGCTGTGAGGGTATAAATCTGCTGGCCTAAGAGACCACCCGCTGGACGTGGATCCGAGGTGCCACTAAGGCTCCAACCTTGCTAATGATGCCACAAAGTCGATTGGCGCTGCTCGCTCCTGATCGTCCGCCGCCAACAATACGCACGTGAACACGTTGTCTTTGGTTGGGAAGCCCCGCCTTACTGCGCCAGTATGGATAGGAGGAGGTGGAATAGGTTGATGACAACAAGCATATTGCTTTTAACCGTGGAGTGACATTTGGGCTTGCGTCGGCGTGATCACGTCCGGCCTATCAGCGCCGGTCGAAAATCTGGTCACACTCAGACGCGATATTGTGCATTTTCATAATACGTCTGTGGGTATTTCAGCCTCAGCTGCGTGTCGGGCGACTGGGGTCCTGGTCTTACAGCCGCTTCATAATACTCCTGGCGATGCAGAGGACCTAGCGGCAAAGGTGCAGTTGGCTTCGACGCATACGGAACGTCTGGATCTCATTGGGGCTCACCGCCGGCGGTTATACGAGTGCGAATACTGCCCTGAGCGCAACTATGCGAAATTGATGCAGATCTACGACATGGCGCGTGAGGTTAATACGACCTTTACGGGCATGCGCCCACGAGCTGTCCAGACTGGTTTCCCGCGGAGCAGAAATAGAGCTTCCGCAGTAAATATAACCGACGCCACGAGAAGGCTCCTGGTCGTACCGCTTCTCTCTAACAAAAGAGCCTGCCTCATCAGCTGGCTCTTTCTATCGCTCGTACTGGCTAGGTCGTCTACTGGCCCCGAGTTGTCAGCGGGTCATGACCCGTTCTACTCTTCACTCCCAATGCCCAACCCGTAGGCCGGGTCAGTGGAGTCTAACCCGACATCTTGCTGTATTGCGGTCAGGCCTGGGTTGTGATTTGTGAATGCTAGAGGCTAGGCGCGTCGGAATCCGTGGAAAAGAGACTCACGACACTGGGGAGAAGTATGCAACGAAAATTCGATCCCATTCTGGTCGAAGTTGTCAAAAATGAACTCGCTTCCATTACCGAGGAAATGGCCATGGCTGTGTGGAAGACTGGCCGCTCGGCTATGGTCAAAACGGGAGATTTTGCGACGGCGATCTGTGACGGCCAAGGCCGCGTAATTGGCCAAGGGTATGCCGCGCCGTTTCAACTGGCATTCTTTATTGCCGTCATGTTCCATGTGCTCAAAAAATATGCCGGAACGTTTAAGCCCGGGGATGTCATCGTGGTCAACGACCCATATACCGGGATTACCCACATGCCGGATGTGATGATTATAGCGCCCACGTTTTGGCAGGATCAATTAGTTGCCTTCACCCTGGCCTACTCGCACCATACGGATATCGGCGGACGTTTCCCCGGCGGCTTTAGCAGCCAATGTACTGAAACTTTTGAAGAAGGATTGCGGTTACCCCTGCTTAAACTCTACGACGGCGGTGAACGCAACGAAGCCCTCCTCGAGACTATTCTGGCGAATGTGCGGGTTCCAGAAGAATGGCTCGGCGACATGGATGCAAAAATCGCAGGCTGTTGGCGCGGCGCGCAAGAGATCAAAGAGCTACTAGAAAAATATGGGTTAGAAACCCTCAATTCTAGCTGCGACTATTTAATCGACTATGCAGAACGGGCGACCAGAGCTGCGATTCGTGCCATTCCGGCTGGTGAGTATGTCTATGAAGATGTCTTTGAGGACGACGGGTTTGGTTCGGATGGCGTATCGCTGCCCTTAAAGGTCGTTCTCCGGACACAGGTGGAGATGCTCAGCGTGGATTTTACTGGTACTGGACCGCA
>CAZXFE010000051.1:0-17782 GCA_964639795.1 uncultured Enterobacteriaceae bacterium | reverse complement strand
ACCTTTCTCTCTCCCCTCACATTGAAAAGTCTCGCGTGCGCCTCACTTTTTGTCATTTAGAATTCAGAATGACTACAAAGGCCTGGATAAGTGCCCCAATTCTCAGCGGAAGCGCCTCTTTTTGTGACACCTAGTTTTTTCCCTTGACTCTCCTTTGGACGGATGGTAGCAGAGGAAAATCTCAAAATTAGGGTAGTAGGTAGGATGGATGTCTACGTCGCAAAAGCTCTTCGAAGAAGCACAGAAGTATATTCCCGGTGGAGTGAATAGTCCCGTCCGTGCATGGCGTGCCGTTGGTGGCGATCCGCTCTTTATCCAAAGAGGGAAAGGCTGCCGCATCACTGACGCGGATGGGCGGGAATACATAGACTACGTAGGATCGTGGGGGCCCTTGATCGCGGGGCACGCGCATCCACAGGTGGTCGGTGCACTTGAGCGTGTGGTGAAGCAAGGAACAAGTTTCGGCGCACCAACCGTAAAAGAAATTGAGCTGGCGAAAATACTCATTCAGACGGTCCCCTCTCTTGAGAAGGTCCGCCTGACATCCTCCGGCA
The DNA here is from genome assembly GCA_964639795.1 of uncultured Enterobacteriaceae bacterium. Classification (GTDB taxonomy): domain Bacteria; phylum Desulfobacterota; class Binatia; order Bin18; family Bin18; genus Bin18. Next base: position 17,228 of record CAZXFE010000051.1, on the reverse strand, counting down.
CTGAAGCGACTATGACCGCACTGCGTCTTGCACGCGGTTATACCGGGCGCGCAAAGATTATCAAGTTTTCCGGCGGCTATCACGGCCACAACGATGCGCTGCTGGTGAGAGCCGGTTCAGGAGCGCTTACATTTAGCACTCCTGATAGCGAGGGTGTTCCTGAGGCGTTCTCCAGCCAAACATTAGTAGCGGAATACAACGACCTGGCGAGTGTGGCAACCTATCTTGAAGCCGATCCAGAAGGTGTGGCCGCGGTTATTGTTGAGCCTGTTCCAGGCAATATGGGGCTTATTTTGCCGGAGCAAGGATTTCTCGAAGGATTGCGTAGGCTCACGCATGATTATGGAGTAGTCCTCATATTTGATGAAGTGATGACGGGCTGTCGTCTGGCCCGTGGTGGAGTGCAGGAGATCTATAACATAGACCCGGACTTGACGTGCTTGGGGAAGGTGGTTGGCGGCGGTCTTCCCCTCGCTGCTGTTGGGGGAAAAGCGGCGATAATGGCTTTACTTGCCCCTTTGGGGGCTGTCTACCAAGCGGGAACGCTGTCAGGAAACCCATTGGCTGTGACTGCGGGTATTGAAACGCTCAAGCTCGTGCAGGGTCCTGGAGCCTATGAGCGCCTGAATGCACTTGGGGACATGCTTGCCGAAGGACTACGAAAGGCTATTCGGGAAACTGAGACGAAGGCGTGCGTCAACCAAATGGGATCTATGTTCACCATTTTTTTGGGGGTGGAAAACGTCCGTGATTATGAGACGGCGACCCAGAGCGACACAGAGGCGTTTGCTCGCTATTTTCACGGAATGATAGCGCACGGCATCTATCTTCCCCCTTCTCAATTCGAAGCCGCGTTTCTCTCCCTGGCCCATGGCGAAGCTGAAATCCAAGAGACTATACAAGCGGCCGGTAGCGTCCTCAAGAGTTTGCGCGCATGAGATAACATGTCAAAGGGAAGCGCTCTCACCACCTATGGCCGATACGGTGCGCTAGGATTTGAGTTTGCAGGATCGATAGTGGCCGGCCTCCTGGTAGGGAACTATGTTGACCTCAAGTTTGGGACCGCGCCGCTTCTGATGGTCCTCGGCGTCGTTGTTGGTATGGCTGGCGCAATATATCGCCTGGTAATTGTGCTCCAGCGGCTATCTGCTCGTGAAAAAGACAATCGAGAAGATTGAAAGACTCAATCTCGTGCTGATTGGGGCCGGAGCGTTTATTGGGGGGGTGACAGGACTCCTTCACGTCCCGAGCTTTCTGCTTGGTGGAGGGGTCATGCATTTCAATTTCTGGCTGCTCAAGAAACTTGTTCGTTCTGTTTTCTCTCAATCTCAGGCTCGGCCGGGTACAAAAATGCAGGCAGCTTTGTGGTTTTCCGCCAAAGGTCTGCTTTTTCTCCTTCTTCTGAGTGCGGTATTTTTTCGCTACCCGATTCAGGCCAAGAGCTTTGCAGCTGGGGTCCCTTTACTGCTTATCGCGTGCGTGTTAATCAGCCTGTTCGAGTCAAAGAGTGGGGAGAATCCCCCTCCTTCAGGCATAAGCTGAGTGAGTCCTTGTGTAGCGCCTGCTGACAAAGAAAGAGCGAGTGAGAGAACTAGATCAATAATATGGAACACCATCCCTTTACCTGGGTTTCCGTTATTCCTGGGCTTAATCTCCTCCCAGGCCACATCGCAACCTCTCTTCTTGTTTGCGCAGCTCTTATCATCTTTGCCTATCTGGCGAGCCGCCAACTTGCGAATGCTGAAGACTTAGCTGTTCCTGATGACTCTCTTACGCTCCGCAACCTCGCAGAGCTTCTGGTTCAAGGTGTGTCTGATATGGCTGAGGGAGTGCTGGGCGATCAGGCACATAAGTATATTCCTCTCTATGGCAGTTTCTTTCTTTTTATTTTGGCAGCAAACCTCTCTGGACTTTTACCTGGATTTTCCCCTCCAACGAGCAATTTCAATGTGACCCTCGCGTTAGGCGTCCTCTCCTTCTTTGCCTACAACTTTTATGCTTTTCAGGAACAGGGTCTTGCCTACTTGAAGCACTTTGTTGGACCAATTTGGTGGTTGGGTATTCTGATGATTCCGCTGGAACTCATTGACAATTTCGTCCGCCCCTTCTCCCTTTCCCTGCGGCTCTTTGGGAATATGACAGGCGACCATGTTGTCTTAGAGATTTTTACGGATCTGACGAAAATTGGTATTCCCGTCATTTTTTACGCGCTTGGAGCGTTTGTTTCTTTAGTACAAGCTTTTGTTTTTACCCTGCTCAGTATGGTGTACGTCTCTCTAGCGATCCCGCATAATGGTCACCACTAAGATGCTGACAAGATGTTGATAAAACGAACAGTTCGATAACCCCGTTGTTCTGGTGCGAAGGAGGTACGGAGTGGCGAGGAGGATAAGAGGAGGCAGACCTCAAACTTCGCTGTTGGGACACGAAAGGAATAATAGATATGAAGAAAGCATGTGTAACTGGAGTGCTGGCAGTGTTTATGCTGGTGCTGACTAGCGGTGCAGCTCTCGCTGCTGACGGAGGTGGCGATCCAGCAAGGGGTATGATTGCCCTTGCTGCTGGTCTTGCTATTGGTGTTGCTGCAGTAGGTGCGGGACTGGGCCAGGGACGCGCGGTGGCCGCCGCTATGGAATCCATTGGTCGTAATCCAAACTCGGCTGATCGGATCCAGACCCCGATGATCATCGGCATTGCCTTTATTGAGGCGCTGGCTATTTATGCCTTGGTTATTGCCTTTACGCTAGCCGGAAACGTGTAATCTCCTAACCGAGAGTAGAGACTAGGGGCGCAGCAGGCTGCGGCCCTAGTCTCTTTTATAATAACTGCTGTCCAAGCAGCATGACGGAGAAGACAGCAAAGACAATATAGAAGCAGCTAATCGCAACTAACAGGGCGGTTTTCGCCGGACCTGGCCGCAATGCTGGAGGAAGTAGTTTCCGATTGATCACGAGAATCAGCGGTGTGTAGACCGCCATCGCAATCCCGCCGAAGAAGGCTGATCCCATAAGAAAGAGAATGGGCGGAAGGCTTTCATACAGATAGGTCAAGAAAGTTCCAACCACAATCCATCCGACTGCGATCACGCCATACCACCAGCTCAATGGTTTCTTCTGTGCCCACGCGTAGTTGGTATGCAAGATATCCGCACCCGAACGGGCTACTCCGTCGATCAAGGTGAGTTGGGTGCTGAACAAACACCCAATACCAACCAGCAGGAAGAGAGTTTTTCCGAGTACGCCTCCCAAACTGCCTAGAATCTCTGCCTCTTCCCACACCAGCATTTCCTGGCTAGGTACAATGCCTTGCGGGTACAGAACCGCCAATGCGCCAAAGATAAACAACACAATGGTGAAGGTATTCAGTAACCAGAAAAACAGAATTTGGTCTAAATATAAATGTCTAAACCATTCGCGCCAGCGAACCAGGTTGGGCCCGGTTGTGTCGATCTGAAATGCCTGGCCTGATGTAAGCTTCTCTTGCTCGCGGAGCGGATTGACGACCTTGGGCACAAGCGCGCCCATCCCCCAGCCCTTGTCGCGGATATAGAATGAGAAAAAGAGGTTGGCGGTGCCGCCAGCCCCGGCAAAGACGATAGAGGAGAACAGAACATAGGTCGGCATATCGGGATGCTTAAACGGGAAGTTCAGCATCCCGCGCCCCAGCTCCGCCCAGGTTTCCATATTTCCAACAACACCGGCGACGAGAATCAGGCCGACGGTTACCAGAAGGACAAGAACCTCGGTCGTTTTCTCGACTGAAGAGTAGACGCGCTTGGGACCGAATAGGACAAAAGCTACACCGGCGAATGTAATAGCCGTCCATATCCACGGATCACCACTACCGTTTGGCCCGACTAATAAGGCTTTGAGCGCCCCGCCGCAGGCCCGCGCCCAGCCGGGCAGAATCCAGCCAACTACATTGAGAACAATGAAGATCCAAGCAAAGTGACGTGAGACTCGGCTAAAGCCGGCGTAAATACTTTCGCCTGTAGCGAGGGTATAACGCCCAATCTCGCAATTGATCCAAAATTGTAGAAAGATCCCTAGCAGAGCGGCCCAGGTCATGCCGGCCCCGAATTGAGCGGTATTGCGAGGCCAGACAATCAACTCGCCCGCGCCTATTGAGAGCCCAACTAAAACGGCCCCAGGCCCGGCAAGTTTCCAAAAGCCTCTCACTTTCTGTGGAAGGTCTGCGGTCTGAAAGGGTTGTGGCATGTTGGGCGAGATACGGTCTTAAGTCCGGCGCTGTCCCGCAGGACCCAACATCACGAACTTGACGGTGAGAGGGCTAGAGTGAGGGGAATCGAAAAGAAAGGTGTCCATTACCAGATGCATTAGACATACCCCTGCTGGTGTAGATATTCCGCCGTAAGCACTGCACCCTTAGCCGCACCCATCTTTGTATTATGGCTCACCAGAACGTATTTGACCGCATTGTCGAGCGTGTGGTCTGGACGCAGACGGCCGACTGAGGTGGCCATGCCGTCTTCCGCATCACGGTCAAGACGAGGCTGGGGGCGAAATGGGTCATCGTGTACGATGATCATATGCTGCGGAGAAGACGGGAGCTCCATCCCGATAAACTCTTTGCCAAATCCGATCATGGCTGCCCGCGCGTCATCGACCGAGCAGGGTTGCTGCATAGAAGCCAGCATCGCTTCGGTATGCCCTTCAAGAACTGGTACCCGGGTACACGTCGCGCTGACGAGAAAGTCCGCCGGTGTAATAGCCCCGCTGTCGAACGTACCAAGAATCTTGTGATTTTCCTTTTCGACTTTTTCTTCTTCGTCAGGAATAAACGGAATGACGTTGTCGATGGTGTCCATGCCAATCACCCCGGGTGAGCGGCCAGCCCCTGATAAACCCTGCATTGATGTCATAATGACTTTCTGAAGACCAAATTGGTCAAATAGTGGTTTCAGCGTAATCGCTAGGCCAATGGTGGTGCAGTTAGGCTGAGTGACAATATAGCCTTGCCAATCGCGATTTCTCTTTTGGGTATCAATCAACTGAATGTGATCGAGATTGACGCCTGGAATCAACAGCGGAATATCTGCTTCGTAACGATAGGCCGAGGCCGTGCTAACCACTGGCGTTGTTTTGGCGTAGAGCGGCTCCAGGTCTCGGGCTGGTCCCGACTCAACGGCCGTGAAAACGAGGTCGATGCCATCGAGATTGAGCGTCGAGGCTTCGTGCACCGGCAGCGTCAACGTTTGCTGAGGCGGTTCTTCCTGACACCACCAACGACGCGCTCCTGTTTTTGGATCACGAATGGCTTCTGCATAGCTTTTGCCCGCCGAGCGTTGTGAGGCAGCGATGAGGGCAACTTCAAACCAGGGATGGTTCCGAAGAGCAACGAGGAATTGCTGACCGGCAATTCCAGTTGCTCCAACAACGGCAACACGCTTTTTCATGGCAGCTAAATCAACGCGAGGTGCGTCTACTTGTCAACACCCTACACTGAGCAGTTGACTTCCATAGCACAAGCACGCAGACTTCTGGCATGCCTTTGCGCAGGAGCAATACCTATGGTTTTCGAGTGTTTTGAAGAACATGAAATCGGTGCGGAGTTCGAGACTAAAGCCCACATCATCACCGCAGCCGATATCGTCGAGAAAAACAATAGGCGTTCGTATGGATGAGAAAGTTGCGAATCGGCTGCGTGAACTGGTCGGCTCGGATGGGGTGGTAGCCAATAAAAACGCGCTCTCGGTCTATGACAGCGACGGCTATACGCTGGAAAAATCCGTCCCTGAGATCGTGGTCCTACCGCACTCAACCGAAGAAGTTTCAGCGGTTGTTAGATTTCTGAACAAAGCAAAGATCGCCTTTGTTCCTCGCGGAGCTGGGACTGGACTAAGTGGTGGCTGCCTGCCGGTAGAAGCACCAGTCATGATAGGCACGAGTCGGCTCAATAAGATTGTGCATATCGATGTGCTGAATCGCTATGTTGTTGCCCAATCGGGAGTGGTAAACCTGTGGGTGAGTAACGCTGTAAAAGATAAGGGCTTACAGTATGCACCCGACCCGTCTAGCCAGCAGGCGTGCACCATAGGTGGCAACGTGGCCGAGAACTCTGGTGGTCCACATACGCTCAAATACGGTGTCACGACCAACCATGTTCTAGGCCTGGAAGTCGTCCTGCCTGACGGAGAAATCGTGACCTTAGGCGGAACCGTGGAAGACGTCCCCGGCTATGACTTGCGCGGCATTACCATTGGTGCAGAAGGTACGTTTGGGATTGTCACCCAAGCTGCTCTACGACTGACGCGTCAGCCGCAAGCCTACCGGACCTTTCTGGCCGTATTTGAGTCCGTTCATCAGGCAACCCAAACAGTATCGGGCATTATTTCCTCAGGAATTGTTCCCGCCGCTTTGGAAATGATGGACACGCTCATCATTCAAGCGGTCGAGGAAGCCTTTCATTTCGGCTTTCCAACCGACGCCGGTGCTGTGCTGATCATCGAAATTGATGGCCTTACGGCCAGCCTTGATCCGCAGACAACCAAAATTCAGGACGTTTGTAAGCAGAATAATGCCCGCGAGGTCCGTATCGCCCGCGATGATGCCGAGCGTATGGCGTTATGGAAGAGCCGTAAGCGTGCGTTTGGAGCAATCGGGCGTTTATCTCCGAATTATTGTACCCAAGATGGGGTCGTACCCAGAACAAAAGTCCCTGATATTTTGCGGCGTATCACTGAGGTGGCGGAGAAGTATCAGCTTCGGATTGCCAATGTTTTCCACGCTGGAGACGGAAATATCCATCCGATTCTAATGTACGACGAGCGCGATTCCGACGAAACCCAGCGTGTAGTCAAAGCGGGCCATGAGATCTTGGAGGCTTGTATCGACTTGGGTGGAAGTCTGACAGGCGAGCACGGCATCGGCATAGAGAAGATGGGCCAGATGCCGCTCATCTTCAGTCCGGAAGACCTCCTGGCCATGACCCAGCTTCGGTCAGTTTTTAATCCGGACAATTTGTGTAATCCGAACAAGATCATCCCTACACCGGGCGGTTGTATTGATGTCAAAACTCCCAGACGTCAAGTCCCGCTCTAACACGAGATCTTGCCCGAGAAAGCGAGAGACATGAGCGGGATTGAAGATCGCCGAAAATTTAGTATTGATGGGAAAGAACCGGAGACCGTGGCCTATCCCGTATCCAGTGGCGAAATTTCGCAACTTCTCAAAGAGGCAAATGAACAAGGCCGAGCGGTGAGCGCCGTTGGGCATGGGGCGTTTCTTCATCTTGGCGCGGTACCGAAACGCTATGATCTGGCGCTTTCCACCCGGGCCCTCAATCACATTATTGATTACCATCCCCTTGACATGACGGTAAGGGTTGAAGCAGGCATGACTCTGGCTGAGCTCCAAGCGACGCTCGGAGAAAATGGCCAGTGGTTGCCCCTCGACCCACCCCTTCCCGAGCAGGCTACCATCGGAGGGATCATTGCAGCTAACTTGAGTGGACCATCCCGGCTCTCCCAAGGTATGGTCCGTGACTTTTTGATTGGTTTAAGAGTCGTGCGATCAGACGGGACATTGTTTAAAGGTGGCGGCCAGGTGGTCAAGAATGTTGCCGGCTATGATTTGCCCAAGCTATACTGTGGCTCGTTGGGCACGCTGGGCATTATTGTCGAAGCCACTTTTATGGTGCGTCCACGACCCGAGGTGCAAACAACGCTGGCATTCACGTTTCCCTCGGCTGAGAAAGCAGGGGAGGCTGCACTCAAGATTACAGGCTCAGATTTACAGTCCTTTTTCCTTGAGCTGGCCAATTTCTCTCATTCTACCCTTTCGACTTCTCCGCCAGATCGGGAAGGCCAAGGAGAGAAAGAGAAGAAATACCGCCTGTTCTTATGTTTTGCCGGAATCAGGGAAGAGGTAGATGATCAAAGCGCACGCGTCCGCGACATAATCGGTGAGGGGGAATATCAAGTTGAAGAGCTGGGGGAAGAGGCGGCACGGGCGCTGTCGCAAATCTTGCGCGATTTTCCTGTATCCGGAAAGGCCGCGTTGCGGTGTAAAGTCAGTCTTTTACCAACCCAACTGGCAACGTTCTGTGCCGATCTAGATGTAGAAGCGCAGCGTCGCCAGGTTCCCGGACGTCTCTTAGCCCGGGCGGGCAATGGTGTCCTGTATTGTGCTTTTGATGGAGAAGCCGTGGCCGACGAGCAGCTCTTGGCTTTAGTTGACTGGATACGCGTACATGCGACGCGAAACAATGGATTTGCCGTTGTTGAAGCAATCGCCCCGGCACTTAAAGAACGAGCTGATGTGTGGGGTCACGTGGGAAAAGCGTTTCCTCTGATGCGAAAGTTGAAAGAAACCCTTGATCCGAACGGAATTTTGAATCCCGGCCGGTTTGTTGGTGGGATATAAATGGAAAACGTCTCCTTTGTTGATCACGAAAAATTCTTTGATTGCGTGCATTGCGGCTTATGCCTGGCTTCATGTCCGACCTATGTTGAATTAGGCACAGAGATGGACTCGCCCAGGGGACGTATTGTGATGATGCGTGCGCTCCAGGAGGGACACGCCGAGCTAAACGATGAGGTCGTCCGTCATCTTGACCTGTGCCTTGGCTGTCTGGCGTGTGAAACAGCCTGCCCGTCCGGGGTGCAGTATGGCAAATTGATCGAGGGTGCTCGGCCGTTTATCGAGCAGCATTATCGTCGGTCGTTGTTAGAGCGGATCAAGCGCTGGACAATGAATAAGGTTTTCCCCAGTCCGTTGGGCATTCGACTCTTTGCCCTTGTCCTGAAGACTGGGGCCGCACTCGGCCTGGGCCGTTTCGCTCGATCAGAAGTGATACCGCCGAAACTGCGCTACTGGTGTAGCCTGCTACCGGAGCGCGGAACAGTGTCTTCTGCGTCCCTGCTTAAACGCTATGCAGCGATTGGCGAGAAACGCTATACCGTCGTCGTCCTCTCTGGCTGTGTAATGCCGGCTCTGTTTGGTGCAACTAACCAGTCCACAGTCAAAGTACTGCGCCACAACGGCTGCGAAGTCCTTGTCCCCAAGGCTCAATCCTGCTGCGGGGCGCTGCTGCTGCATAACGGCGATAAAGACTCCGCCCTATCTCTGGCCAAACACAATATTGACGTGTTTAGCAAGCTTGAGTTTGATGCTCTCATCATCAACGCTGCGGGGTGCGGGGCGATGATGAAAGAGTACGGCGACCTGTTCAATGACGATTCTTCCTACCGAGAAAAAGCTGAACGCTTGACAGAAAAAATGAAAGATGTGACCGAGTTTGTTGGTAGCCTTTCGCTCAAGACTCCAACGCGTGAGGTGAGGGCGAAGGTCACTTATCATGACGCCTGTCACTTGGCACATGGACAGGGCGTCCGAGACCAGCCGCGTAGCTTGCTTCAGCAGATTCCCGGTCTGACACTAACCGAGCTCCCTGAATCGGACTGGTGCTGCGGGAGTGCCGGCACCTATAATCTGACCCAACCCGAAATGGCCGCCCAGCTGCTGGACCGCAAAGTTGGCAACATCCAGACAACAAAGGCCGACGTCGTAGTGACCAGCAATCCGGGCTGTTTAATGCAGATCCGGGCTGGTTTGCAGCAGCACGGTTTGCCAATAAAAGCCGTACACAGCATCGATTTGCTAGCTGAGGCCTACGAGGAGTAGCCTACTACCAACAGCAGATTTATGGGATGATGTTCCTCATCATGCCCCTTTTTTGTTCATGCGGACGATGCAAATTGGAAAAGCGAATCACTTCACTTTAAGCATTTCGTGTTCATCAAAATCGTATAAGCGGAGACAGTTTTTCCACATGATCTTTTGTTTTGAATCTAGCCCCACCCCAGGTAGCTCTAGAAATTCCTTGATCCCGTTTGGGAAAGGACCGTCGGCATGGGGATAATCCACAGACATGACGATATTATCGTCGCCGACCTTATCAACTGTGACAGCTAATAGCTCTTCGTCGACGTCAGTACCAATAAAGCATTGGCGCTTAAAATATTCACTCGGCTTGGCCGAGAGTTTGATTTCCTCGCCGCCCCCGTATTTCTTCCACTGGTCGTCGAGACGATCCAACCACCATGGCAGCCACCCACAATTGCCCTCCAGAAAACCGACCCGCAGGTCTGGAAAACGCTCAAGCACACCGCCTACAGTCATGGCGCCCATGGCCAACATCAGCTCCATGGGAAAGGCTGAGGAGTGGTTCAGCGTCCGGAAATTCGGATGGCCGCGATACCGATTCGTGGCGTAATCCTTAGACGCACCACCGCTCGTTCCATGAAATGCTAGAGGCACGTTCAGCCGAGCGATCTCCTTCCACAGCACATCGCACTCGCGCGCGTTGAAATAGCGTCCATTGCAGGGCATGGGAAGGAGCACGACGGCAACATGGCCCTTGTCCTCTACCGCCCGCCGTGCTTCGGCGGCCGCGAGTTCAGGATCGTGCAGTGAAACAATGGCAGACGCTTTGAGACGCCGGGCGTTAGTCTGACAATAATCGGCCAGCCAATCATTAAACGCTGCGCAATATGCAGTGGCATACACCGGCTCTAGGTCGTCAATCGAGACGACCATGTGGGCAAAGGTGCGATAGACAATGCCAACATCGATGCCTTCGGCATCCATAGCTTCAAGCGTCGAAGCCGGTTCATATTTTCGGTCACGGACTGACTTATACAAATGCTCGGTTGGAGCGTCGAGGAATTTCTGAGCCTTCACGACGTCTTCTGACTGAGCCCAGGGCGGAATCATTTGTCCCTGCACATCCCAATGCGGAAAATTGGTCGGGCTCAAACCAAGGTAGTGCGGCATTTTGTCGCGGTATTTCTCGTCTATATATTTCTCGTAGACCTCGCCCGTCTCAATGACGTGGAGGTCGCTGTCCATGACATGAAAGCCTTCTCGCATAATTGTCCGTCCTCTCTGCTGTATTCGGTTCTCTCTGGGGCACGGTAATAGTGCTCGGGTAACATATCGGTTGTGCCGTTTGGCTCAAGAGGGCCGTTTTCTGATGAGCACCGAGAAGAATGGTCTGCGACGATGGAATCTGGCAAAATTTGATCCCGGAAAATGAGGAAAGAGAAAGGATATGCTCCAGGAGCGATTCGAACGCACGACCCCCGGATTAGGAATACTATACCGGCCTGTGAGATTGACTGGGACTAAGTAATAAGAGGTGCGATATAGAGAGAATTTTTCCCTTGGTTTGTATCTGTATCGCCCAGATCCGCGAATAAGTTGCCCTGACTAAGGGGGGTCATTGTCCGGGGTAATCTCCGTAGGCGCGGCGAGACAAAACGGGCGGATTATGTCTTGTTCTGACAACCAAAACTGCCGATCGCAGTCGTTGCAGCAAAAGATAACAAGCACGGTGTTGGAGCAGGAATGCAGCGGGTGCTGGGATGCGCGGAGATGCTCAATGTCCAGTTTGCATTTAGCTCTAACGGTGATGCCGTTAACGACCCCTTCCTGCGTTCCCCCAGAACCTTGCGGAGGGTCTGCTTTCTCTATTGACTACGCACACATATCGGTTTAGAAGGTCTCGAATAACTACTGTCGGGGTAATCAGACCCGCCGTCGTATGGGGAGTAATGAGCGGAGCGTCCCTGACATCGCTACTGATTGATCTCTTGAAACTTATGGAATTAGTTATTGGGTCGAATCGGGCAAACGGTCCATTGCGGCTAATAGTCGAAATGATTTCTTGGGCTCAGGCGCTCGAGCATCAGGCCGGATGGGAAACTGCTGAGATGCCTCGATTAGCTCGTCGACTTAAAAACGGGTCCTAATTATTGCCTTGCATGGGCTTCCAAATTCGAGATAATTTTATCTTCGTACGGCCTGTTGGAGTTTGCGCATTTCGTCGTTGACCCTCAGGTTATTTATCAAAGCGATGCGGGTCGGGTAGTTCAACGTTTGCTAAATGTGATTGACGTATAGCGTTCAGCTACCAACAGGTTCCTGTTGGAAATGATGAGTACTATCAAACAGTGAGAGAGCAATTATGGAAAATGCTGCGAAGTTGTTTTGCTCAAGTCTCCTCTGTCGGAAAAGGCAAAGCGATTAAGTATATTCTTTCTCTGAAACTTGGCCGCCTATTCCGGGACTCTTTGGTTCGTGTGTTTCCCACCAAAGTCTGGGACAAGCTTGGTATTGGGCTTCATCTGCTCGACATGGGGGACAAGTCAATCAACAAAGCGTCAGCAAAGGGGAGGATGTTTCTAACGATGTCGGCCGGATTTGCCGAGCTGAAAAGAAATCTGTTCTCCGAACGGACCAAAGCTGCTATGCAATACAAAAAGAAACGCTTAGATGCCTGTTCCCCAGTGAACTTCGGGTATCAACGTATTGGAGACAAGTTCGGAGCTTTAGAGCAGGAGCAAGAAGTGGTACTGGATATTTCTTCTCTGAGGGGAACTGGGGGCACCTTGCAGAGCATTGCTTCCATGCTGAATGGGGAGAAAATACCTACGAAAAAGGGAGGGCTCTGGTATGCTGCTTCTGTCAGATGAGTACTCAACAATGATCTGCATCTGTAATTGAGGAGGGAGTCATGGGGTCCCGGAAGAAGAAGCCGCTCTCTAACAGTGCATTTGATCGTAAAATTCAGATGTGGGGCGTTATTGCGCCGATCCTTATTGGTCTGCTCATTTGCTCCACTGCTCTTTTGTTTCACCACCGGTCGCTTTCCGGCCTGATAGTCGTCTTCGCTGACAACAGCTCCTTGGTACGAGATCTGCCAGTGAGAGTAGCGGCGCTCACGCGGCAACAGGTGGGCATCATACTCATGAGTGCGTCTGTAATCTTGATGCTCCTGATGGGTCTCGGCCGCATTTACTTCCACTCACTGTACAGACGTGCAGAAAGCAGTGGCTCCTCATCAGTGGCAGAATGATTAAAACCACGAACCAAAAGGAAGTTCTATGCGTGCAATAGGGAGCGTGTTCCCGCTGGGATGCGCCACCGCCTCCGCAAAAAGGCACGCCACAGAGAATTTCGGACCTTGGATATGTACATTGAGGTCTCACTAACGGACGGTGATACCACAATCCTGTTCGATACGTTTCGGGCGCGGGCCCTTGATCCCCACGGCGAGCGAATCCGGGGGCAAGTTGTGAATCATACGTTGTCTAGGGCTGTTGGGATGGGACTGCGTGGCGACTACGAGGCCAATCAAGAACGCATTCTGCTGTGGCTGCTCCGTCACTTCCTGATTACCTCAGTCGATAACAGCAGTATGTGAGAGTATGGCGCCGACAAGGGATATCGCTGGGAGCCGCAACGCCTATGACACGGGATGAAGAGATCCGCCACGATTTAGCACGTCGGTGGCGGGAACTGGAGGGCGATAAGACGGAACAGGACTTGGGGATGACGGCACAAGATATCCGCGACTTCCTGGCCATCGTAAAAGCCTTGAGGAAAAAGAACCGACCCATTACGCAGGGCACTCGTTCACCGCCGTCCACCCAGTAGGGCAACAACTACGGGGCTTATGATGAACCCAACATTCGGCAAGATCGACGCCACACAGATTATTGAGAATTAGTTTCGTGTTGGTATCTTCGAAGGGACTCTTGAGTGGGGGGTCGAGCACAATACCAACCTGGTCGGGACCCGACCCGCAGATCCATGACAAGGTTAGGCGCCCGGTGATGGAGGAACTGGCCCCCAGTATCCAAACGGCGGGCCTATTTTCAACGGCAGGGAAGACAGCGACAGCCCACTGGGTACTGATCTCACGGGCGGGTGAGGGCTGTGCTGTTCCTCACGACTTCGGAAGGATAGCAGTTCGTAATAGGGTGGGTGCCGGTATTCCCGAACGTGTGTGTATGCCGGTGGCAAGGCAAAAAACCCGCTCCGTTTTAGATCGATACCACATTGTCTCAGATGGAGACTTAAAAGAAGCTGCCGGCAGGCTGGATAGAGTGTTTAGTCCGCAAAGAATGACAATGCGCCTATCAATTTAAGAGCAAATTCACGCAAACCATTGAAAAGGCAGGCGCCCCCGGCGCGATTCGAACGCACGACCCCCGGATTAGGAATCCGGTGCTCTATCCTCCTGAGCTACGAGGGCACATGAATTAAGTTAACGACTTACGTGGCTTTCCTCTGATGCGAAAGGGATGGCTGTGACCAAATTTGTGTCCAAGTCGGGTGAATAGGGCGATTCCATGCGTATGGCGGCTTCTTGCAGATCTATATCCGATACGATGTGATAACGATCGAACATGGATCGCGTGTTGTGTCCTGCCACTTGCATTGCTACCCGCTTTGGGATTCCGTTTCGCACCATATTCCTCACCGCCGTCCGCCAAAAATGGTACGATATCTTACCAATCAATCCATCTTCCCGACAAGCCCTGTGCGATGACTTATAGCAAGTGAATATACGCTTCGCGCAACGGTGAAAAACCCAGGGATACTATGGGTATGATGTGAGATGTTCCTGCCACTGCGCGGTAAGCACGGCACGAAGTTCGTACGTAAGGTAGATAAGTCTTCCATCTTTGTTTTTCGTAGTCCCTACCTCTAAGCCTACTATGCCAGTTTGAAGATCTATCCGCTCCCAGCGTGGTGGCAACAATTCACTTCTGAGTCTCCAGCCGAACTACGAAGTTGGCTCAATCTCCATTGCGACCGATGCGGGTGGGTTGGCGAGCGCTCCTGGAAAGGCCCCTGAATTTTGCCTATTCGCGCATGATTTTCATGCCGATATGTATGAACGACTTCCGGAACTCTCACCGCCGGCGGTGTTCAATGGGTATAACGAGATGGAAGGGGAGTCGATGGTCGCATTCACCACAGCCGGCCGAACATCGGTCCCAGAAGAATCCGAGGTTGCACCGTACACCGCATTCGAGCAACTCAGTGCTGGGCACAACCCATCCGTTTCAACAACGCCCGTTACGACCCTCACTTGTGTTGATCTAGATAATGGCACGACCACGGCGGGCGCAACGGCTAATATCGATCTAAACCCCGGCGAAACCGTCACCTGTCCATACACTAACACTGCCGCGTGTACAACCGACGAGCTTCCAACGGGCAACATAGAGAGCCCCGGAGCGGACTCATACAAGAGCGGGACGAGTATCATATCAGGTTCGGTGCTAGTGACAGTCGATGGGACCGCCATACAAACGGGCTACGGGACCGAGCGAACCGACACGGCCAGTGACTGCGGCGAGAGTGACAATGGCTTTGGTGCCCCGTGGAATTGGAATCAATTCGGCGATGGGCTCCATACTGCAATAGCGTATGCCGATGGGATGGAGTTCTTGAGCGGGGTGAGTAGCAGCTGGACGATCCTGGACTTTCCGCAAGCCGGTACCAATACCGGCCTTGCCTGAAAGCAAGCTTCACCGCACCTGGTGATTACCGGTGTCAACCATCATTATCATCTCTGGCCAGGGCACGTTACGTGCGGCATGTGGCGCATGGAGAGTTGCGCGGATTTCGCTCAGAATTCGAGGTGTCTTTTCCTTTGATAGTTTCGTGGTGCATTGGTCAGCTAGTCACTAAATCTATGTAGCGCTCACATCTACAGTGGTGGTTATGATCCCTAGCTATATTCGAGTTGGGCAAGCAGCTCGCATGGCGCCTCATGATGTTATACGGGTAACTCGCGGGTAATATAAAAACGGATCAAAAATATTCGCTTCATTGCACTGGATTTCACAAGTATTTAGGAAGTAGCGAGACGCCTGTACATGTATTACCGGTGTTAACGTAGTAGTAGAAATAGCCAGGACTTACGCTGTTCCGGGGCTTTCCCCATGTGCTACAAGTACTCTGCTCTATCTCTTGCGGTTTTTAGATCGGGAAGATTCTGGAAATACATATTCGTTCAGAGAATATGGATAGTCAGAATGATGAGGCACGTACTTGCGTACGTAATGAGCATATAGGTTCCGTTTTTCAATGCCGCTTTCTGCTTCCAGACTTCACGGCACTTGAAAATGTTCTGCTTCCTATGAGAAAGTTGAAGCAATTCAGTGATTCCGATATGCGGGATCGTGTGGCTTCGGTTTTAAAGGATGTGGGCTTAGGTGAAAAAGCAGACCGGCTTGCCACTCAGCTTTCCGGAGGATAGCAGCTACGTGTTGCTGTAGCGCGGTCATTCGCAAAGATTCTCCGGTAGTCCTTTCCGATGGACTAACTGGAAATTTGGATATGAAAAATTCAGCAATGGTATTTGACCTCTTATCAAAATTAGCTCTGAAAAACGTGCACGCTATTTTAATGGTGAGTCATAATCCATCGCCTGCTCAGGACTGTGATCATATGCTGCGCATGAGTGATGGCGAATTTTGCGGCGAATCAGTTCATGAATGATATGAAAACTATGGCAAAAGATCGAAGTGAATTTCTCGCTCTTGGCTGGCATCATTTTAGCAAAGACACGGCGGCTGCTGATGTAATCGAACGATGTGCAAAAAAGAAGGCCCGTTGGCTTGACACGGTGTTTAATGAAGTTGGCGATGCGTTTGGAAAAGATTTGTCAAATTATACAGACGAAGTCCTGGTAGAATGTAATATCGCAAAGTCGATTATACGCGCACTATTCCGCGTTGACCCTGACGCTCGTGGGATGGCGCGAATCACGACGGCGGAAGTAAAGTCGAGATATGGGACAGAGGGTGAGACTTTTTACTCCGCTCCGCCTTATACATACGTGCATATACCGCAGGATGCGTCAGAGCAAAATGCTATGCATATGGATGTATATGGCGATTACGATACAGAGCATTACACTATTTGGGTGCCGTTGAATCCCTGCGCCCATAAGCCAGTGACGGTTGCACCACGGACACACAAAGAAAGGTCATTGGCTAAAACACTTTTTATACTTGAGCGTAGAACAGGATTTGAATTTCCTGTCTATCAACCAAGAACACATTCGCCGGATACTGAGCTGGGTGACTACCTGATATGGGATGGACGTTTGCATCATGCTGGAAACCTGAATACTTCTTGTCAGCCACATGTTGCTGTTAATTTTAAGCTACGCTCATTGCCTGTTGAAATGGAACCGAGCAGTACGCATGATGAGGTTCTCGCTGATGGTACTGAGGGTGAGGTAGATGTCACAGGATTTACTCAACTGTATTTAAGAATATTTAAAGACATTGAAAATTCCGATTTTATTACGGATGGAAGCGTTACTGCGTATAGTTCAATTTATGATGCGGATAGGTTAATTGACTCATGGAATCTGGCAAGTGATGAGAAGAGGCGAGT
>CAZXFE010000050.1:0-17904 GCA_964639795.1 uncultured Enterobacteriaceae bacterium | reverse complement strand
GGGCATAAGAAGTTGCATGATGTCTTCATTGATGCAAAAGTACTTCGCTCTCTCCGCCGCGGGTTTCCTGTCGTTGAAGTGCATGGCGAAATCGCCTGGGTGCCGGGCTGTGTGAGAGGGGCGGTTGCGGAGATCACCCCAGCTACTCGGCAGGTATTCCGGATTCACGTTAACCCGTTGCCGGGCGGACAAAAACTATGGTAGCTTGTAGACGGACGCGTGAAAGGTGATGGAGTGAATAAGATTTCTTCTAATCTCGCACTATGGTTAGTCCTCGGGTTGATGTTTCTGCTCCTGTTCAACGTATTTAATCGCCAGCAACCTAGAGAACCCGAAGTCGTCTTTAGCGATTTCTTTACCGCCGTTGAAAAGGGAGAAGTCTCTGAGGTGGTGATTCAGGGACAGGTCATCCGTGGAATGTTCCGGAATGACGAGCATTTTAAAACGTTTGCTCCGATAGATGACCCGGATCTCATGCGGACGTTACGTGAGAAAGGTGTGCGCGTCTCCGCTCGACCCCCAGACGACGATCCGTGGTATGTGATGATTCTTATTCAATGGTTTCCCATGTTGCTGCTCATTGGTGTCTGGGTCTTTTTTATGCGTCAGATGCAAATGGGCGGTGGCAAAGCTATGTCGTTCGGAAAGAGCCGGGCCAAGCTTCTGACAGAAAATCAACACAAGATAACCTTTAGCGATGTGGCTGGTGTGGAAGAGCCGAAACAAGAGCTTGAGGAAATCATCGCTTTTCTCAAAGATCCAAAGAAATTCACGCGTCTCGGGGGGCGTATCCCCAAAGGCGTGTTACTGGTTGGCGCGCCTGGCACGGGCAAGACGTTACTTGCCCGTGCAATTGCAGGCGAAGCCGGCGTCCCATTTTTCTCGATTAGCGGTTCTGATTTTGTCGAGATGTTTGTTGGTGTGGGAGCCTCTCGCGTTCGTGACCTCTTCACCCAGGGCAAGAAACAGGCTCCGTGTATTATCTTTATCGATGAAATTGATGCCGTCGGGCGGCATCGTGGTGCTGGCCTGGGTGGCGGCCACGATGAACGCGAACAGACCTTGAATCAACTCCTCGTCGAGATGGACGGCTTCGAGGCAAACGAAGGCGTGATTCTCATCGCGGCAACAAACCGACCTGATGTGCTTGACCCGGCACTGCTCCGGCCCGGCCGCTTTGATCGCCGTGTTGTTGTCCCGTCACCGGATGTGCGTGGCCGGGAGGAGATTTTACGCGTCCATACACGCCGAGTACCCATGGACGGTAACGTTGACGTCAGTCGAATCGCCAGAGGGACGCCTGGATTCTCTGGTGCTGATCTCGAAAACTTGGTGAATGAAGCCGCCTTGCGTGCTGCTCGGAACGACAAAGAAAAAGTCGAGATGGACGACTTTGAGCAGTCAAAAGATAAAGTCCTAATGGGTGCAGAGCGACGTAGCATGATCCTCAGTTTGGAAGAGCGACGGAATACCGCGTATCACGAGTCCGGCCACGCCTTAGTCGCGCGACTGACGCCTGGGACTGACCCCGTTCATAAAGTTACGATTATTCCGCGTGGTATGGCGTTAGGCGTAACACAGCAACTGCCCGTTGACGATCGCCATACGTGGTCAAAGGACTATATTCTTAAGCGGTTGGCGATCATGTTCGGTGGCAGGGTTGCCGAGGAGCTGGTACTCGGTCATACCACGACAGGTGCGAGCGATGACATAGTGAAGGCAACTGAGTTGGCGCGACGTATGGTCTGCGAGTGGGGTATGAGCGACCGCCTCGGCCCCATGGCCTTCGGCAAAAAGGAAGAGCCGGTTTTCTTGGGGCGGGATCTGACTCAAACTAGAGACTATTCAGAAAAAACAGCAATTGAGATTGACACCGAGGTTCGCGACATTATTGGGGCTGCCTTTGAACGAGCAAAGAGCCTGCTGCAAAAGCATATAGAAATCCTGCATAAAATGGCTGAGACGCTGTTGGAAAAAGAGAGCTTGGATGGAGAGGAAATCGACGGCATTCTCAAACAGTACGATATTGAGATCGAACCCGAGCCGGCGCGCGCCTAGGAAAGCCCCCCACGCGCTACGCCTTTAGCCCATTCCTTTCTTGGCCGATTACATGGAGGGTGAGCAGCAAGAAGGAAGTCCCTGTTTTGCTGACTCGCCGTCTTGCGTTGATCTGCACTATATGAGGAGCAGGATCATGACGGCAAATGGCGCACAACTGCCAAGATTATTTGGGACGGATGGAATACGCGGAATCGCTAACATTGAGCCTATGACGTCCGAGACTGCACTCCGAGTCGGACGCGCGCTTGCATATGTCTTTCGTAATCGTCCCGGACATCACAAGATTCTGATTGGAAAAGACACCCGTCTGTCTGGCTATATGTTGGAAACAGCCTTGGCCTCCGGGGTGTGTTCTATAGGCGGAGATGTCTTGCTGGTCGGGCCCATTCCCACTCCTGGAATTGCCTTCCTCACCCGTAGCCTGCGTGCCGATGCCGGGGTTGTGATTTCCGCTTCGCATAACTCGTTTCAGGACAACGGGATAAAGGTCTTTTCGCGGGATGGTTTAAAACTGCCCGATGCGGTGGAAGACGAGATCTCAGACCTCGTGTTGAGTCAGAAAATCGACAGCGAGCGTCCTACAGGAGGGGCGGTGGGAAAAGCGGTGCGTGTGGATGATGCCCTGGGCCGATATAATGTCTTTGTCAAGAACGCGTTCCCGCGCCACCTCACCCTCTCTGGGATCAAGGTTGTCATCGACTGTGCAAATGGAGCTGGGTATAAAGTCGCTCCCGAAGTTCTGCAAGAGCTTGGGGCCGATGTCACCGCCATCGGGGTTGAACCGAATGGAGAAAATATTAACAACGAGTGTGGTGCCTTACACCCGCAGCAAGTCCAACGGCTCGTACGGGAGAAGGGCGCGCACATCGGTATTGCACTTGACGGGGATGCCGATCGGGCGATTCTTGTTGATGAGACTGGCGAGATTATGGATGGTGACGTGCTCTTGGCCATAACCGCCAAAGAACGCCTTGCGCGTGAAGCCCTGCCGCACGAGACTGTCGTGGCAACCGTTATGAGCAATCTTGGTCTTGAGGTTGCGCTGCGGCAAATGGGCGGACGGTTGGTGCGCACCCCGGTCGGCGACCGTTCTGTTGTCGAAGAAATGCTGCGTGGCGGGTATACGCTCGGCGGCGAACAATCCGGTCACATTATTTTCTTGGATGTGAATACGACTGGAGACGGGATTGTGACCTTTTTGTCGCTACTCGCGATTCTCATTGAAAAACAGCAGCCGCTCTCCGAGCTGAGACAAGTGATGCTTCGCTTTCCCCAGGTTCTCATTAACGTTCTCGTCCGCGAGAGACAGGATCTCCAGACTATCGAACCTGTTGCGAAAGTCATACAACACGTCACAGCCGCGCTTGGCGACAACGGTCGCCTCCTCGTACGCTACTCTGGCACGGAGCCTCTACTGCGGGTGATGGTCGAGGGTGAGGACGAAAACGTCGTGCGCTCCTATGGAGAAGAAGTTGCGGACGTTGTTCGCCATCATCTTGGAGCAAACGAGTCAGCTTAAGGGAGTATGTATCTCGTTAGTTCAGCTCAGATGCGTGAGCTTGATCGGCTCACGATAGAGAAATACGGCACTCCTGGACACATCCTTATGGAGCGGGCCGGGGCTGGGGCGACGCAGGCTTTTGTCGAGTTTTTCCGAAACGCTCCACCCAAACGCGTGCTTGTCGTAGCGGGAAAGGGCAACAACGGTGGGGACGGATTTGTTATCGCCCGTTTGCTCAAAAAGCAGGGGCTGGCGTGTGAGGTCGTACTTGCTGCAAAAAAAGATGACATTCATGGCGACGCGGGACGGAACCTGCGCGCTTTCCTGCGCTTGCGGGGGAGGGTGACTGAAGTCACTTCTCACGATCAGCTCCATGTAGTTCAAAAACGCCTGACCCAGTGTGATGCCATTATTGACGCCCTGCTCGGAACGGGGCTAAACGCTCCAGTCAAAGGCAGAGGATTGTATGCTGCTCTCATTGAACTCATGAATGTACGCGGTGTTCCCATTGCCGCAGTTGATATCCCATCCGGACTCAATGCCGATAGCGGGCGGTTCTGGGGTGCTAAAGTTCAGGCGTCTCTGACTATGACATTTGGCTATCCGAAGTTTGGACAGGTTTTTTATCCCGGAACAACAGCCGTAGGGCAATTAGCGCTGATTGATATCGGTATTGCTCCCCAGGCGCTCAAAGAGGTTGCTCCCCAAACGCATCTTCTATTCGGAGCGGAGATAGGCAGATGGCTTCGCTTTCGCCAGCCAGAAGCGCATAAAGGGGACTTTGGCCATTTGCTGGTTTTAGCCGGCGCACGAGGCAAAAGTGGCGCTGCCCTGCTGAGTGCATCCTCCGCCCTACGTATGGGGACGGGGCTGGTAACGTTAGCAGGCCCCAAAGGGCTCATTCAGATTTTTTCCTCCGTGTTGATTGAAGGCATGACTGCACCTTTGCCTGAGGCTGCAGACGGTAGCCTGAAACTGAACGAAAAGGTGCTCCGTCAGGTGCTTCAAGATAAGAACGCCGTGGCATTTGGGCCCGGTATTGGAGTGTCTGGAGAAACGAAACGGATAACGAGTTGGCTGCTCAAAAACAGTAAAGTTCCCGTTCTCATCGATGCGGATGGACTAAATTGTGTTGCCTCCAATGTATCTATGCTGAAAACGGCAAACGTGCCTGTCGTTCTCACTCCACATCCGGGAGAGATGGCGCGCCTCGCCAAAGTGCAGACGAAGGATATCCAGGCCCAACGTCTCGATATCGCCCGGACCTTTGCGCACCAATACGACTGTTGTCTGGTGCTCAAAGGGGCCCGGACGATCGTCGCGGCTCCGGACGGACGCGCGTGGCTGAATCCGAATGGAAATCCAGGTATGGCCAGCGGCGGGATGGGCGATGTGTTGTCCGGCATTATTGGCGGCCTGCTGGCGCAAGGGTATGCGCCCGAAACGGCTTGCTGTCTTGGTGTGTTTCTACACGGGGCGGCCGCAGACCGATTCGCTGCGGAGCAGGGTGAGGCCGGAATGCTGGCGCGTGACGTGATTGACAACCTGCCCCGCACGATTCGAGCCTTGTACCAGGCCGGACAGATCGACCCGCATGCAGCGGATTATTCGGACATCCTCAGCTGAAGAGACCCAGCAGATTGGCTGGCAGCTTGGGCGGCGTATGGCTGCCGGGATGGTCCTTGGCTTGTGTGGCGATTTAGGTGCTGGAAAGACGTGCTTGGTGAAAGGCGTTGCGACTGGGCTTGGGCTTGTTCCGGAAGATATTACAAGTCCCACCTTTACTCTTATGGCCGAGCATTATAGGGGGAGGATTCCCCTCTATCATATTGACCTCTACCGCCTGGAAGGCCTCGCTGTCGAAGAGCTGGGATTTGAGGAATACCTCTGTGGGCAGGGCGTCGCCGCCATCGAGTGGTTCCAGTTCCTTCCCGACGGTTTGATTGAGGAACACTTGCAGATTGTATTCGAATATGGTGCGGGGGACGAGCGCACTCTGACTCTCATACCGCATGGAGGCGTCTATGAGCGGCTCATTGCCCAGGTGTCTCCTGCCGAGTAAGAAATACTGAGTACCTATGTTGATTGTCCAAAAATATGGTGGCACCTCGGTTGGCTCGATCGAGCGGATTCAGGAAGTTGCCAAACGGGTCGCGGCTACGTGTGACGCGGGCCATCAGGTTGCCGTTGTGCTCTCGGCGATGAGTGGTGAGACCAATCGGCTGCTTGACCTGGCCCGACAGATTAGCTCGCGGCCGGATGCGCGTGAGAGTGACGTACTGGTTTCAAGCGGTGAACAGGTCTCGATCGCCCTGCTTGCCATGACGCTGAAAGAGATGGGCTATCCTGCTTCTTCTTTGCTCGGCTATCAGATCCAGATTGAAACCGATGACGCCTACGGCCGAGCGCGGATTAAAAACGTACAGACAACAAGGCTGCTGAACGATCTTAAAGATGGCACGATCATTGTGGTAGCCGGTTTTCAGGGTGTTGATGCGCGCGGCAATATTACTACTTTGGGACGCGGTGGATCTGATACCAGCGCCGTTGCGATTGCAGCCGCAACACAAGCGGACGCCTGCGAGATCTATACGGATGTGGACGGGGTGTACAGTGCCGACCCGCGCATTTACCCGCATGCCCACAAACTTGCGCGGATTTCTTACGATGAGATGCTGGAGTTGGCCAGCCTTGGGGCCAAGGTTCTACAGATTCGCTCGGTTGAATTAGCCAAACGCTACCAGGTGCCGGTACACGTCCGGTCGAGTTTTACAACGGACGAAGGAACCTGGCTTGTACAGGAGGATCAAAGCATGGAAGATGTGATCGTCTCAGGCGTCACGTCTGATTTAGATCAGGCTAAGATTACCCTGCAACGCGTGCCTGACCGGCCCGGCCTCGCGGCTAAGCTGTTTATGCCGATTGCGCAGGATAACGTTGTTGTCGATATGATTATCCAAAATGCGAGTGCTGACGAAAAGACGGATGTGACCTTCACGGTTCCAAAAGGCGATGTGAGCAAAGCCCTGGAGCATGTGAAATGCGCCTCCCCGGAGATCGGCGCCGGTAATGTGGTGTTTGATGCCGAAGTGGCCAAAGTCTCTATCGTCGGGCTGGGGATGCGCAGCCACGCTGGGGTCGCCGCACGTATGTTTGAAGTCTTGGCGGCGGAAGGTATCAATATTCAGATGATTTCAACCTCAGAAATTAAAATCTCGATCATTATTGACGCCAAGTATGCAGAACTGGCCGTTCGGGTGCTGCACGACGCGTTTATCCCTTCAACGGAGCTGGAAGATCAAGCGAGACGGTTATGAAAAAGATTGCCCTCTACGACACGACACTGAGAGACGGCTGTCAGTCCGAAGACGTATCCTTGACACTCGACGATAAGCTACGGGTGGCGGAACAGCTAGATGAGTTCGGGATTCAATATATCGAAGGTGGTTGGCCCGGTTCTAACCCTCGGGACGAAGAGTTTTTCAGAGCCATTAAAAAGGTTCCGCTCAAGCGTGCTCGGATTACTGCCTTTGGCTCAACCCGACGAGCCAATGTTACCGCTGCAAATGATCTCAATATTCGCCTCTTGCTCCAAGCCGAAACTCCCGCCGTGACCATTGTCGGAAAGACGTGGGACCTGCATGTGCGGGATGACCTACGGATCTCGAAAAAGGCGAACCTGGAGGTGATCGGTGATTCGATTGCTTATCTCAAAGGTCGGGTGGATGAAGTTATTTTCGATGCGGAACATTTTTTCGACGGCTACAAAGCTAACCCGAGTTATGCCCTTGAATGTTTAACCGTGGCCGCGCAAGCCGGGGCGGATGTCCTGGTATTGTGTGATACGCGAGGCGGGAGCATGCCAGCCGAGATTACAGACGGCATGCAGGCCGCTGTCCAGGCCGGTGAGGTCCAGCTTGGGATTCATTGCCACAACGATAGTGAAATGGCGGTGGCGAACTCCTTAGCTGGCGTTCTGAGCGGGGCGGTCCAGGTACAAGGGACGATTAACGGATTTGGTGAGCGTTGCGGAAACGCAAACCTGTGTTCAGTCATTCCCAATTTGCAACTCAAACTTGGCTACCGATGCGTGAGCCCGAGTCAGCTCAAACACCTGCCTCATCTTTCCCGACTTGTCTACGAACTGGCGAACATTGAGCCTGATAAACGTCAAGCCTATGTGGGTGTCAGCGCTTTTGCTCATAAAGGTGGCCTGCATGTGGCTGCGGTACAAAAGAATCGCGAAACCTACGAGCACATTGATCCTGAACTTATTGGCAACACGCAGCGCGTGTTGGTGTCAGACTTGTCCGGGCGGAGTAACGTCGTCTACAAGGCTAAACAATTTGGGTTTGATGTAAAGAGCGCGGATCCTGCGGTCAAGAAAATTCTGGACGAAGTCAAACAGCTTGAAAACTTCGGCTTTCAGTATGAGGGCGCAGAGGCGTCATTTGAACTCCTGATGCGCAGGGCGCTTAATGGCAAAGTTCGCCACTTCCGGCTGATTGGGTTTCGGGTGATTGATGAAAAGCGTAAGGAAGATGAACCGTCGTTATCCGAGGCGACGATCATGGTCGAAGGACCGGATGGGCAGGTGGAACATACCGCTGCCCAGGGTAACGGTCCGGTCAACGCGCTCGACCGCGCCTTACGTAAAGCGCTCACCAAATTTTACCCTCAGCTGGAAGCCGTTGAATTACACGACTACAAGGTCCGCGTGCTGGGAGGTGGCGAAGGGACGACGGCAACGGTTCGGGTCCTCATTGAGTCTGGTGACGAAACTGATCGTTGGGGCACTGTGGGTGTTTCGCCGAATGTAATAGAAGCGAGCTGGCAAGCACTGGTTGATAGCATGGAGTATAAACTCCAAAAAGATAAAAAGCGTACAGGTCGTCGTTCTTCAGTGAAGGTTCAGACGCTTGTTTCACGCCAAGCCGGGGCCTAGGTGGACTTTCCCTAAAGAACGACCCCTCGTTTTTGTATGACAGAAAAACGGAGCAGTATCGTGCAGGCCGCGATTGGCGGCGTGCTCATGGGCCTCGCAAATCTCGTGCCTGGTGTAAGCGGCGGCACCATGCTGCTTGTGACCGGAATCTACACGGAATTTATTACCGGGATAGCGGATGTTACCCGGTTGCGCTGGCGGACATCGTCTCTTCTCTTTCTGGGCGCCGTTTTCGGGGCTGCCGCCCTTGCGATTATTCTGCTAGCGGGACCGACGAAAACACTAGTCATCGAGCAGCGCTGGATCATGTATAGCCTGTTTATCGGGCTCACACTTGGATGCGTACCGCTGATCTGGAGGCTCGCTCAGCCCGTATCCATCGGTTTTTCTGTTGGAACAGGTGTGGCCTTTACGCTGATGGTGCTTTTGGCCTTGGGCAATACCGCCCAAGCCGGACAAGAACAAGGCTCACTGGTCTTACTCTTTATTGCCGGTCTGGCAGGTGCGAGTGCGATGATCCTACCGGGCGTATCCGGAGGTTATCTCCTGCTTCTTCTCGGTCAATATGTGCCCATACTCAGTGGTATTGAGAAGCTGAAAATAGGGCTGCTCGGAGCGGGCGAGGAAACGGGGCTGAACTGGCCCGTCTTGAATGAGGCTCTTTTTGTGGTTGTGCCGGTTGGCATTGGTATCGTAGTCGGTGTGGTGGCTGGCAGTAATCTCATTCGTTCGCTGCTGGAACACTATCGAACTACCACCCTTGGCGTCCTCATGGGCTTGATTCTGGGTGCAGTGGTTGGCCTGTGGCCTTTCCAGACTGGCGTCCAACCTGAAATAGGGGATATGGTTAAAGGACAGATCGTCACAAAGGACACGCTGTTGCAGATTGAAGCCGAAGATTGGCCGGTTCGATTTTTTGTCCCAAGCGTCAGCCAGGTAAGCTCTGTGCTGGTGCTCATCTGCATCGGTGTGGGAGCTACGCTGGCGCTTGATCGATTCAATGCAAAATCTCTCCAATCTGATTGAGAGTGCTCTATTCCTTTTTTATTGCGCCCTTTTAGTTGACAAAAGCGTGCGAGAGCATGCACACTAATCCATAGGGTTGGCGCTCCCCTGTGAGCGATCCTTAGTGGAGAAACGGGGAAGAAGCAGTGTGGAGGTGGGGTGGGGTGGTCCTCGGCGTCTTCCTCTGGGTGCTGGTTTTTGTGTCTGCCTGCTTTCGCACCCAGTACAGGTATCACGTCGTTCGATCAGGAGAGACGCTGTCTGCGATCGGGTACGCGTATCGCATTCCGTATAAGGCACTCGCAGCGCTCAACAACATTCGTAATCCCGACCAGATTGAATCTGGGCAGCGTCTTCGTTTGCCACATGGGGCCCTCTACCGTGGACTTATAGAAACGACGGCTACAGCCGAACGTCCTCTCCCGCTACGGGAGAAGCGGCCAGCACGCTGGAAACCGAGACCCCCACCTGTGCACCCGCCGATTCCTGATGATGCTGGAAAATTTTTTAGTTGGCCGATACAAGGAACCTTGACCTCTCGTTTTGGTCCACGAAACGGGAGCTTTCACGATGGTATCGATATCGCGGCTCAGGCAGGGGTGCCTGTACGCGCGGCAGCAGCTGGGCGTGTCATCTTTAGCGATAATTTACGCGGCTATGGCAAGATGGTGATTGTGAAACATGCGAACGGTTTTACGACCGTCTATGCGCACCATCAGCGCAATCTGGTCAAAGATGGACAAGCGGTGAAACGGGGCGATATCGTGGGCGAGGTTGGAGAATCGGGCCGAGTGAGTGGGCCCAGCTTGCATTTCGAGGTCCGCAGCGGAAAGTCTGCGCGCAATCCGATACATTATTTACCAGCCGTGCGGCATGCGACACAGCATAGCCGAAGCCAGTCTGGAAACTGAGGAGGAGAGTATGTCTGATCTAAAAAGCCTTATTCGTGATGTCCCCGACTTTCCTAAACAAGGAATTCTATTCCGTGATATTACCCCGCTGCTAGCTAACGGGCGGGCGTGGCGCGACCTCGTGGAACAGATTGCTGAACGGTACCGCAACCGGATCGATATCGTTCTCGGCGTTGAGTCGCGTGGTTTTATCCTTGGTTCAGCCGTAGCCTATGCCCTGGGCTGTGGATTCGCCCTTGTGCGCAAGTCGGGCAAACTGCCGACTGCGACCTTTCAAGCCAGCTATGACCTGGAATATGGCACGGATACCTTGGAAATTCACCAGGACGCTTTTCCGCACCACAGCCGCGTTTTACTGATTGACGATCTTTTGGCGACCGGTGGCACTGCGCAGGCCGCGATCAAGCTTGCTGAAAAACTGCAAGCAAATATTATCGAAGTTGCATTCCTTATTGAACTGTCCTTTCTCCGCGGTCGAGAACGCCTCACACCGCATGAGGTCTTTTCGTTCATCCAATACGACAGCGAATAAGTGAGCCCCTGCCGTAAAACAGGCAGCCGCGTTCACTGTGGCAGCCGGAGTCAGGGCGCTACATCTGACCTTGGCGGCCCTAAGCGACATTGCCGTTTGGATGTCAACTCATGCACCGGCTCCGGTGCCTACCACTCACGATACGTTGGCATTCTCTATCGAATATCTATGTCAATTGGATATAGAACTTTCGAAGTGTAAGAATTTATTAGAAATTATCGACTCTTAGAGTGTTTTATACCATTCTTTCTGACCTATGGTTAATAACAATCCGAAGGATGTGCATATTAGGGATACTGAAGACCGACGACTTGTTCGCTTACTTGCCAGGAATGGTCGCATGAGGCATGAGGAATTGGCCCGCGTTGTGCCCCTCTCGCGTCATGCGGTCCATGAGCGAGTTAAACGACTCGACACGCACAGCATCATCCGTCGGTATCAAGCCCGGATCGATTGGAGTGCTCTCGGCCAGCCGCTGACCACCTTTACCTGGGTAATGAGTCGTGAAAAGTCTGGCGATACCCTGCCGGGAGTGCAAAACATTCTGACTACTCCTTCCTTAGCTGCCTCTCACGAAGAATTCCCACCCAACGGTACCCAGCCCCAGCTGGCTGGATCCACAGTCCGTAATACAGAAGGGAAGAAGAGACTATGGCCCATACGAGCCCAACGAATTTGGACTACGCCGTCATTGGCATGGAAGGCGTAGCGCTCTCGCGCACGTGGATGACTGGAGACAGGCCGGAGGCACAGGCCACATCTAGGAACTGACGAAGTTCGTCACTCAGCTTTAGGAGGAGCCTCTTGCGCTCGAACTTGACGTGCCAGAAAGAGACTGCCCGGAGGGCTATGCTTCCTGGGTCGCGACCTATAGTAGTGCTAAGAATCCGCTCATTTGTTTAGAAGAGGCCGTTGTCCAAGCGTTGATCGACCGCCTACCGCCTGGAACTGGGCTGGATGCGGCCCCTACTGCTGATTGCATTGATCATTGTTCTGAATAACATGGGATGCCAGGCATCCTAGGACGGAAGATGACCGAGCAGCCCGATTCGGATAGGAGTCGAATGATCCTAACGAAGAAAACATGCGTAGTTAATCTTGGACTTTCACTCTCGTGTTGTGCGGGAGTCGCGACGATGAATCGTCCCAGTCCAACCATCAAAAAAACGCACGTCAAAGATCAGGAATATACAATGGAGAAACGACAGACGGCGTACATCGGGGAATCGATGGTACGGGTCAAAGATTTCCTCGTCAGCCAATCTATAGAGACTCATGTGTGGCCTGACCAAGTATTTGTTCTATCTAAGTGGACAGACCAAATACATCGAGCGCAAGGGGGTAACTTTAAGATCTCCGAACAGTCCGAAATCGGGGGGAAGCACTTTCCCGCACTTGATGCGTGGAACGTGGCAGGGGCGCATTACCGGTTGTTAATAGAAGAGAGCGATATTTTGTTAGCCGCGTCGTTACCGCATCACCCTGGAATGGGGTATTTGTCTATTATTTATCCCTACCCCGCATCCGCTTTACTCCCGCAAACAGTACGAGACAGTCCGCACCAGCGGGGGAGAATTATGAGCTGGTCTATGCCGGACTAGATGGCGATACGATAAATATCATGTTCCGCGAATATATGGGTGATGACATGGCACGATTAGCGTTCTTCCGGCAGCTTTCCTACAGCCGGAGCCAGTCGAGGATTCGTTTCAAGCGGACGGTCATTGAGATTCATGCGGTTACGAATGAACTGAACGAGTTCATTGTGATTCATGATAAATGATCTGGCTGCGGTTCACCGAGCCGGATTAGCCCTGTTGAGCCGCATCACGAATATTGGTGGGCGCGGATAAAGACTGTATTAGCGAAGACACCCTTCAGAGGTAATTCTTCCTCTTGGCATATTTTTCACTCTTAGCCGTTGTCTGTCTGTGGGCACTGAATTTCCCGGCTGGAAAGCTCATGCTCGGAGTGGTCGGGCCGCTCACCTTGATTGCCCTGCGTACGGTTGTGGGCGCGGTCTTACTCGCTCTCATGGGCTGGAAATCCCAGCCCAATTGGTGGGCAGAATTACGCAAAGATCCACAGAGCACAGTTGTGATGACATTGACCGGGGTCGTTGGAGCAGGGACTTTTTTCTATCTCGGCCTAGGTTTAACAACGGCTTCAAATGCGAGTATCATTGCTGCTTCAACTCCCATCTGGGTTGCACTCTTTTCCTGGGCATTCATGAAGGAGCAGTTATCGCTCGTTAATGCTGTCGGCATCTTAGTGTCCTTTGTGGGACTGGTTTCCATTATTTGCCAGGGTTCGTTAGAGATCTTACTGAACCTAGCTCTCAACTGGGGAGATTTGCTGATTTTGATCGGCCAACTGAGTTGGGCGACCTATACCGTGTATAGTCGTATCGCCTTGGCCAATCGGTCACCTGCGGCAGCGACGGCGAGCTCGTATATTGTCGGGTCATTTATCTTAGTTCCGCTGTGCCTGATCGAATCGCCGTTTAACACCGACGTTGATTTCTCGCCGTTGGTCCTGGTTGCCCTGGGTTTTCTTTCTATTTTGTCTCCCATGACCAACTTGTTGTATTACCAAGCCCTGAGCCGGGTGCGTCCCCACCGGGCTGCGGTGTTCATGAATCTGATTCCCATTATCGTCATCGCTAGCTCGGCTGTTTTTCTTGGTGAGGAAATTACCCGAGTCCAGATTATTGGGACCGCTTTTGTTATCGGCGGTGTCCTGCTGACCACAAAGTAGTAATACGGGTTTTTCTAAGTGCCTATCCGGATAACCAGAGGCGCCCGGTTCTGTCATTCTGCGCGAAGCGAAGAATCCCTCCCTTTGTCGGGGAGTTGAGATGTTTCGCTACGCTCAACAAGACACCATGAAACCGTTATTCGGACAGCCTCTAAGCGCAAACCCCTCCGAATTGGGAAATGCGGGTTTAGTTGCACGGTAGAGACAAGAGCTGGGTTCCCGTTTACCGGGTGCGCGCAGTAGCCTTGGGTATGGTTTCCTTCGCTTGAGGCCATTGTCCGAAAGCGGCGTACAGGTTGGTCGCCTGCCGAGAGAATTCGGATCATGCGGGACTAGGGAAGCGGCTCGACTGACTTCTGCTTTTGCCCGGTCTTTCCGACCTATCGCAATGAGATACTCTGCCAGGGCGGTGTGGACGACCACAGAGCCAGCCTGTGCCACAATAATACGCTGATACAGGGTAATTGGCGCTTGGTGATCGGGCCGAATTTGAGTCATGACAACCGGAGCCAACCGGAGTTCCTTCGACCAAGGGGCCCGGTAAGGCCCCTTTCCCGGTAATCGAGAGCCCCTTCGGTCTGACCGGCTACGAAAAGGGAGTGTACCAGCTGGACATACGCATCGACGTTGCGCGGCCACAGCCCGACGGCCTTTTTTAAAGGTTGAACGGGTTGCTGGAGTAGTTGCCGGAGGCCCGGATTGGACAGCTGTGGCAACTGAGCTCAAATGAGGCGTTTACGGCCAGAAGATGGCTCGTCATCTCCAGCCAAAAGGCCGCATTTCTCGTTCGCCGCAGAAAGGTAGGTATCGGCCTGCAGCAGAAAGGTTTGTGCGAGCGCGGAATCTATCGCAAGAGAATGGGCAAGTACGGCCGGATCCTGGTCGGGTTTTGTCTATTTTTTAACCAGAAATGGGTAATGTGGTTTTCCTCATGGGGGTTGTGCGGCAGCATGTGTATTGCGTATGTGTACCGTGCCGGGGGCTTGTTCTCCTAGCGCTTTCGGTTACGTTCGGCAGTGCTCACCTCGCTCCAGCGCTCATAGACATACGCGAGGTTCAGCGCGTTGAGCGGATCGGTCGCTTCGAGTTCCCGAGCCTTTTGCAGAGCGGCCTGAAGGGCCAGAAAAAGATCGGTCCGGTTGAGTTCGGCCATTTGGGGAGCCACAAGAGACTGGATCTGGTCTTGCCCTGGCATTCGGTCTTTTAATACGGTTGCGTTCGTCTACTGCCTGTGGCTCCGCTGCAGCAGGCACTGCTGCCGAGGCAACCTCCGCTAGGCTAGTCCAATAGCTCATTACGGCGGGCGTCACGCGGGCAGCGTGATGCATATGCCCCAGAGCAACCGTCAGGTTCAGGTGGGAGCCCGCCTTTCCTCTCAGAAGAGGGACAGCAGAATTTCGCCTCCGTTCCAGTCCTCGCTGGCTGACCATATTGGACTGAACCGGTTTAATACTGACTGACCAAAAGAGAACAGTTACCGTTGCGGCCAGCTCGCAGGCAGCCAAGCACGTTTTGATACGGGAGCGCTCCCGAGTGCTACTACCTCTCATGAGAGACGGCGACAGGATGAGCATACACCGGCTTACCCACACATAAAAAAAGTCACGATCCGCTTGTGCCAATACGCCACGGCTGATGCATCCTGCAGAGCCCGCACTGAGGACGGTCTGCATGCCTGCTAGCGGGTACTGGTCCAAAGATATGGAAAACCATGCCGCTAGATATACCGTCAAGCTGCCTACGGCTAGTATGCTCACGGTTCGTGCGGACCGGAGCCGGGACGGCGATGATCGGACTTGCCCAGCCCAAGAAGAAAAGAAACCTTATCCAGGGTAGAAAGAGAAGTCCGACGTAGGCTAGCATTTAACTAGTGTGCCGACATTATGGTGAGTGCATTATTTTTGGCTGGATCGTATACACTTTTACGTCGACGAATTCTTACGGAAGCAATTGTGTCCGGAATAGCATTGATTACCCATAAAGCTATTTGGTTCTTCATTCTGCTTGTCATTCTCGAATCATTGGTTGTTTATCGAATCCATGCAAGCTCAAGTGCTTTTTTGCGACTGCATTGCTGATTGCCTTTGTTCTTGCCATATGGATTGGGGGTGTAGTGTACCATGATTCATGGGCTTGGTTTGTATCAAGTAAACTGCGCCAAGAGATTCAGTCAGACGGTGCCTTGCCGATACTTGATGGATTGATTGAACCTGGGATGAATCAAGGATTGAAAGGTATCATCTAGAGCCGTGTCATTTTTCCGTTTTGTTTAATGGCCTTTGGCCTGTCGCACTGGGGTTGGGAGAAACCAATGTTATCCCCGTAGAGTGCCGTTATTTCGTTAGAGACATTTGGCTTCTTCATTATTCTCAATCAATATGAAATCTGGGCAACCTATACGTTTAGTAGATTGATGGCAGTCCCGCTTGTCGTATACTTTGCAGCAAGGACTCAAAGAGGTGCCAGTGTTTTTAGTAAATCGCAATTTCACCTTATACAATTCATTTCACTGACCGTCATGTTAGTCAGACGATTCGCTTTTGGCTGGTATTTGGTTTTGGTCCGCACCGGCGCCCTGCTCACAATAAACCGTAGCTTGTTGTAACTCTGCCGCATCAACGGCTGTCGCGTTGATTTTGCCACCGAGCTGGTGTATCTGGGGCAGTGCGGGAAACAGGTCGGCATCGCCCAAAGCCAGCGGATATGCCAGGAGCAGACAGGACAGGGGGCAATCGGCTAAATGGGGAGGGCAAGGGAGAGGGTTGCCTTGAGTGTTGTGGGAGAAAACTATGCAAGAGCCTTCGCATACTCCAGTCGAAGTCCAAAAGGTAAGGCGCGCGAAACGTTCCCGTAAGGGTTTAATTAAGGGAACGGCGGTAGTGTTGCTCAGCATTTTTAGCATAACAACCGTGCAGGCGTATTTTGGCTCTTCAGGCGTCGGCTGGCTCGCCGGCGGTATTGGGGTGTGGCTGGTCGTCGGTTCCTATAGACGTCGTCGGCCAGAGCGCCCGTCGCTGGTGGGCATAGATGACATGACAGATTCGGAGTTTCTGAAACGAGCCATCGCGGTGCTCCGGGCTCAAGGGTATGAGACGCAGATCAAGAATATTCTGGATGATCCTGCCACCTATCTCTTGCTGGTGAGAGGTCGTGAGCGGGTATGGTGTCGGGTTGAGCGTGAGGAGATAGAGCTATCGGTTGTGGCTGCCGCGGATAAGCAGAAGGACCGGCACGATTGTCAGCAGGCCATGGTGCTGAGCCCGCATCAATCTTCGCTGCAGGTGCAGCGTTTCGCCCTGCAACAGGGCGTTTTCGTAATCGATCAAGATGAGTTTGCCCGGCTGCTGACGCTTCAAAGCAAGGGCCATCGTGTCCATGCTTTTCGATCACGCCCTGCCAAGGCGCACTAACCCCGGAGACGATGATTCAGAGGCACGAGAGCCGGCGTGGGGTGTCCGGTTCAGTGAGAGGCTAAGAGCGTGTCTAAAAAGTCCATTCCGGGCGTCGCCCAGCTGCAACCCCCGTGTCCAGCGTTGCCCTGCATCGTCCGAGCACAGCGGCTATGGCTGCTTCAGAGGCCTCGGCCACGGCGTTTTCGCACGGGGTTGGACCACAGCGACACTAATGAGACACGCTCTAAGACCTTGAGGTGGTTGGGTGCTGACGTTTATCACTGGTAATGTGAATAAAGTTCGGGAGTTCGAGCGCATTCTTGGTGATGCTCTCAGGCATACGCCTCTCGATCTGGACGAGATCCAAGCCGTGGACCTTCTTTCCGTCATTGAGCACAAAGCCCGCCACGCTTATGCCGCACTGGGTCACCCCGTCCTTGTGGAAGATACGGGTTTAGCCTTTGCCGCTTGGAACGGGCTTCCCGGCGCGCTGATCAAATGGTTTCTTGATAGTGTTGGTGTCGACGGGATGTGCCAGATGCTGCAAGGCGAGAGCAACCGGGCAGCCACGGCGACAACGCTGCTCGGATACTGCGATCATGCAGGCCTGCGGATTTTTTCAGGCTCGGTAACTGGGGTGGTCCCGGAACGGGCGCGCGGAAGGAGTGGGTTCGGGTGGGACCCGATCTTTCAGCCGCTGGGCAGTACGTGTTCATTTGCCGAGATGGACGGAGCGGAAAAAGATCGATTTTCGATGCGACGCTTGGCTCTTGAAGAGTTCCAGGCATCCGGACTCCTGG
>CAZXFE010000049.1:0-17935 GCA_964639795.1 uncultured Enterobacteriaceae bacterium | reverse complement strand
AAGAACACGCCACTGCAGCGGTTTGGTGATCCGCAGGATGTTGCGCGAGTGGTCCGTTTTCTGGCGGAATCCGGGGACTTCGTGACGGGGGCGACCTATGGTGTCGATGGTGGTTGGTCGGCCAAAGGGCCTGTTGGAAGCGGGACGTCGCTATAGGTGTTTTGACACGGAGCCCCAGGCGCGAATTGGTAAATATAGTGACGCTGTGAAGCCGAATAGGCTAGCAGAGAAGAGGAGCATGTGCCGTATCCGTCGAGATGGAGGCATAGTCCGTTGCGCGGATCGGTCCTACGAGGATCGAGTGCGGTGGTATGATCTGAGAGTAACGCATGCAATCTGTGGAAAAGTGTTGAAAGAGAAAAGGGGATGTGACTGAGTTGCCCCACCATCACCTGCTGAAAATGTTGAAATGATTTGGCAATGCGCGGGCATTCCGGATCGTTGAGGTTGAGATTGGTGAGCAGGTGGACGCCGGGCTTCAGCTTTTGGACGTGGACTGTATCTGCAACTGGATGGACTACATACGCATCGTCCGCATCCGCCACTAAGAGGTTGAACGGATTATAACGTGCGGCTGATTCAGCCTGCACAAAGCGGACGGCCGCGTGCGTTGTGGTGAACCGCAAGGCGTCTAGGCATAAGAGTCCGCGTGATCGACGATGTGAATCCGGAGGGCCTGGCGCGTGGCGGTTCAGCAGGCCGGCAATAAGCCCGGATTGGTTGACTCCCAGCCACGTTCCTCCCGCCAGGAGATCTTTCCCACCGAAAATCCAGGGGGTTTCCTGTAGCAAGAGTGGCGGCGCAGAAGGTCGGCTGAGAGACTCATCGCGGTTTGCC
Source organism: uncultured Enterobacteriaceae bacterium (assembly GCA_964639795.1). Taxonomy (GTDB): domain Bacteria; phylum Desulfobacterota; class Binatia; order Bin18; family Bin18; genus Bin18. The sequence continues at coordinate 17,098 of CAZXFE010000049.1, read as the reverse complement.
ACCACGACGAGCGGGTAGCCTGGAAAAACCTGAAAGTACAAGGCGAGCGTGCACATATTGCGCGGCTGATTATAGAGTGGACACAGCGAGGCAGCAAGGGGCAGAAGCCGGTCTTCGCGTTGAGTTTCCGGACCCCCTATGATACGGTCTGCGCACGCATATCCGGTGAGGAGGAAGAATGTTCGAATCCGTTGATGACGTTATCTCAAAATTCTCAGATCAGAAATATATTTGTAATCGACAAATTGCGACCGTCGTGTATTTGGCCAGCCAATTGCGAAAACCTATTCTGGTTGAAGGGCCAGCTGGGGTCGGCAAAACGGAACTGGCGAAAGTTGTGGCTGGCGCCCTCGACTGTGAGCTACTGCGCCTGCAGTGTTACGAAGGACTCGATGAAGCCAAGGCGCTGTACGAGTGGGAATACGCCAAGCAATTACTCTATACGCAGATTTTGAAGGATAAAATTGGTGAGGTGCTTGAGGGGACTTCGAGCCTGGCGGAGGCCGTTGATCGCATTGGGAGTCAAGACAGCGTGTTCTTTTCTGAACGGTTTATTTTGCCGCGACCACTCCTGCAAGCGATTACCTCTGACCATTCCTTAGTGCTCTTAATCGACGAGATTGATAAAGCAGATAGTGAATTTGAGGCCTTTCTGCTCGAAGTACTGAGTGATTTCCAGGTCAGCGTCCCGGAGCTGGGAACCATAAAAGCCAAACAGCTGCCGGTGGTCGTCCTGACCAGTAATAACGCGCGTGAGATGTCTGATGCGCTGAAGCGACGCTGTCTCCATCTGTTCATTGACTTCCCGAACCAGGAACAAGAATTGGAGATTGTGAAGCTCAAAGTACCGGGCATCGCTGAGCAGCTCGCCGCCGAAGTGGTGGAGGTTGTCCAGTCGATTCGAAAATTAGATCTGAAAAAATTGCCCAGTATTAGTGAAACGCTGGATTGGGCCAAGGCCCTGACACTGCTCAACGTTCATCGGCTCGAGGAAACGCAGGTGAACGAAACGCTCAACACGGTCCTGAAATACGAGGGGGATGTGCGTAAGGCAGAGGCGGAACTAAAAGAATATCTCAGCCAAAAGAAAACTAAAGCAGAAGCGGTGCCAGCGCAAGACGAGAAGGATCTGCTGCACTAGCGGCGTGTCGCGAGCGATCCTATGGACGATAAGATAATTGAGTTTGCGCATCTGCTACGGCAGAATGGTCTTACGGTCTCAGCCGCGGAGAACATGGACACGTTTGCGGCGTTGGGGTTGATTGGGCTGCGGGATAAAGGTCTGCTCAAAGACACGCTGCGGGCGACGTTAGTCAAACGCCTGGTGGATATTCCAGTCTACGATGAATTGTTCGACATGTACTTTACCGGCCTTGGGGAGGTGATCAAGGCGGCTGGGGCACAGACTCTGCAGGCGCTTGATATGACGGAGGAGGAATTTCAGAAGTTTCTCGAACAGCTAGAAAACGCGCTAGAGAACATGGGCGAAGAGATGTCGGACCTGGCGCGCGCATTACTGACCAATAATACTGGGCAGTTGGAAAAAATGCTGCAGGAAGCTGCGCAGCAAGCAAATCTGCAGGACATCCAGCGTTCCTTCCAGGAAGGACAGTTTGCGAACGCTTTGGCGCAAATGATGGGGTTCGGTAATATTACCCAGGAGTTGGCGAATATCAAGGAGGCTCTGCAGCAAGCAGGTCTCAGTCCTGAGCAAGTCGAACAGCTTTCGCAGTATATTGATCAGCGTCAGCAAGACCTGGCGCATATGATTCGCAGCTATGTGCGGGCCGAGCTAGAGAAAAAGGACTCAGAACTGCGTGAGCAGCAACGGTCGAGGAGTTTGGCCGATAAAAGCTTTTATTATTTGTCCGAAGACGAAATTCGGAAAATGAGAGAAGCGGTGACCAAGCTCGCACAGCGTCTCAAGCATATCATTTCGATTCGGCGCAAGCGCGACAAACGCGGCCGATTTGATCTGCAACGCACGCTGCGGAAAAACCTTCAGTATGGTGGGGTCCCGTTTCATATCGTGCTCAATCGGCGCAAAAAGGAAAAACCTCAGGTTGTGATCCTCTGTGATGTGTCCGATTCTGTGCGCAACGTATCACGCTTTATGCTACAATTTGTGTATTCCATCCAGGATTTATACTCGAAAGTCCGCAGTTTTATCTTTGTGGCGGACATTGGTGATGTGACAAAGCTGTTTGAGGATAATGAGGTCCACGCTGCTATCGATCTGGCCCTGAGAGGAAATTTCATCAACATCTATGCCCATTCTGATTTTGGGCGCGCCTTTAAGACGTTTCATCGCGATAATATGTCGATCATCAATAAACGCACGACTGTGCTGGTTTTGGGTGATGCGCGCAATAACTATAACCTTCCACACGATTGGGTCATTCGCGATTTACAGCAGCAGGCGAGACAGGTAATTTGGCTGAATCCGGAGAGTCGTCTGACGTGGGGCTTTGGGGATAGCGAAATGGATAGGTATGCACCGTACTGTGATCTGGTTGAGGAATGCCGCAACCTGAACCAACTTTATCGCGTCATTGATCAGCTCGTAACGGCCTAGCTGCAATTGGGAATGGGACCGCCGGATACACCTGTATGGGTACACCCGAGGGAGGAGTAATGGAGCGAGAGGGTTTCATAGAAATGAAAGTGAGCGGGCTGACGCTTGATCCGGTGACAAAGACCCCAATCGTTATTTTGAAAGACTCTGAAAATAAGCTGAACCTGCCCATTTGGATAGGCCTGATGGAGGCGACCTCCATGGCGACTGAACTTGAGGGGATCAAGATGGCGCGTCCGATGACGCACGACCTCTTACGCCATTTGGTCGAGGAGGCCGGTGGGGCGGTTGAGGCGGTTGAGGTGACCGAGCTACGAGATAATACCTACTATGCGTCCATCTGCGTTTCCATGGGAGAGCGGCATATCGCGATTGATGCCCGCCCGAGCGATGCGATCTCGCTCGCTTTACGAACGAAGAGCCCCATCTTTGTTGCCAAACAGGTCCTTGAGGCCTCGAGTGTCCTGCAGCAAATGGATGACAATCCGGAAGAAGCGAATCTCTCGAATGTGTCGAGGGATAAATGGGCGGAGATTCTAGAGAAGATGTCGCCTGACGATTTCAAATATAAGATGTAATCGACGCGAGGCTGATACGCTGTCGGTCTTTAGAGTTATGGCATCCAAGAGAAAACAAGAACTGTCCCCGTCCTCTTATCCGTCGGCAAAATTCTTTGCTCTTCTGCAAGAGGTGTGGGGAGTGGTTGTCCTGTATAAGCAGCAGGTGATCGTTGGTGGCGTGGTCATCGTTCTTGTAGCCTCATCCTGGATCTCGTGGGTTGCTTGGACGCAGTATCGCTATAGCGGAGGGCTCCAGCAATTGAGTGAGGGCATGGCGGCGCTTGATAAGGAGAATGTGCAACAGGCGATCGATCTGCTCAAAGAGGCCGATCCGGCTCTCAGTGGTTCAGCGGCACAAGGGGTGGCGTTATTATACCTGGGTGAGGCTTATGAGAAAGATGACCAGCCTGCTCGAGCAAAGGCGATTTATGAGCGTAGTACTCAAGTTCGGAATAATCACGGGTATATTAGGCAGGTAGCTTTGCTACGACTGGGACAAGGGGCCGAGCAAGCTGGAAATTTTGATACGGCCACGGAATGGTATCGCCAGGCCTCACTGATAGACCGCCCTGGCAAAGGAGAGGCACTTCTTGCCCTTGGGGAAGTTGCCGAACGTAATCAAGATACGGAAACGTCTGCCACGTCGTACGAGGATCTGCTCGAACAATATCCAGAATCTCCGCTTGCGGAACTGATCAAGGCTAAGAAACAGCGGTAGTTGGTTCATTTGTTACGTCTGATAAGATATATTTTGTCAAGTTATGGAATAATTTGTGACAGCCAGCGAGGAGGTGGCTGTGTCGTGGTGCGTCCCTCATCGAACTAGACGGTGTCGGCCGTTTCGATTCTTTGGTCAGTTCGTAGCGAAAGGAAAAACCATAGGTAAGACGCCGGAATACTTAAGCGGGCGACAGTCTCAAGCCGGCAGGCTTCCAGGAAACGCCCCAACTTTGAGACTTCGTGAGAGTCGTCAATTTGCCACCGATACGCAACTCATTTGCTTAATCGGCCTCTAGGAGCAGACCAAGAGCCTTTCCCTCAACACGCAGCAGGCAGCTCCTTCACCAGTTGACCTAGCGGGATCCGTCCTTCGCCTCAATGCTCATCGGGGTAGCTGTTTGTTTTTCAGTTCTGATCATACACTGTAAAATGATCATAGTGTAATAATAAATTACGATAGTGCCTATAGTCCGAAAAATATTTCCACTTTTTAACTCGCGATACGAATATGCTCTGGCAAACTATATTTTGTGGGACCTCCGCATTTGACTATAGTCTAACATCTTCTCAATCACGATTACTAATGGTGCCTATTAATCCTTTACGCATTAGTCTCCTGACCGCAGACCACTGCCAGGCCCAGCCGGGGTACGCAGCCCGTACACTCTCTTGCTTAACAGCTACTGGATGCAAACCCAACTAGGCCTACAGATCCCTGCCCCGAACTCGCTTTTCGGTAAGCGTAGCCCGGATCCTACGTAGGACGCAAAATAAAAGGGAGCTCTCACGAACTCCCTTTTAGCCACAAAGCCTAGCTTTTACGACTGCGACATCTCAACACTTACGCTGGCCTCTTTACCTGTTTCAACCGTAACATTTTGCATTGCCTCACCGAGCGTCTCATGCCAAAACTTCAACTCATACTCGCCGACAGGAACATCGCTCAAAGTAAATGCCCCCGATCCATCAGACACCGAGTAATAAGGATGCTCCATGACTACAATCCAGCCTTTCATCCAGCCGTGAGCATCACATTCTACGCGCACCACTTCCGGCTCATTAAATTTCTTTTTGAGTTTTTTCCGGAATTTCGGCTGAGCTTGATTAAAAGCAGGGTTGGCTTCGCTATATGAGTGAATATTGTGAAGAATACCATCGTTATTCAAGATCTCCAATTCGGCTCCCACCTGGGTGAGGGTTATATGCGGTGTATACAAGCATTCCCTCTGGTCCAGGACCATGGCATCGCCAAATTCTTTACCGTTGGAAATACTCACAATAGAAACAACCACGTTCTTGAGTCCGTTACCCTCACCGACAAGCAGCGACTCCTCAAATTTGGGGGTCTTAGCGCACACCGCCGCATCCTTAGTCGCTTCAATCGCCTTCGGCTCAGGCACCGTGCCGACAAACTTGACAGTTCCGCTAATAGAGCCACTATCACTCACTGCCCCGGCATCATAGCTCCAGGCCACAGATGTAAGCGGTAGCCTCACTCCACCTCTCAGGGCTACCAAGGCTACCAGGACTACCAGGGGCAACAGTGTCTTCACACTCATAATACGCATTCTTCCTCCTTGTCAGAAATTTGCTTGAGAGATATTCGCTCCTGTGCAGAAACACAATACATTCTAATTTGTTGCGTCCGCATCTCCCAGATCGAAGATAGGGTCGGTCTGACTCGGACTCTCCTCAGCAAAGATATCAGTGGAGACGTCTTCAGTCATATCAGTCATCTTTCGCGAAGCTTCGGCGGTAACCGCGCCATTCATCTCACCGAACGGCCCATCAATACCCAGCAACATGATATAGTCGCGCATGGCAACAATTTGTTTGTCTTCGTCACCATCGAAGATATCCTCAGGACCACCAGGGTAAAACGTAGGCATCTTGGTGTCCGCCATCAGCGCCGACGGGGCCTTAATCCAATCAACAATCCATTCGGGGTTAAGGCGCTCTTTGGCCATGTCTAAATCGGGCGCCCAACCGTCTGGCGGGCCTTCCGGTTTCTGGTCACCTTGTTGATGGCAAGAGAAGCACGCGAAGTAATCGTCTGACATTAAGACACCGCCCGCATGCACCATGTCCGGCGACGTCTGGCTACGATCAAAATATGTAAATGGAATTTCTAATCTACTCAAGGCATTGAAATAGTTGACAACACCGCTCGCTTCAGTATCGGCAAAGTGAAAGGTCGGCATCCGCAGCTGCAGCCACGGACGGATAGGCACCGGCTGTTTGAGAAACCGGTAGAACCAGTCCGATTGGACTTTTTGCCCCTCCCCTGTCAGGGTCGGTGGAGCAAATGCAGGATTATCAAGATACAGCGAACGAATCTCCCCACCGCGGCCCTCAATCACGTGGCAACCAGTACAATTGTAGTACTGGACTAAGCGCTGGCCTTTGACTATCTTACTCGTCCACTCATTGCGAGCGGTATACCGCTCAGGAACCAAATGTCCGGTTCGACTGGTGAGAAACACCCGCAGTAAGTTGATGTCTTCATCCGCGAAATTATACCAGGGCATGAGCTGTTCAATCCGTTCGGTCGCATAGCCACGTGGACTATTGATCTTCTCATACGTCCAGTCGTCCCACGTCTCCGCGACGTCAGTACGATTCCCGAAAAACAACTCCTCAAGACTCTTTCCCCCAAAAGTAGTCAGCTCGACACCAATACGCGCCTCTTTCTCCATGCCCGGGATTTCATGACAGCCGTGACAGCCGTAGGTGCGTACCAGGCTTTTCCCTGCGAGAATGAGGTCACGATCTTCGAGCTCCGCGCGGATATCCTCACGCTCAATGTCTGTTTTGAGGGTCAACAGATACGACACAATAGCCTGGGCTTCTGCGTCGCTGAGGCGTAGGTCCGGCATGGCCGTACTAGGCGAATAGTCACGAGGATTTTTAATCCAATGAAACAGCCATCGGGCATTGGTCTTTTCCGCAACACGTGCCAAGTTCGGTGCAAAATTCTTATTCTGCCCGATCAGTGTGGCAGTCTGGCCTTCCTGGAATCCATGACAGGCGCGACAGCCGAGTGAATTGACCAGGCTTTTACCTTTCTGGACCAATTCGGGATTATTTGAATCAATGCCTTCAGGCTCAGGATGAGAGTCAAGCCAGGCCCGTCCTTCTTCCTGACTCGCCTGCATGAGGTAGGCTGTGATTGCCCGCCCTTGCTCCTTCTTGAGGATAAAATTTGGCATGCGGGTATGGGGTCGAAATTCATGCGGATTGGCCACCCATTCGACCATCCAGGCCGGGTCGGCTTTAGCTCCAACGCGCCGTAGATACGGCCCAATTTTTTTAGCATTGCCGTACCCTTCAACGAGATGGCAGCCGGTACAGCCGGCTTGCATAAAAAGCTGCTCGCCGCGTGCGATATCGTGCCCGATCACCTCTCCAGTCGCAATGGTCTGAATATCCGCGTGACAGCTAATGCAGTTCGATTCCATCTTCGGGCCCAGCAAAAGAGGATGTTCCCAGAACTTCACATATCCGTGTGCGATATCGACACTGCTCGTCGCGACGCCTTGGCCGTTGTGGCACGAGGTGCAGCCGAACAATTCGGGTGGATGGTTGCCCATCAGCAGGTCAAAATTCGGATGCGTCTTATGTGGGTTGGGCTGATCCTCAAAACCACGTTTTTCGATCCCAACATGACACGACTGACACCGGTCAACGCGTGGAAGCGGGGTGTCGAAGTTCCCTTCATCGAATTCCCGTACCACCACTTGTTTGATGGCCGGGATATTAGGAATAACAAGCCCGTCAATAGGCCGCATGACATAATTCTCTATGCGTTGGACAATAAACTCTTTTGCCTGATTCATCTGGCCAAGAGTGGCTTGCGCTTCGAGGACGCTCGCATTGACCTCGTTGATCTCTTTTTCGATCCGATCCCGCTCAGACTCTTCTGCCAGAAAGACTAACTCACGCTCTGCATCTTCCGCTTCGAGTGCGTCGAGATGGGATTTCTCTGCTTTAGTTGAGTGTTCGAGTTGAATCGCATGGTCATACTCGTACCAAGCGGCCTCAATTTCACTCCGGACAACACGTAAGGCATTCTCAGCATCACTCGCCCGAATTTCTGCTGCCACAAATTCGGTCTGGAGGACGGCTAGGCGTTGGCGCCCTTCTCCACCAGCGATGTCACTGTGCGCCGCTTCTAATGTGGCAAGCGCTTCTTGGTACGCGGGATCAGCCGCGAGCCGCTCCTCCTCAGCTTGGAGCTCAGCCATAGTCTTGGCATACGCGATCATCGAGAACTGTGCCTGGTATTTCTTCCACGGACGACGCGAGACGGAGTCGTCCCAGATCGACCAGACCGATCCCATGAGCAACAACCCGACTGCCAGGAGAAAGATCCCACTATACGATTTCTTCTCGTCGTCAATTTCTCTACGTGCCATAACGATTCACTGTTACACGGTTGTCCGGTTCTCAAGATAGCGACCAAGATAGAACACCCCGGTCCCTATGCCTAACAGCCACAACTCCTTGCCCATGCTTTTTTCTTCAGTCAGACCGACGAATAAAGCGTAGCCAACGTCTGCCAAGCCAAAGGCCTGAAGAAATTTGGCCAAATAGAACAACATCAAACATTAATCCACGGGGTGACTAAAATATATTTCACATTCAAAATATGCCGCAGCAGCATTTTGATAAACACGGCAATCATATTCAGAGTAAGAAAAGATGTTAAGAAAAACCGAGCCGCGCCCCAACGCAGCATAAACTCACGTCCCTTGATCCTCACTATCCACCAATGCATGGCAGCCGTCCCGACCACAAAGAAACCGACAATAAGGATTAGCCCGAAAATCGCTGCCGTCGTATAGTCACGAATGCCAAAAAGATACGGCAAATCTTGGTTGGTCAGCGCTTCAACCAGGTGTGCGTCCCATATTTCACCCGGCCAAAACCAGTTCCAGCCCGGCCCCCGGACAAAGGTTCCGATCATGATAGTCGATATCCAGAGGACGTGGAAACCGAACATAAAGGTCAGTATTTCGTATTTACGCTGCTTAAATGTGTAATAGCCGTTCCCTTGGGGATTAATGTCAATAAAAGGGATCACCATCAAGCCCATGATAATGAAACTTGGCGCTACCACGCCGGCATGCCAGGGGTCGAAAAAGACAAGGATCTCTTGCAAGCCGAGAAAGTACCAAGGCGCTTTGGACGGGTTCGGCGTCCGACCAGGATCCGCCGGTTCCTCGAGAGGAGCGTCAACGAGCAACGACCACACCAGGAGGAGGATAATGGTGAAGAGCGTACACAAGAATTCAGCTCGGACGAGGTGCGGCCAGGTGTGGACCTTATCATCACCCGGGCCGGTTGCCTTTTTGAGGGGGACTTCAACACGTGTGGCAGCTAAACTCGTTTCCGCCATAACAGCCTCCCGTTTTTACGTGTCGTCCGAAGACGGTTTGGGCTTGGCAGCCAGGTATAAGAGCCAGCTGATCACGCCAATGAGAATAGGAATCAGGAGTACACGCATGACTACCTCCTCTACAGAGCCGGTCCGGAAATACCATCACGCCGAATACGCCAAAAATGGACCGCCAGAAATAAGCTGGTCACCAGGGGAATAAAGATGCAGTGCAAAATATAGAACCGCAGCAGCGTGTGGGCGCCAATCTCGCCGCCGCCAAATAGAAAGGCGCGTGCATCATAAATCGGATTCACCCCAAGGAGTTCAGCAAACGGTCCTTCGTTACCAAGTAACGGCGTGGCTCGCCCCATATTTGAACCCACGGAAACCGCCCAAATAGAGAGCTGGTCCCAGGGTAGCAGGTAGCCAGTAAATGAGAGCAACAACGTCAAGACCAACAGGATCACGCCGACCAGCCAGTTAAACTCGCGCGGGGGTTTATACGAGCCAGTCATAAAGACACGAAACATATGTAGCCATACCGATATGACCATGCCGTGGGCCGCCCAGCGGTGCATATTGCGCATCAACATGCCAAACGGCATGTCGAATTCGAGATATTTAATGTCAGCGTAGGCATATTCGGCAACTGGCCGGTAGTAAAACATGAGATACACACCGGTCACCACGGTCACCAAATACATCAAAAACGTAATCCCGCCCATACACCAGGTAAACCGTAGCCGTGTAGCATGCTTGCGTACCTTCGAGGGGTGCAAGTGTAACCACACGTTTCCGGATACCATTAAGATACGGTTACGGGGCGTGTCTTCGTAGCCGTGGCGAAAAATCGACTGCCAGACCTGCGATTCCATGACTTGGCGTTTAAGTTCATCAAATTGGCTACTCATAATGCTCCTAGCTCATTAGCCACCGACCCGGGTATTGGCTTCCCTCGCCGTTTCACCGCCTAAATACGGAGAATGCTGTCAGGATGTTGTTTGTTTGGATCAGCACCCGGCTGCATTTTATACACCTTGCTTTTGTCTACGATCAGCTGGCCGTCGTCGGACAGCGACAGCTTAAAGCGATCCATCGGGCGCGGGGCCGGACCTTCAAAATTATATCCTGTGCGGTAATAACCACTCCCGTGACAGGGGCATTTATATTTACTCTCCGCGGACGACCAGCGCGGGGTACAACCAAGATGGGTACATTTGGCAAAAATAGCATAAAACCCTTGTGGCTCACGAACAATCCAAACGCGCTGCGATGACCGATACTTCTCGCTAACCTCGCCCACCGGGTAATCACCTGGATAACCAGCTTTGAACGTTGAAGGCGGAACAAATAACACCCGCGGGAAGGCTGAGCGGACAAAGGCTAGCAAGCCCAGCAAGGAAACAATACCGAATCCACCCCAGCTGAGTCGGCCAAAAAAATCGCGCCTTGACCACAGACCGCCTCTTTGGGCTCGTTCGCGCACCCGCTTCTGGCGCTCCTCGCGCTGCTCGACCCGCCGTCGTGCCTCTATCTCTTGGAGTTCTTCAGGTGAGATTGGTTTTTTTGCCATCGCATGTACTCCTTCATATCTCGTACCGATTAGCCGCCCTGCTCCCCATCACCCGTAATGAACAGTCTACTTTCTACGGAACATCAGGGCTAACCAACCCCCTACTCCCATCACCAATGCAAGCAGCAGCATCGCCAACCCAACGGGCGCAAAGAGTGGTAATAAAATGATACCAATAAGGAGAAATGGAATGCTTAAAGCGACTACGCTGAAGGAAGGAACGTCTTCATTCTCGTCCTCCCTGGTAGGCTCCTCCATCAGCACTGTTTCAGTCTCACCTTGTATAAGGCTCACGGCGTACTCGCGCAGTTCATCGCGCGCACCCATCCTGCCTTCGTTGATGAGGCCGGACAACTCCTTGGTCAGTCTCTCGATTTTTTCTTCGAGTTCCCGGCCCTGCGGTGGTTTTTGCGCTTCTTCTGCCACGAAGTTTCGCCGTTTTCTTGGCCAAATTAGTACCGGGCTGCCCCCAAATCGTCAACTCCCCCTCCGCGGAGAGTTCCGGCTTCTCCCGACTTCCCGCCTACCATTTTTTGCACGCACCGCCATCGTGACATCCGAGCACGACATTGAACGCAAAACAGCTTAGCAAATCGGCTAAACTGGCCTCTCGATTTTCACTAACCCGCCCATATAGGGCCGCAAAACCATAGGTATCAGGACACTGCCGTCTTCCTGTTGATAGTGTTCAAGAATCGAAATAACAACTCGTGGCAGAGCGAGGCCGGAGCCGTTCAATGTGTGGATGAGATCCGGCTTTGCTCCCGGCTTAGGACGATAGCGGATGCTCGCCCGCCGGGCCTGAAAGTCTCGGAAGTTCGAACACGAACTGACTTCGAGCCACTCCTCACATCCCGGTGCCCACATTTCCACATCATACTTGAGGGCCGCGACAAAGCTGAGATCGCCCGTACACATTTGTACCACGCGGTGCGGGATCTCAAGTCGACGGCAGACATCCTCCGCATTATCAACCAGTGCCTCTAATTCCTTATCAGAGGCAGCTGGGTCAACAAATTTCACCATTTCCACCTTATCGAACTGATGCCCGCGTTTAATTCCGCGCACATCGCGGCCGGCTGACATTTTCTCCCGCCGAAAGCACGGGGTATACGCCACGTGGTAAATGGGAAGTTTTCCGGGTGCGATAATCTCCTCCCGGTACATATTCGTTACGGGCACCTCGGCGGTCGGAATAAACCAGAAATTTTCTTCAATATCACGATAAAGATTCTCACCAAACTTCGGTAGGTTACCAGTCCCAATTAAACAATCCTCTTTAACCATGACCGGTGGATAGACCTCGGTATACCCGTGCTCAGTAATGTGCAAATCCAGCATCCAGTTGATCAGCGCACGCTGCATTCTGGCCCCCGCTCCCTTCAAAACGTAAAAACGTGAGCCCGAGATTTTGACCCCACGCTCAAAGTCAATAATGTCCAGATCTTGTCCGATTTCCCAATGTGGCCGAGGTTGGAAGGAAAACGAAGGCAGTTCGCCCACGGTGCGGCTTATAATATTTTCTTCCTCGTCCTTCCCGACCGGGACATCGGGATGCGGAAGATTGGGAATATCTAAGAGACGACGTTGGAAATCCGCTTCCAGTTCGTATACCTGTTTTTCGTGTTGGCCAATACGGTCGCCAAGCTCACGCATGGCTCGGACCGCCGCCTCGCGCTCATGAGTATCAACGATCTTTCGGATTTCCTTGGAAGACTTGGTGCGCTCCGAACGCATGGCTTCGACAGTGTTTATCCCGCTTCGCCGCTGGCGATCAGCCTCAAGTAAGGCATCGATTTCTGCACTCGGGAAACCGACTGTCTCAAGCTGCGCTTTCACCTGTGCAGGGTTGTCTCTGATAAGTTTAATATCAAGCATAAAATCCCCTACCACACCGAGGGTAATTCAAACGCGCCTGGCTATACGCTCGGGTTTCCACCAGTACGACCGTCTCTCGTTCGCGTACCACCAAGTCATTCTCCCTGCGCGAACATAAATAATCGCGGCTTAGAACCCTATAACCAAGCCCGCATCAAAATTGCTCAGCACGTTGCCCGCCTCGTTGGCCCCGCATGCATCGCTGGTCGCCCATCCCTATACTGCATAGGGTAACTGACACAGCTCAAAGGGATCAAGGCCGCTCCGTACCGTCTGCGTTGAATTGTACGTAGCGGTGTGACACAGTAACACAGAGAGTATACAGCACTAAAGCAAGGACTGAATGCGTATCACCAAAGAAGAAGTGGGCGCCATCGCGACGCTAGCTCGACTCAAACTGACCGACACAGAGCAAGACGAACTGGTGGCACATTTTGATAAGATTTTAACTTATGTGGACAAGCTAGACGAACTGGATACTGACGGGGTTGAACCAACAGCGCACGCAATAGAGGTGTCAGCCCCCTTACGTGAGGACCGCGTGACGAACCATTCAGAAAGTGACGCACTGCTCGCAAATGCCCCAAGTAGGAAAACGAATTTCTTCCGCGTTCCTAGAATCATCGAATAATTAATCGATTAATCATCAAAGAATATGCAGCCCTATAACCTCACTATTCACGCAGCGTCTGAAAAATTGCACAGGCGAGAATTGAGTTCACGCGAGCTCACCCAGGCTGTCCTCGACCATATACAGGCGACAGATAATCAGATTTGCTCCTACTTGACCGTGAGTCGAAAAGAAGCCCTGAAGCAGGCGGAGTCGGCCGACCAGCAGCTCTCTCGTGAGACCTACCCTGCTCCGCTATGCGGCATTCCCATTGCTTTGAAAGACGTCATACTCACCAAGGGTATACGCTCAACTGCAGGATCGAAGATTCTTGAACAGTTCATCCCGCCCTACGATGCCACAGTTACCCAGCTGCTCAAAGAAGCCGGAGCGGTGATTCTCGGTAAGGTGAATTGTGACGAGTTTGCCATGGGCTCGTCGAACGAAAACTCTGCGTTTACACCGAGTCGCAATCCGTGGAATATCGACCGGGTTCCAGGCGGCTCATCCGGCGGCTCAGCTACTGCGGTCGCCGCTGACCAGGCCCTGGCCGCGCTGGGTACAGACACCGGAGGATCGATCCGTCTGCCGGCTTCGTTTTGCGGCATTGTCGGTATGAAGCCTACCTATGGTCGGGTAAGCCGGTTTGGCGTCGTGGCGTATGCCTCATCCCTAGATCAGGTCGGCCCGTGCACAAAAGACATTCGCGATTGCGCCCTTCTGCTCAATGTCATAGCTGGTCACGACCCTAGGGAGTCAACCTCGGTCGATAGACCCACGCCTGACTACACCGCCGCTTTGGACCGAGGAGCGGGTGGGCTGCGTATTGGTATCCCAGAGGAATATTTCGTTGACGGTATGCAACCTGAGGTTGAGGCGGCAGTCCTGCAGGCCATTGCTCAATTAGAAGTGCAAGGCGCTCAGGCGGTCCCCGTCTCTTTACCCCATACGGAATATGCGGTCGCCGCCTACTATATTATTGCTACCGCTGAGGCGAGCTCAAATTTGGCCAGATATGACGGCGTCCGCTATGGCTACCGTGCGCCACAGGTCGATGATCTGAAGGAGATGTATAATGTAACCCGGGCCCACGGGTTTGGCAGCGAGGTCAAGCGACGTATTATGCTCGGTACGTATGTATTGTCGGCTGGCTTTTATGACGCCTACTATATAAAGGCACAAAAAGTAAGGACCATTATTCGACAAGACTTTCTGAACGCGTTTGAGATGTGTGATCTGATCGCCACGCCTGTTGCTCCCACAACGGCCTTTCGCGTAGGAGAAAAAACTGCGGATCCGCTGACTATGTACCTGACGGATATTTTCACGATTGCGGTGAATTTAGCCGGGCTGCCTGCGCTGTCGGTCCCATGTGGGTTTGATCAGTCTGGACTGCCAATAGGGCTTCAGCTCATCGGTCGGCCATTCGACGAAGCCACTTTGCTCCAGGCCGGATATGCCTACGAGCAAGCACACGACTGGCGCACGCACAAACCGCCGCTGTAGGAATGAGCGTACGGTTAAGAACCGAGCGCCGCAGGGTAACAACACTAGGGCATACGATATGGCATACGAAGCGGTTATTGGTTTAGAAGTCCACGCACAAATGCTAACGCAATCTAAAATATTTTGTGGCTGCTCCACCCGGTTCGGTGCGGAGCCCAATCAACAGACCTGTCCGGTGTGTCTCGGCCTGCCAGGTGTATTACCCGTCCTCAATAGAAAAGTTGTTGAATATGCTCTGCGTGCGGCGTTCGCAACCCACTGTCAGATCGCGTCGACTAGCCGCTGGGCACGTAAGAATTATTTTTATCCCGATCTGCCCAAAGGCTACCAGATCAGCATGTATGAACTCCCAATCGCCGAACACGGCTATGTTGAGGTCTCGGTCGATGGGCAGCCCAAGAAAGTGAGGCTCACACGCATCCACATGGAAGAAGATGCGGGCAAAAGCATACATGATGGGGAAGTAGGCTCCAGCTTAGTTGACCTCAATCGGACCGGAGTGCCGCTGCTGGAAATTGTGAGTGAACCCGATATCCGGTCTCCACACGAAGCGGGCAATTATTTGCGAAGTTTACGAGCCATACTCCAATACATTGAGGTCTGTGACGGCAACATGGAAGAAGGCAGTCTGCGCTGCGATGCCAATGTATCTGTACGTCCGCAGGGTAGCACCGAGCTCGGCACGCGGGCCGAAGTGAAAAACATCAACTCCTTTCGCGCTGTGGAAAAAGCTATCCAGCATGAGATCACACGCCAGATTGATGTAGTTGAAGCCGGCGACCGGGTGGTCCAGGAAACACGACTATGGGATGCTGATCGCGAGGTCACACGCTCGATGCGCAGCAAAGAATTTGCTCATGATTATCGATATTTTCCGGACCCAGACCTGCTTCCGCTTGTTATTGATACGGCCTGGACTCAGGCCGTCCAAGCGGATTTACCCGAGCTTCCAACTGAGCGCCGCGCACGTATTATACGGGAGTATGGTCTGCCGGCCTATGATGCCGGAGTCCTCACCGCACGCAGAGACGTTGCCGATTATTATGAAGCAGCCGTCCGTGCGTATCCGGATGACCCCAAAACCATCAGCAATTGGGTCATGGAAAGTGTTCTCCATTCCGTAAAAGAAGAAAAGCTGGACACCGTGCTGAGAATTGAACGCTGGCCCTGTCCGCCCGAACACTTAGGCCAGTTGGTTGGGCTGATCAAAAGCGGCACGATCAGCAGCAAAATCGCCAAAACTGTGTATGAAGAGATGTGCCACACGGGTGAGTTCCCTCAAGCCATAGTACAAGCCAAAGGCCTGACCCAAGTCAGTGATACGGGTGCGCTCGAAGCGCACGTCGACGCTGTGATGGCGGCCAACCCTGACAAGGTCGAAGCGTACCGAGGCGGGAAAGCAAAGTTAATCGGATTTTTCGTCGGGCAAGTCATGCGCGCGACCCATGGGAAGGCCAACCCGCAGATAGTAAATGACCTCTTGCAAGAGAAGCTCACAGGCTAATCGGTAGCGGAGGAAAGAATCGTATGGATTTTCATTTCACGCCGGAGCAAGAGGCCTTTCGACAAGAGTTGCGGGCATGGCTGACGACACATGTCCCGGCAGACGACGGCCCGTTACGGCATCTTCAGCCTCAGGCATCAGACGAAGATCTGACCTTTCTCAAAGATTGGCAACGCACAGTCTACGAGAGTGGCTGGGCGGGCGTCTCGTGGCCGCAGGAGTACGGGGGACGCGGCGCCTCACTCGTTGAGCGCGTGATTTTTGATGAAGAAATGGCAGCTCTTAAAGCCCCTGGGCTCTTGAATGTTCTGGGTTTAGAGATCGTCGGCCCTACGATTATTACGCACGGCACTATGGGGCAGAAAAAGAAGCATTTGGCGAACATCCTGAGTGGAGACGATATCTGGAGTCAGGGTTATTCCGAGCCCAATTCCGGCTCGGATCTTGGATCGTTGCAAACACTGGCGGTTGATCATGCGGATTATTTTGTTGTGAATGGACAAAAAGTATGGACTAGTTTGGCCGGGTATGCCAATTGGTGCCTGCTTTTGGTCCGCACTGACCCGGATGCGCCTAAGCATAAGGGGCTGTCCGCGCTACTGGTTGATATGCACAGTCCGGGTATTAGCATCAAACCACTGCGGACGATGACCGGCCAGAGCGAGTTTAACGAAGTCTTTTTTGAAGATGTGCAGGTTCCGAAGAGCCACCTGCTGGGGGAACAGAACCAGGGCTGGCAGGTCATTATCACGTCACTTATGTTCGAACGGCAAGGGCTCGGCTTTTCTTTTA
>CAZXFE010000048.1:0-18007 GCA_964639795.1 uncultured Enterobacteriaceae bacterium | reverse complement strand
GGTTTAGCCTATTTGGTGACTCTTATGCAAGAGAGGGGGCAGGTCTTAACTTCGCTCTCTGTAACAAAGGGGATGTTGCGTTGATAGCCCCTATTAAACGTTATAACGTTGGTAAATAAGTTATAACTCTGAGGGAATCTATGGAACGGAAAATCTGCACGATTGGGAACAGCCAAGGGGGTGACTCTCCCAAAGGTGTATATCGAGGCCCTGGGACTTGAGATTGGCTCCCAGATCGAAGTCATACTCGACACCGACCAGGAGGCGTTGATCCTGTGTCGCCCAAAGTCTGGTCAGTACCGGGAAAACGTCTTGGAAGAATTCGCACAACGGGTCAAGCGATCTATTGATCGCAATCGAGCGACCTAAAGCGAGCTTCGGAAAAAGCGAAGCCAATCCTGATCTGTTTGTAGCTGGTAACAATCGGGTGGCCTACGTTGCGACCGGCCTTTTTCTCGAACTGAACGGGTTTTCCCCTAGTTTCTCCCCGGCGTGTAGCCGAACCCTTTATGCTTCGAATGGCCGAAGGAAAAGTCAGTCTCCAACAGGCCCAGGTCTGGCTCAGCAAATACTCCAGGCCATCCCAATAGAAGCTACAGCGCCACTTCCATCTCTTCCAGCCGAGCAATGCTCCAGCCGGTGGAAACCCAAAAGACGCCGATCATCAGGGCAGGGGCAAAGCCTAGGGAAGAGAAAATGCTGCTCCACATCCACGCAGATAGGGGAACCTGTTGCAACTGGCTCATGAAAACGAGATACACCGGCCACAGGCTTCGAGCACGACGACAATGCCGATGAAGACGATGCTCAGCAGCATATAGATAGACTACGCCGCCAAAACTGGCCGCGATCTTGGCACTGTGCTCAGCAGTAAAGTTCGGATAAACCACGCCAACGGCCATCCCCGAGGCAACAATGCCAACGGTCAGGAAGAAAAGAGTGATGGCGGACAGGGCCATTATGAGCGGCGAGACTTGTAAGAAGCGATTTGTTGCAGAGACTGAGAGTTCGCCGACCAGCAGGAGGGGCATCAAGGCAACCCAGAACTTGCTCCACCATAAACGGCTAGGTGGAATGGGTGCACTCCTCAGGACCCGGAAGGTTTTGCCTTCAAGGCTGATAGCCGGGAATGCAAAACGTATTGCGATAGAAGCTAGGACAAGTTGGTGAATGCTGCCGGATTCTTCAGAAAGAAAGACCCTAGTCCACTATCTGTGTTGCGAAAGACGTTGAAGTTATACAGGTAGACCACGATCAGAGCGAGTAAGACGAATAACTGCGACCACTGGCCGATATCGCGAAAGAATATTTTAAAGTCTTTGAGAATGATGATCCGGAAACGAGACGGAAAGAAACAGACCAGAAAGTCGAGGGTGTGATCCCACCATTTACGCAAACTCTTGCGCTGCACGCCCTCTTGCGCCTTCGACCCACCGATAGGGTAGACGTCGGTTGATAACCAGGAGCCCACGAGGAGGAGAAAGAGGGCTGTACTCAGGAGCAGGCAATAGTGAAAGAGCGCGTCTCCGTCTGTCAGACCAACAAAAGGGAGCAGGGCGGCGGCCGCCCAGGTGCTAGGCAGGAAAGGCGACGAGGGCGTTTGGAGTGCAGCCAGATACGTGGCGAAGTCGGCAAACGTTTCCGGATTGACGAGCAACTCGGGCTGCAGCAAACGGAAGAATAGTAAGAACAGACACAAAAAGCCGATGGTAAAGACAAACAGCATATCTTTGCCACGCTGGGCCGGTAGGGCTGCTGCGAGCATTTGAATAACGATCACGCCTATCGCCACTGCTCGGTCCATTGGTAACCGGAGGCCGCCGGCGTCAGCTGGGGGTGCAGGTAGCCAATTTCGTGGAATTGATGGTAGATGCCCATCCGTTTTTCTTGCGGCTGTAGTACAGGCTCGACTACCTGGGACAGCAGTTTTGCCTGAACATGCGGAGTTGTCGGTAGGCTGCGTAGGCAGGGCATGGTGCGTTGAACCAGTAAGCCGACCATGACCAGCCAGAACGATGCAATACTGACACTAATCGCACGTTTCATACAGTCTGGAACCCTTGTCTTGCCTATCCTCTTACTCTACGGTGAAATCGGGTCGCAGAACAAATTTTGAAGTCTTTTCATCATGATTTCTGACCAGAATTCTAAGGCTGCTTCAGACATGTCTGCAGCTATACCTCCCCGTTTTTTGGCGGATCGGATGGTCGGTAAATTAGCGAAATGGCTCCGTATTATTGGTTATGACACTATCTATCTGCCGCAGCTTTCACCTGAAGGCGTGAAACGTGAAGCCCGCCGTCAGGGTCGCATTCTTCTGACGCGGAGTAGGCGTTTTCTGAACCAGAAAGGCGTACCGCCGTTTGTTTTCATTCAAAGTGATCGTTTCCGCGATCAGCTCAAGCAGGTGTGTACAGACTTGCAGCTTGATGTCTCAACCCATCTGCTCACTCGCTGTAGTGTGTGTAACCAGGAATTAGCAGCCGTAGAGCGGGAGCATGTCCAGCATCGCCTACCGGAATATGTGTGGCAAACACACTCTACCTTTCTTCGCTGTGAAAAATGCTGTCGGGTGTATTGGGGAGCAACCCACCGAGAACGCGTATTAGAGGAGCTGCGAGAGTTGGGAGTTCTTCAAGAGGCCTCTTGAGCAGAAGAGAAATAGAAGGATGGAATCTTCTGGAGCCCAACCCATCTGGCTTTTCTGGGACGGAGAGTGTGACTTTTGCAAACGGGCTATTGCCTGGGTCAAGCAGCGTGATTCGACTGATCAGATTCAGGCCGTGCCGTATCAAGAGGCCCCTCGGCCTCCGATGACGGATAAACTTGCCCAGCGGTGCGAACGCGCCGTACATGTGGTGACGTCTGAAGGGAAAATGCTTTCGGCAGGGCGAGCCTGTTTGTACGTTTTGGAGAAAGTTGGGTATTCCCGCCTAGCTCGACTCGGGAGCCTGCCGCCACTGATTTGGTGTATCGAACTTGGCTATCGACTGATGGCGCGCAATCGGCAGTTTTTTAGTCGCTGGCTGTTTCGGACTGGCTAACACCTGTACCCCATCATTCAACGGCAGGCTAGCGTCGCCAACAAGCCAGACCTGCGCGTTCGGATAACGACGGCGGAAGGCACGCAACCCCCTGGTCTTGCCGGCGCGACCGCTGTTTACCTCCACAGCCCAGATGTGTGCGCTATGAGTGACGACAAAGTCTACTTCCTCATTGGCATTACGCCAGTAGGTCACCCTCCACAGCGGGCCTCGCAGGTGGTTGAGCAGAAAAGCTCCCACAGCGGCGTTCAAAGGACATGGTACGACTGTCGCGTTTACTCAGTCATTGAGCAAATTTACTTGGTGGTTGAGTATTTGTTCTCGTCAGCAGCGCTCGGGCAAACAAGGCCGGCATCGTAAGGAGACGGTTCACACCCCGGACGACCGAGGAGGAGGCGGGCCAGAGTCGATTTATTGGGCTATCAACACGAAATAGGAGCCAGGCTGGCCTATCGTGACTGAGGCGATCTCTTCGTGTACTACATACCCCCGAGTAATCTCAATCACAAACTGTGTTGATTATGTAGCACACGGGGGAATGCTTCACCCCTACACTTTGCCTAACTGGCGTAACGCCTCATACAACACAATCGCTGCGGCACTGGATAAGTTGAGACTGCGCACCTGCTTACCCTGCATAGGGATGGTATACAGCGTATCCGCAAACTCGGTGCGGATAGTTTCTGATAAGCCCCGGGTCTCACTGCCGAAGACGAGCAGGTCGTCTTCCCTGTAACCTGCCTTGGTATAGGATCGCTCTGCATGAGCTGAAAAGGCAAGCAGGCGTCCGCGAGGACGACGTGCCAGAAAGTTGCTCCATGACTCGTATACGTGCACGTCGACATACGGCCAGTAGTCGAGGCCGGCACGTTTGAGATAGCGGTCCTCTAATGAGAAGCCGAGTGGCCCGACGAGGTGAAACGTTGTGTGCGTGGCCGCACACAGACGCGCCGTGGTGCCGGTGTTGGGTGGGATTTCTGGTTCGACAAAGACGATGTGCATAAGGAGAAGGGATCAGTCCGGCTACTTTTGCTTAGTCTTTGAACTGGATGGGCCGGATAGGATAACCCGTGTCACCAGTCCGCAGCACGAATTCCCCACTTTTCTCATCTTCACCTACATACTCTGTGAGTTGATAGTAGGCGGAGCGGAGAAAGCGGGCAGAGTGTACCTGATCTTTGACTCGACAGTATAAGACGTCATTGTCACCAATAGACAGCGTCTGGGGAGCAAGGGCTTCTTCGCATTCATCATTGAGACGGACGATGAAGCCTCGGCTCGGGCTCCCAGTGACCTGGGTGACAACATAGGGCGTATCTTCAATTTCAACGCCGGCACGATCCCGGCCAATGACAATTTCATACGACCCAGCTTCAGTCTGATGTAGGCATTGGCTGAAGAGAGTGTTGATCCGCTGATTTTGGATACGCTCGTCATTGGCATACCACCAGCCGTCTTTTCCAAAATGTATCTTGCGCGTTGGGTCGATGGCCCAGAAACCGGCTTTTGGCATGGCGGTTTACCCATTCCCCTTTGTTCGGCGTTCCGTAGTATCTATAATCAACGTCACTGGCCCGTCGTTGATGAGCTGAACCGCCATAGAAGCCTGGAACTGACCGGCTGCAACTGGAACCTGATGGCGTTTGCAGCATGTCACAAAATACTCAAACAAGGGTTTGGCTTTGTCCGTTCCTGCCGCGGCTGTGAATGAAGGGCGACGGCCTTTTCGCGTGTCTGCATATAGAGTGAATTGCGAAACGACCAGGAGTTCACCTTGTATGTCTTGGACCGAATGAGTGAAATTCCCCGCTGCATCGGAGAAAATACGCAACCCGACAATTTTTTCGCTGAGATACTCGGCCTCCGCTAACGTATCGTCAGCCGTTACACCGAGCAAGACGACGAGGCCCTGCCGAATTTGTCCAACGCTTACTGCATTGACCGAGACTTGCGCCTCACTAACTCGCTGGATGACGGCACGCATGGGTTTCTTGTCAAATTATTTCTTTGTCTCTCTGTATTGCAGAATTTCAACAGTTAGCTGAGTCGCCCATATGAGACAAGGCGAGACTAAGTGAGATGAGACCCGTCCTGGTATGAAACCAGACCCTCAGCTATGATCCAGCCATGTATCCTGTCCTGCTCGAACTCGGCCCCCTGACTGTGTATAGCTACGGCGTCATGATGGCGCTGGGCTTCGTGGCTGCGGGCTGGCTGCTGGGGAAAGGCTTGGCTCATCAAGGCCGAGACCCGGAGCTGGCTTCGAGTTTGGTGCTATGGGCCGCCGTTGGCGGACTGCTCGGAGCTCGGATTCTGTTTATCCTCGATCACTGGTCTGCCTTTCTCTTTGATCCTCTGTCTTTTCTTTTTACCGGAGCCGGTTTTGTGTGGCACGGGGGTTTGATTGGTGGCATAGTCGGCATCAGCTTATGCATACGCCACTATAAGTTACCCTGGCTGGAAATCATGGACGTTGTCGCACCGGCGATTGCGCTTGGTCATGGCACTGGGCGAATAGGCTGCCACTTGGCCGGCGATGGTGATTGGGGGCCGCCCACCACATTGCCTTGGGGCGTCTCCTATCCGGATGCCATTATCGGCTGGGATTACCCAGCTGAGGTCTTCGTTCACCCCACTCCGCTGTATGAAATGACAGCATATTTTGCGATTGCCGCTTTGTTATGGAGTCGGTGGTTGGTCCCGCATCGTCCGGGTGGCTTGTTTTGGGGCTATCTCGTGCTGGCTGGGATTGCTCGGTTTTCCTTGGAATTTTTTCGTGTCAATCCTCCACTTATGGGGCAGTTCTCCCAAGCCCAGGTTATTAGTGTAGGCTTAATCGTCGTCGGGGCTGCGCTGTTGGTGAGAGGAGAAAAGACTCAGGGCGTAGCCGCCTAACTCGTGTGAGAGAAGTAGTCATGACAGCCACCAAAAGATGGCTCATGCCTGGGATCTTCGGCCTTGTTGTCCTACTCGGCGGCCTGGTAGTTCTCATCCAAACCCCGTCGCAGCCGAACTTACCCCGACCCGCCCCTGATTTCTTATTGCCGAATCTCAACGGACAAGCCGTCCGCCTGTCTCAACACAAGGGGAAAGTGGTGTTGCTGAATGTCTGGGCAACGTGGTGTGGACCATGTCGGCAAGAGATGCCGACCATGGAAGCGCTTGCCCAACGGCTGAAAGGAGAAGACTTTATCATGTTAGCCGCTAGTCAGGACGTGGATGGCGCGACAACCGTTGGGCCATACCTTCAAGAAGGCGGGTATACCTTCCCCGTGCTGCTCGACATACGGGGAGAGGTAGGGAAAAAATATGGAGTCACCGGATACCCCGAGACTTTTATTATAGATAGGCAAGGCCAGATCGTCTATCACCACATCGGGTATAATAATTGGATGCAGCCGCGTGTGGAGACGGCCTTGCGTCGTTTGATTCAAAACGGGATATGGGGTGTCGATGTCGGGACGCGACCTCAGGGTGAGCATACACCGCTGCGGCCCTGATGAGGATGTCCAAAAAGTCCATTTTGAGCGTCGCCCGGCTGTGCAACCAGTGCGTCCAGCGTCGGTCTGAGCGGAGGGACGTCGGGTATCGACGGACGGCAGGTATGCTACAATACAAGAGCTGAAGCGGAGTACGAGATACAGTAAATGGCAGATAATAGAGGGGCAATATGATGCGCGGAAAACGGCAACAAATCGTGGTAGGGGTGATTGCCGGTGTAGTGGGAATTGGGGTGATCCTCTTTGGCGGGCATGGGCTCAATCTTGTTTCTGCCGTCGACCGTAGTACGTACGAAGATCTTGAAGCGTTTACAAGTGTTCTGGCGATCGTCCGGAAGAATTATGTTGAACCAGTAGAGACACAAGACCTGGTTGAGGGCGCGATTAACGGGATGTTAGGTGCGCTTGACCCTCACAGTGCCTATCTCACGCCCGACTCCTATAAAGAACTGCAAGTCGACACTGAGGGCAGTTTCGGTGGTCTTGGTATCGAAATCACGCTCCGAAACGGTGTTCTGACTGTTGTTTCCCCAATTGAAGATACTCCTGCGTACCGGGCCGGTGTTCTGTCCGGAGACCAGATTGTCAAAATTAATGGCGAGCTGACAAAAGATATGTCGCTCATTGGGGCTGTTAAGAAAATGCGTGGGAAGAAGGGAACAGGGATCACCATCTCGGTTCGCCGTGAGGGCGTCCCGCGACTTATTGATGTGTCGATCATCAGGGAAGTCATTAAGATTCAGAGTGTCAAATCAAAAACACTGCAAAAGAGCTACGCCTATGTACGTGTGACCCAGTTTCAGGATCGAACCAGTAATGACCTGGATAACGCACTCAAAAAGCTGAGCAAGGAAAATGGCAAACTTGAAGGCGTCGTGCTTGATTTGCGGAATAATCCGGGGGGATTGCTGAGCCAGGCTGTTAAAGTGTCAGACCTCTTTTTGGATACCGGCATGATTGTCTACACCAAAGGCAGGCAGGAAAGTCAGAAGCAGAAATATTTCGCCCACCCTGGAGGATATACGGATGTGCCGCTGGTGGTACTGGTCAATAGCGGCAGTGCGAGTGCGTCAGAGATTGTTGCTGGTGCAGTCCAGGATCATGGCCGAGCGGTCGTGCTTGGAACTAAAACCTTTGGCAAAGGGTCGGTCCAGACGATTTTGCCGGTGGATGGGGGAGCTGCCTTGCGTTTAACTACGGCTATGTATTTCACACCGAACGGCCGGTCAATCCAGGTGACCGGTATTGCTCCGGATATTGAACTGGAGAACCTCCCGGATGCGCTGGCCGCCGTGCGCCGACGTCACGGCATTCGTGAGGAGAATTTACGAGGTCATTTTGACAGCACGGACGAGCAGACGCAGCAAGAGGCGCCGGGGGACAGATCCGAGCCGGCCGATGCCCCTGCTACGCTGCAAGCCCGGCCTGATATTCAAGTAGGCGAATTAGGGAAAGACCCTCAGCTCGACCGGGCGCTCGAACTACTTAAATCGTGGCGGGTCTTTCAAACCACGGTTGCTGAGGCGAAAGGCTAGGACCGGTGGGAGGCGGTTTGCCCGCTTTCTCTCTCCCCCCATTTTTCTATGTCCACCGTTGCCTTTGAAGATAGCCGATCTGCGGCATTGTCGGTGACTGAACTGGCGAGCCGGATCCAGGGTACGCTTGAGACCGACTTCGGCGAAGTCTGGGTGGCGGGGGAAATTTCTGGACTGCGTGCGCCTGCGTCCGGCCATCTGTATTTCACACTCAAAGATGACAAGAGCCAGTTGCGAGGCGTGATGTTTCGTGGTTACGCGCGGCTGCTGCGCTTTGAGCCGGAAGATGGGCTTGCCGTCCTTATCAAGGGGCGGGTGAGTCTCTACTCGGCGCGTGGCGATCTGCAGGTGTATGCGGCAACCATGGAGCCGCGTGGACTCGGCGAACAACAAATGGCCTTGGAGCAGCTGAAGGCCAAGCTCGCCGCAGAAGGGCTCTTTGCTGCAGGGCGTAAACGTCCATTGCCGTTCTTCCCACGCTGTATCGGGGTCGTCACCGCACTCGGTGGAGCGGCCATCCACGATATCCTGACGATTCTGCACGGACGCTGCCCTTATACCCGAGTCGTGGTAAGATCCACTCAGGTCCAGGGGACTGGCGCGGGTGTGGAGATCGCAGCAGGGATACACGACCTGAACGAGCACGGCCAAGCCGAGGTGATTATTGTTGGCCGGGGTGGCGGCTCGCGAGAAGATCTTAATGCTTTCAATGAAGAGGTTGTTGCCCGAGCTATTGCCGATTCCGCTTTGCCTGTTATCGCTGCGGTGGGTCATGAGATTGACTTGAGCATTGCGGACCTTGTGGCTGACCGCCGGGCGCCAACGCCTACTGCGGCAGCGGAAATAGTCGTGCCTGTATGGGCCGACCTGTCCGGCCAGATCGCTGGAAACGCGCGTGCTCTCGCTACTACGATGCAGCGGTATATAGGCGACTCCCACGGTCGGGTGGATCGATTTGCCGAGCGGATCCGTGATCCGCAGCAACAGATTGATGTACTGCGTGAACAGCTACGGATCTCAGTCTCACGTCTGCGCACCGCTTTTCAACGCAAAAACGAATACGCGCGGGCGCAAGTGCAGGACTTGGTTGCAACACTTAATAGTTTGAGTCCCCTTGCTGTTTTAGGACGAGGATATAGTCTCACCCGAACCGTACCGGGCAATACCCTCGTGACATCGGCTGCCAACCTGGTCCGTGGTGATCAGGTCCGCTTGACCTTTGCACACGGGGAGGCAGCGGCACGGATTGAAGAGGTTGTGAAATAGATGGAGATCCAAGCCGACAAGAAATTTGAAGACGGGCTTCAAGATCTGGAAGGATTGGTTGAGAAACTCGATGCGGGAGACCTGCCCCTTGAGGCGGCCTTACAGGCGTTTGAAGACGGCGTAGTCTTGGTACGTTTTCTCGAAGATAAGCTGACCGAAGTAGAAAAGCGGGTTGTAGTCTTAACCCGCGACAATAGTGGGATGTTTCACACTCAAAGCGTGGAAACCGATCCAGAAACTGAAGAGGACGTGTGAATCTCGAACGATATTTGGAACGACGCTGTAAACTCGTTGATCAGACTCTAAAGCAGCTCCTGACTGATCATGACGCTGCGCCGCCGACCCTCAACAAAGCCATGCGGTACAGTTTGTTTTCCGGGGGGAAACGGATCCGGCCAATTCTCGCCCTCGCCACTGGAGAGGCGGTGGGCGCACGCTTGACACGGATACTGCCCTTTGCCTGCGCGTTGGAGATGATCCATTCGTACTCTTTAGTCCACGATGATTTGCCGGCTATGGACGATGACGACCTGCGTCGGGGCAAACCGACCAATCATAAGGTGTTTGGTGAGGCCATGGCTATTCTGGCCGGAGATGGGCTGCTCACTGAGGCTTTTCGTATTATGGCCCAGGGTGCGCTTCGTCGGGGGCAAAATCAGACCGCCGCACTGCAGGCTATATGGGAGGTGGCTGCCGGCGCCGGGATGGCCGGCATGGTCGGTGGACAGGTCGCAGATATTGAGGCAGAGCGGAAAAAGCCCACTCGTAAGATCGTTGAATACATCCATACCCGAAAGACCGGGGCCTTGCTGCGTGCTTCAGTCCGCGTCGGGGCACGGGTTGGCGGGGCAACGTTACGACAGTTCGCACAGCTCGATACGTATGGGACGGCAGTTGGCTTAGCCTTTCAGGTAACGGACGACATTCTTGACATTGAAGGCGGAATCGAAAAAACTGGAAAACGGACGGGGCGAGATGCTGAGCTGAACAAAGCCACATATCCTGCCGCCCTCGGGATGAAAAAAGCAAAACAGTATGCGCGGGAACTGCTTGATGACGCTCTCACCGGTCTCAAGACATTTGGCCCCAAAGCCGAGCCGCTCCGACAGATTGCACTATTTGTTGTTGGGCGTGCGGTCCCATCTGAAACGTGAGTCAACGCAAACGCCTTGACATGCTCCTGGTTGAGCGCGGCCTCGTGACGAGCCGGGAGCAAGCCCGGCGGCTGATTATGGCGGGTGCCGTGGTCGTGGCTGAACAGAGAGTTGACAAGCCTGGCTCCTTAGTGGACTTGGAGGCTTCCGTGCGCCTCAAAGAAGACGCGCGCTCTCCATACGTGAGTCGAGGTGGACATAAACTGGCAGGTGGGTTAAAGGCGTTCAGTTTGGATGTGACCGGCATCGCCGCTCTCGACGTGGGAGCGTCGACTGGCGGCTTTACCGATTGCCTGCTGCAGCATGGTGCCGCCAAGGTTTTTGCCGTTGACGTCGGGTACGGACAGCTGGCATGGTCCCTGCGCCAAGATCCGCGTGTGGTGAATCTAGAGCGGTGCAATATTCGTACTCTTGCCTCTAACGAACTCCCTGAGACGCCGGGTCTGGCTGTCATTGATGCCTCCTTTATTTCGTTGACCTTGGTGATTCCGAAGGTCTTGAGTTTGATTGCCGACAACGGCGAGGTGGTTGCCCTAGTCAAGCCGCAATTTGAAGTTGGGAAAGGGCGCGTCGGAAAGGGTGGAGTTGTTCGGGACCCGGCCCTGCATGCGGAAGTGTTAATCCAATTGGAAAGGCGGGCCGACGTCTGGCAGGTTGATGTCAAAGGCGTTATAGAATCTTCATTACGTGGGGCGAAGGGCAATAGAGAATTTTTGCTCTATTTGAAAAAAAGATGAGAACATCTAGAAGAATGGCTTGAAGAACGTTCTGAGGATTTCATGTCGCTCAGTCAAAAATTGCACGCTGCGGCTGCACCGATTTGGAAAAAAACCTTGAGGCACCCGTTTGTGGTCGGACTTGGCAATGGAAGTCTGTCCTTAGATCGGTTTCGTTTCTATATGTGTCAGGATTATGTCTTCCTGATCGAGTATAGCCGCACGCTTGCACTGGCAACGGCAAAAGCGGCGGACCTGGAGACCATGGGTCGGTTTGCCCATCTGCTTGATGTGACGCTGAATCAAGAGATGGCACTCCACCGTGAATTCGCTGCGGAGTGTGGCATCAGTACTGAAACGCTGGCTGCAACACAACCAGCTCCAACGACCCAGGCTTATACGAATCATTTGGTACGGGTCGCTTCCCTCGGAGACCTGGCCGAAATTGTGTGCGGATTACTACCCTGCCAATGGGGCTATAGTGAAATTGGCCAGCTGCTTGTGCAGCAGGGAAAGCCGACTGCTAATCCAGATTATGCGAAGTGGATTGATATGTACGCCTCGCCGGAGTTTGCGGCTCTTTCGGCCTGGCTACGAGAATTGCTCGACAGCCTGGCTCCAAAAACGGACGAAGAGCAGCTCACGCGTATCTTTCAAACAAGCACCCGTTATGAGTATCTGTTCTGGGAAATGGCCTACCGAAAACAAGACTGGCCTGTATAGATGAGCAGTTTCTCCACGCGGATAGGCTGCATGTGGGTAGGTGGAGTCGCCAAGAAAGGGTAACGTATCTGGACTGTCAGGAACCGATAGGCCAAGCTCGGCAAACATCCACTCGGGACGAGTGTCAAATTCCTCTACGCGAACCTTAGCTAGAACGTCGTCAATCGAATACCGGCCCTCTCGGAACTTCTCCATAGCGTCCCAGGACAAAGTGGTCATGCTACACTCGTCAACCGCATGCCGGTTCAGTTCTACGGCAGTAATGCCGCTGGCGTTGATGGATTTACGCATAGTAGCATTGGGAACAAGGAGTTCGTGAATACCGACGCGCCCATTGTGCCCAATTTCATTGCACTCGACACAGCCTTCTGCCCGGTACAGGGTAAAATATGCAGACGGAGGTAGGCCGTTGCTGCTCACGTTCCAATTAAATCTGGGCAGCGACGTCGCGCAGGCTAATCAGTGCTCGGGAACCTGGCGTTCCGAGGAGGGGAAGACAGGTAAACTCAACCGGAGGCTGTACACTGTTTCGACATACAACGTGAGCTGGAGACTGGGCTTTGGGTCTGGAGTGGTTGGAGAATAAGATCTTACCTTGGCAGTGCTTTGTCATCACAACAAAGGAACTCGTAGAAAGGCTAGCCTATGCAGGCGGCCTGTGTCCATCCTAGGAGTTGCTCAGCGGCAATATTGAGTCCGACGATGGCTCCATCCTCACGGATGACACACGGGACCACGGGAAAAGTTTGCAACAGGACGTGTGGTGCGAGCGCGTCAAGTGTACCGAGAGCAGGAGTCCGGCCCACTTGTGCGTTTTGAGATGCCGTGGCGATAGTTGTCTGTGTCCTTGGAGTGTCTTGATGTGCCTCGGAAGAGCCTATTCTCTTCACATATTCCCTCGGGATAAAGAAGTCGGCCTAGATGGGAAAAACCTTTAGGTAACTTGAGGTTGCAATGTCGTGGGCTGAAATTTATCCTGGTAAAAACTGGCAAAAGAAAGAAGCGTTTTCGAAAGAAAGTGATAAGGATGAAACATGTGTGTATCGGCCTACTGGGATTGAGTCTTATCCTGAGCAGCCCCGATTTGAGTGCTGCTCAGCAGCAACAGACGAGCCGGTCCATGTCAGGCGAATTCTTTTATGGAGTGGCCTCTCCAGTATTGAGTGTTGTCTATTTCCCGATCAAGTTTTCGGTTGGCGTGGTTGGGGCAGTACTTGGTGGGATCAGTGGAGGGTTGACTGGAGGAAGCTATTTTATTATGCCGGATGTGCTAAGCGGTGAGGAGCCGTTTCGTCCGCTGGATGGTGGACCGCAGCGGGTTTCATCATCCGGCTTCAGACGCCTCAGGATATATCCCTAAAAGGCTGGCGGCGGCTTTTTACATTGGCTGGAATTGGAGCATCTGTGTCTTGACAGTAGAGAGGAAGCGCGATAAGGAAGGGTACCTTTAATCTGGCCCAGTGAGGTTAGGAAGGGTGAATATGAAGCCGTTTATTCTCTTCACAATTTTGAAAAAGTAATGAGAGCCCCCTTGGACTTCCAAGGGGGCTTTTTTTTGTGGATTATGCGTCGTGAAGCAAAACGAATAGTTATTGACCAGGCCGCGGTTAGACGGGCGCTCACCCGGATTGCGCACGAAATCCTCGAGCGAAATCAGGGTGTGAATCAGCTCGCTTTGGTTGGCATACACACACGTGGAGTGGATCTCTCAAGGCGCCTGGCTGAGAAAATTGAGATCGTCGAAGGCATTCGTCCTCCATGCGGAGAGATCGATATTACCCTCTACCGGGACGATGTTGGACGCACGCGGACCCAGCCTGAGGTGCGTAGTACGTCTATTCCGTTCGCGGTTGATGGGCTGCGTATCGTGCTCGTTGACGATGTGCTGTACACGGGTCGAACAGTCCGAGCCGCTATGGATGCCTTGGTGGATTTTGGGCGGCCCACGAGCATCCAACTTGCCGTCCTGGTTGATCGTGGACACCGTGAGCTGCCTATTCGGCCTGACTATGTCGGGAAAAATATACCAACGTCTCACGAAGAACACGTCTACGTGCGTCTTGTTGAGCATGACGGATGCGAACAGGTCGTTATTGAGCGAGGAATGTTATGACGTTTACCCAACGCCATTTGCTCGGAATTGAGGGGCTGTCTCGGGAAGAGCTGCTGTTTCTCCTTAAAACGGCCGAATCCTTTCGAGAGATTTCTGAACGAGAGGTGAAGAAGGTCCCGACCTTACGCGGAAAAACCATTATTAACCTCTTCTATGAATCGAGTACGCGAACGCGCTCGTCGTTTGAGATTGCGGCCAAGCGGCTCTCGGCAGAGACGATTAATATTTCAGCTTCTACCAGTAGTGTGAATAAAGGTGAAACGTTGCTCGATACAGCCCGGAACTTATGTGCCCTGCGTCCGGCAGCCATCGTCATTCGTCATCCTGCTTCTGGTGCCGCTCACCTCCTTGCCCAGCTAGGCAAGTGCCCCGTCATCAATGCCGGCGACGGTACTCATGAGCATCCCACGCAGGCGCTGCTGGATGTCATGACGATCCGCGAACATATCGGAGAGGTGGATGGCAAAACGATTGCCATTGTCGGCGATATTCTCCATAGCCGCGTTGCCCGGTCGAATGTCTTGGCTCTGACAACCCTCGGAGCAAACATCCGCCTGGTTGGCCCTCCAACCCTGCTGCCACCTGAGTTTCGGCTGTGGGGCGTGGAAGTCCATACGGATTTGCGGTCCGCACTAGCCGGAGTGGACGTGATTATGATGCTCAGACTCCAGCGTGAGCGACAGGCCCGACACTTTTTCCCTAGCCTTGATGAATACGCTAGACGTTTCTGCTTAACCACACAGGCATTGGCCGAGGCGAAGCCCGGGGTTATTATTCTACACCCTGGTCCTATGAATCGTGGTATCGAGATTGACTCCCAGGTCGCAGATGGTCGGTATTCCGTCATTCTCGAACAAGTGACTAACGGGGTCGCCGTTCGCATGGCCGTCCTTTACCTGTTGACTACCCAAGAACGTGTGGCTGCTCAAAACCAATCTGACCGACCTGACCAACTTGATCGAGCTGCGGAGCATCAGGCTGTGCAAGAAATTCCGCCTGTTTTACCCAAACGGGCAGTAGGACAGTAGAAGATGCACATTGTGGTAAGTGGCGGAACTATTATTGATCCGGCGAATAAGCGGCAAGAGAGTCTTGACGTGCTGATCGAAGACGGGCTGATTCGCGAACTCGGCCAGCCGGGGAGTTTGACCATCCCTGATGCAGAACGCTTTGATGTTTCCGGCTGGACTATTGCTCCAGGTCTGATTGACATGCATGTGCATCTGCGTGAGCCGGGCTACGAATATAAGGAGACGGTGCTGACCGGAGCCCAAGCCGCGGTTGCCGGCGGATTCACTACGGTTGCGTGTATGGCCAATACAAACCCGGTCAATGATAATGGCACGGTCACCCGCTTCATTATTGAGCAGGCGCGTTTAGCAGGGCTTGCCCGGGTTTTTCCGATAGGGGCGCTGTCAAAGGGGCTCAAAGGAGAAGAGCTCGCAGAAATTGGGGAAATGGTCGATGCAGGTGCGGTCGCAATTTCTGACGACGGGCGACCCATCATGGATGCCAACCTCATGCGTCGCGCACTGGAATACTGCTCCATGTTTGATGTGCCAATCAGCGTGCATGAAGAAGACGTCAACTTGTCAGCCGAAGGCAGTATGAATGAAGGCCCGACCGCACTACGGCTCGGCCTCCGGGGGGTGCCAAGTGTAGCCGAAGAAGTGATGGTCGCACGTGATATTGCCCTGGCTCGCCTGACTGGAGGGCGGGTTCATATCGCCCATGTCAGTACGCTGAGAGCTGTGGAGTTGGTCCGTCAGGCCAAAGCCGAAGGCGTAGCCGTCACGGCTGAAGTCGCACCGCACCATTTTACGCTGACGGAAGAGTCGGTTGAGGGGTATAACACGAACGCAAAGATGAGTCCTCCTCTCCGATTGGGTGAGGACGTGGAGGCGCTGAAGGACGGCTTACGGGACGGGACCATCGATGCTATTGCGACTGACCATGCCCCCCACCACCGGGATGAAAAAGAGGTTGAGTTCGACCAGGCTGCCCACGGAATCACGGGTTTGGAGACGGCTCTGGCATTGACGCTGAATTTGGTACGGGAAGGAGTCTTGTCCATGTCCGAGGCGGTTGGGAAATTGACTGTCAATCCGGCCCGTATTTTGGGCCTCCCCTACGGAACCCTCTCGGTTGGTATGCCTGCCGATCTGACTGTTTTTGACCCCGACGCGATGTGGCGCGTGGACCCGCTCTTATCCCGGTCACGGGGCCAGAATACGCCTTTTGCAGGTTGGGAACTGAAAGGGCATACGCGGCTTACCATGGTCGACGGTCGCATTGTGTATGACAGCGAGAAACAGGAGGTCGGAGCAGCGTGACGCGGAAAGCGGTATTGGCCCTTGCTGATGGAACGGTCTTTGAAGGGGTGGCATTTGGTGCTGAGGGAGAGGCTGTTGGAGAAATTGTCTTCAATACCTCGCTGACCGGCTATCAAGAGATTCTCACCGACCCGTCGTATAAGGGCCAGATTGTTACCATGACGTATCCAGAGATCGGAAATGTCGGTGTGAATTCTGAAGATGTGGAATCCCGCCAGCCATTTATTGAAGGTTTTCTGGTGAAGGAATACTGGGAACGGCCTAGTAATTGGCGTGCCCAAAAAAGCTTGGCTTCGTATATGCGTGAACACGGTATCGTTGGTATTCAGGGCATTGATACGCGCGCCCTGGTACGTCGTCTGCGTGACTACGGAGCCCAGCAAGGAGTGGTCTCAACTCTTGATCTTGATCCACGCCGTCTCGTGGAGAAGGCCCACGCTGCGCCGAGTTTGGTGGGACGCGATCTCGTAAAAGAAGTGACCTGTGCTCACGCGTATGATTGGTCTCAGGGATACTGGGAATTAGAAAAAGGCTATCGAGAGAAAAATGGAGAGTCCGACCAAGCTTTCTCCGTTGTCGCCTATGATTTTGGGATCAAGTTTAACATCCTGCGCCATCTCGTCGAAGCCGGCTGCCGGGTACGCGTTGTCCCGGCCCAGACGCCGGCTACTGAGGTTCTGAGCCTGAAGCCTGACGGTGTGTTTTTATCAAACGGGCCAGGTGACCCTGATGCGGTCTCCTACGCCAAGGATAATATTGCGGCTCTGCTTGGCAAAGTGCCGATGTTCGGTATCTGCCTTGGCCATCAGATTATAGGCCTGGCTCTTGGCGGACGAACGTATAAGCTCAAATTCGGACACCATGGTGGAAATCAACCGGTCATGGACCTGACGACTCGAAAGGTAGAGATTACGGCACAGAATCACGGTTTTTGCGTTGATGTGGACTCCTTACAGGGGCGGGCAGAGGTGACCCACATCAACTTGAACGATCGGACAGTTGAGGGGCTCAGGCATAAAAACTATCCGCTGTTTTCCGTGCAGTATCACCCGGAATCCTCACCCGGTCCGCATGACGCCGATTATCTATTCAGACGTTTTACCGCACTCATGGAACGTTTCCGATCTAGAGATGCAAACGTGACGGACCATCGCGCAGATATACCGGCGGACTTGTCAGCAGACTCGTAACAACTATGCCGAAACGTACCGACCTACATTCCATCCTGCTTATAGGTTCCGGCCCTATTGTCATTGGTCAGGCGTGTGAATTTGACTACTCTGGCACCCAGGCCTGCAAGGCGCTCAAAGAAGAGGGCTATTGGGTTGTATTGGTAAATTCCAATCCGGCTACGATTATGACTGATCCGGACTTTGCCGACCGCACTTATATCGAGCCCCTGACTCTGCCCATACTCGAGAAAATTATTGAAAAAGAACGCCCGGATGCCCTGTTGCCGACCGTAGGCGGGCAGACCGCACTGAACCTCGCTATTGATCTTGCTGAGGCTGGCGTTCTTGATCGCTACGAGGTGGAACTGATTGGTGCCAAGCTGCCGGCGATCAAAAAAGCCGAAGATCGTGATCTGTTTAAAACGGCTATGAAGCGGATTGGCCTGGATCT
>CAZXFE010000047.1:0-18009 GCA_964639795.1 uncultured Enterobacteriaceae bacterium | reverse complement strand
CGTACTCCGCACAGCCGGATTACATAGCGCTTATTCCAGCCTCTGACTGGTTGGTTCAGCTCCTCTTTTTTGACTTTTGGCACCAGCGTCCTTGACTTCCCCCGCCTCCACGCAATTTAAAAAACCGGTGCCAGTTTGTGGCCGGGCACCTTAAAAATGCTATGTCGCACACTGATGTTGGTCACCTTCCTGGCTTTATCTACGGAATGGAAATCTCGCGGGTCGTCCTCTCGGTCTTCCAGCACTGGTTCAAAAACGAGA
This sequence comes from uncultured Enterobacteriaceae bacterium, assembly GCA_964639795.1. Taxonomy (GTDB): domain Bacteria; phylum Desulfobacterota; class Binatia; order Bin18; family Bin18; genus Bin18. The sequence goes on along the minus strand of CAZXFE010000047.1, from coordinate 17,748 downwards.
TACATAATGCGAAAGAGCGGTGCAGGATCAACGCCTGGACCGAGATAGCCGAGCCAGAAAAAACAACGGGCCATTGTTTCTTCATCACGATCTAAAACTGCTCGCGCCAGCCTTCGGTAGCGTTCTCTGATGTCGTCCGGAAAAAAGCGTACACTCCCAAAATCCAACATGGCGATCTTGGGGTGGTAAGTAATCAGGTAATTGCCCGGATGCGGATCGGTGTGCAGTGCACGGAAGGAACAGATCTGCTGCCAGGTAATCTCAAAGTATTTGATTGCCACCCAATCTTTCAGTTCTCAATCAACACCAGGGGATAAAATGTCCTGCAGTTTGTAACCGTCGATAAACTCCACCGTTAACACTCGCCGTGAGGAAAAGTCCGGATAGACCTGCGGGATAATCTCCGCGTAACCCGCGGCGAAGAGTCGCCGAAAGATGGCGATATTATTTGCTTGGTTGACATAATCGATCTCTTCCTGAAGGCGTTCCTCTATCTCTTGGTAAATCTCAGCTGCATCAAAATTCTGGCGCAAGACATCCCGTAAAATGAGCGAAAAAATTTGCAATAAGGCTTTGAAGTTTTTGAGATCCTGCCCTTTAGTGGCGTCCACACCTGGATACCGAACCTTAACCGGCATCTCTTGTCCGCTTTTGAGTCGGGCACGGTGCACTTGGCCAAGCGAGGCAGCCGCAAACGCCTTTTTCTCAAAACGCTTGAACAAGCGTTCCGGATCTTGGCCAAGCCTTCTTCACCTGTGTTCCGATAAGGTCGTAATCCGTGGGCGGAACCGAGGCCTGTACGACAGACAGGACGCCCAGCACCTCGGTCGGAAAGATGTCACTGAGCATGCTAAGCTTCTGAATGAGCTTCATGAACGCACCGCGTAGTTCGCGTGAGCTTTCCACGATACGCAGCGCATTCTTGAGGTGCGGATCCGGCAGCTTTGGCTCTTTGTCTCCGCCAAACTGAACCGGCGGCTTGAGCGTTTGCCAGGCATAGCTACCACCAATGAAAGTGGCGAGTGAGCCAACCTGAAGGGCTCGTTTCGCCTGGCCTTCGATCAGTTCGTTGGAAGAATTTTTTGGAGGCATGAGGAAAGAGAGGCAGACTGCATCATCCCTCCTCGCGTGCGCTGAGTCGATTCATCAAAGTCGCTGCGGCTGCAGCACCAAAGCCGTTATCAATGTTGACGACCGTCACGCCGGCGGCGCAGGAGTTGAGCATGGCCAGCAACGCGGCGACGCCGCCAAAGCTCGCCCCGTACCCAATACTTGTCGGGACGGCTATGATCGGCCGGTCGACAAGTCCGCCGATCACACTCGGCAGAGCGCCTTCCATGCCGGCGACAACAATTAAGACCGACGCTGCCATAAGCTGGTCCAGACTATCAAGCAGGCGATGGATTCCAGCGACGCCGACGTCATACAGGCGCTCCACCCGATTCCCGAGCCATTCTGCTGAAATTACCGCCTCTTCAGCAACCGGAATGTCCGCCGTACCAGCCGAGATCACAAGGATAGGCGTCTGCGAGTGTGGGACAGGAGGCTCGCCCAGTGCCCCTATCCGTCCCTCTGGGTAATAGCGCAATGTGGGTAATACAACCTGCACCTCGCGTGCCGTTGATTCATCTAAACGCGTAACCAGGGCCTGCTGCCCATTCTCAACCAGACGGCTTGCGATGGCACTGATGTGTCGACTTGTTTTGCCTAGGCCCAAGATAACTTCGGGGAAGCCTTTGCGGATCGAACGATGATGGTCGATACGGGCAAAGCCTAAGTCTTCAAAGGGGAACACCTTTAGTGCCTCAAGGGCACGGTCGACCTGTAGCTCTCCGTTTTGGACCTGGGAAAGAATTTCAATTAGACGATCACGCGTCATGACAGCTTCCGAGCAAAGTGATCAAACCCTGCAAATTCCGTCGCAGGGCGCATGCCTTCAGCCAGCTTGACCCTGACCCCTGCTGCTTGTGGCGTCAGAGAACCGATACGTGTGATAGGACAGCCAGTCTTTGGTGCCACTTCCGAAATTTCCGGGCGGGCAGCCACTGGCGCGCTAAACAACAGTTCGTAGTCTTCACCGCCCGTTAACGCCAGCTTCCAGTCATCTGCCCCAAGCAAGGTTCGATAGCCATTCGATAGCGGGAGGGCGGCAGCTTCAATAACAGCCCCCACCCGGCTTGCCGTACAGAGATGTCCAAGGTCTTGGAGGAGTCCGTCGCTGATGTCTATCATAGCCGTTGCGAGCTGGCGGGCCGCAATTTCTCGTCCCACGCTCACACGCGCGGTCGGACACAGGAACCGCTGTTTCACCTGTTGGATCGCGGCAGCCTCAAGGCTCCCTGCTTTTGCCCCCCTCAGCAGTCGCAAACCCAGAGCCGCATCACCGACTGTTCCGGTCACATACACATCATCGCCGACGTGTGCACCAGAACGGGTGATCGGGTCATGCAGGGTACGTCCAAGGAGAGACACAGAAATCATGAAAACGGGAGCCGCACTCATGTTTCCACCCACGAGCGCGGTCGCATTGGCACCTGCAGCGTCAAGGAAGCCATCGAAGAATGCGTCAAGGTCCTCGACTGCATAGTCCTGGGGTACGCCTAGACTCAAGAGGGCAAATGTCGGTTCGCCGCCCATGGCAGCGACATCGCTCGCATTGACGGCAAAGGCCTTCTCTCCCAGTACTGAAAAAGGCGTCCACTGGCAACGAAAATGGACGCCTTCTATCATCGCATCAGTTGTCAACATGGTTATCCCGGATAGGGAGAGTGCCGCGCAGTCGTCCCCGACCCCAAGCTGGACTCGTGGGTCGTTAGGCAACCGATCACGCAATCGGCGCAGAAATGGGAACTCACCGAGATCCCGGATATTCATGCTCTTTTAGCCAAAAAGTTCTTTCACTTTATCAAAAAAGCTCTTGGAAATCGGATGGGCGCCGTCGCCATCAAGACGCGCGAACTCTTCGAGCAGCTCACGCTGTTTGTTGCCCAGTTTCATCGGAGTTTCAACCACAACGCGCACCAATTGGTCGCCTCTGCCGCCACCACGTAGATCAACCACCCCTTTGCCACGCAACCGAAAGACTCTTCCCGACTGCGTGCCGGCGGGCACTTTCATTTTTATCTTTCCTTCAAGCGTGGGAACTTCGATATCTCCGCCAAGGGCTGCTTGTGGAAAGCTGATCGGCATCTCACATACCACTGCGTTATTCTGCCGCTCGAAGAGCGGGTGCTCGCGCACCATGATCGTAACATACAAATCCCCAGGGATACCTCCCGGAGGGCTGGCTTCCCCCTCCCCACGCAGCTTGAGTCGAGAATCGGAGTCGACTCCACCTGGAATTTTGATCTGTAAATTTGATGTTTTTCTGACCGCTCCAGACCCCCGGCATTCTACACACGGATCCGTGATCACAGAACCCTGACCGCCACACTCATTGCACGTTCGAGCTATGGTGAAAAAACCTTGCTGGAAACGGACCTGCCCGCTGCCACGGCAGGTGCCACACGTTCTCGGTCTTGTGCCGGCCTTCGCTCCACCGCCCTGACATGCTGCGCACGTCGCCATACGTGGAATGGAGACCGTTTTTTCCGTCCCAAAGGCTGCCTCTTCAAAAGAAACATCCAGGCTATAACTCAGATCTGCTCCGCGCCTCTGGCGTCCACCTCGGCTTCCGCCGCCGAAAAAGTCACCAAAGATATCACCAAAGATATCCTCGAAATTCGTAGAAGGATCGCCGCCAAATCCGGCTCCCCCCTGTTCAAATGCCGCATGTCCAAAGCGATCATATTGCGCCCGTTTCTCCTGGTCGTTGAGGACCTGGTAGGCTTCCGCTAGTTCTTTAAATTTCTCCTCAGCAGCTTTGTCCCCAGCGTTACGGTCCGGGTGATATTGTAGGGCCGCCTTACGATAGGCCTTTTTAAGCTCTTCATCTCCCACGTCCCGACCAACGCCCAGCAGCTCATAATAATCTGCTTTGCTCGCCATACCTGCCCCTACTCCCCGACAATAAAAACCCCCACTCTTCCAACCGTAGGAGAAGTGGGGGTCCTAAGACAAATCGATTCTTATGCACTCGACTCGACGTCTACTAGTCAATGTCTACTTAACTTCCTCGAAGTCAGCATCAACAACGTCGTCCTTCTCTTTTGCCTGTCCGCTCTCCGCTCCGTTTTCGGCTCGCGGGTTACCAGATGCATCCTGTGCATCTTGCGCACCTTGCGTATCAGCCTGTTCCTGTGCTGCTTTTGCGTACATGGTTTCGGCCAGTTTATGAGACACCGTAGTCAGCTCTTCGGTCGCGGCTTTCATCGCCTCGGCGTCCTCCCCTTCCAAAGCCTTTTTGGATTTCTCTAACGCAGACTCGATATTGCTTACCGTTTCTGCATCCACTTCGTCCTTATGATCAGCAAGTGACTTCTCAGTCGAGTAGACCAGGGAATCCAGCTGGTTATGCGCCTCAATGCGTTCCTTTTTCTTCTTGTCTTCTTCGGCATGGGACTCGGCATCTTGGACCATATTCTGGATTTCTTCCTCGGATAGTCCACTTGAGGCGGTAATCTGAATAGATTGTTCTTTCCCAGTACCGAGATCTTTAGCGTTGACGTGAACAATCCCGTTAGCATCAATGTCAAAAGTGACCTCGATCTGGGGAATGCCGCGCGCTGCGGGCGGAATGCCCACGAGATCAAACTGGCCCAACAATTTATTGTCTATGGCCATTTCCCGTTCACCTTGATGTACCCGAATAGTCACCGCGGTTTGACTGTCAGCAGCAGTTGAAAAGACCTGATTCTTCTTAGTCGGGATTGTGAGGTTCTTTTCGATCAGTCGGGTAAACACTCCACCCAGCGTCTCAATGCCCAAAGACAAGGGCGTGACATCCAGAAGTAAGACGTCTTTGACATCACCAGTCAGTACGGCGCCTTGGATCGCCGCGCCTATGGCAACCACCTCATCCGGGTTGACACCCTTATGTGGCTCTTTGCCAAAAATCTTTGCGACTCGCTCTTGGACTGCGGGCATCCGTGTCATCCCGCCGACCAATACAATTTCATCTATCTGTTGTATGGACAGTCCAGCATCCTTGAGTGCCGTTGTGCTTGGGGAGTCGAGACGGTCAAGCAGATCCGTACACAAAGCTTCCAATTTGGCTCGGGTAAGCTTCATGGTCAAATGTTTTGGCCCACTCTGATCCGCAGTAATAAAGGGCAAATTGATTTCCGTCTCCATTGAGGACGACAGTTCGCACTTTGCCTTCTCGCCAGCTTCTCTCAGACGTTGCAGGGCCATCCGGTCTGTGCGCAAATCCACACCTTGGTCTTTTTTAAACTCATCAGCAAGATAATCGATAATCCTTTGATCGAAATCATCACCGCCGAGAAAGGTGTCTCCATTCGTCGCCTTGACCTCAAACACCCCATCCCCAACTTCAAGGATAGAGATGTCAAAAGTCCCACCGCCAAGGTCAAATACGACGATCTTCTCGTCCTTCTTCTTATCGAGGCCATAGGCCAGCGACGCGGCAGTCGGCTCGTTAATAATCCGCTTTACATTGAGCCCGGCAATACGGCCCGCGTCCTTTGTCGCCTGCCGCTGCGAGTCGTTGAAATAGGCGGGAACAGTCACCACCGCGTCAGAGACGGCCTCACCAAGATAATCCTCAGCCGTTTGTTTCATCTTTTGCAGCGTAAATGCAGAAATTTCGGGAGGGCTATACTGCGTGTCGCGACTTTCGACCCAGGCGTCCCCATTCTCCGATTTGACTACTTTGTAGGGTAACAAGTGATGGGCTCTCTCTACTTCCGCATCCTCGAAGCGATGGCCGATCAGTCGTTTGATTGAAAAAATCGTATTTTCCGGATTAGTGACAGCTTGCCGTCTGGCAATCTGACCGACTAACCGTTCTCCACTGTCGGTAAAAGCCACAACAGAGGGAGTCGTGCGGTTCCCCTCAGCGTTCGTGATGACTGTGGGCTCGCCGCCTTCCATGACTGCGACAACGGAGTTGGTTGTTCCCAAATCAATCCCAATTACCTTTCCCATACCCGGCCTCCTTCATGTCGGACGCGGCGGCTGCCGCGTCCTAGCATAAAGCACTAGTTAATCATCACCGAAGCCGTTGGCAACCGTTACGACTCTGATTTTTCTTCCTCTTCGCGGTGCTGCCTTGAAGGGGCCTTTGAGACGGTGACCATGGCCGGTCTCAGCAGCCGCTCATGGAGTTGGTAACCAGGCTGATGCTCATCAATCACGGTGCTTGGGGCGAGTTGTGCGTTTTCAACTTGGGCCACCGCTTGATGCTTTGTCGGATCAAAGATTTCATCCTTTGCCTTCACACGACACACACCATGCTTCTCCAACGCTTCAAGAAACGAATGCAATACCAATTCCACTCCTTCGACCAGCCCCTGGCCATTCTCGTTCCCTTCGCTATGTTTCATCGCCCGCTCAAGGTTATCGACCAGCGGCAGGACATCGCGGACAAGTGGCTCAGTAGCAAAGCGAAGTGCCTCACTCTTCTCGCGCTGCATTCGACGTTTAAAATTTTCGAGTTCAGCTCTTTCTCGAACAAAAAGGTCGTAATTCGCCTGCGCTTCTGCTGTTTTTTCTTCAAGTTTAGCCTGCAGTGTCGTAATATCCCCCTCAGCCTCCTGAGTCTTCTGGGTCTGTTGATCCGCTTGGTCTGCAGCCTTCTCAGACAGAGTGTCGTCAGATGTTTGTTCTTTCCCTTGTTCTTGTGGCGTTTCAGATTGAACGCTCTCTGGATTTTCCATACTTTCCCTCATTTGTTGTGAAGCTGTATCACCTGTAAGGTTTTCCGTATCTCGCACTTTCTTATATTTATTACATATTCATGGTAAGAAGGGCGAAAAACTGCAGAAAATGTAAGAATCGCCCGGCAGACTGTCAAGGAAAAAATGCAAGAAGAGCGTACCCGTGCCATTGTCCTCCGTACTCGAGCGCACGGGGACTCAGACAAGATTGTAACATTTCTCACCCAAGACTGGGGGAAAATCACCGGAATTGCGAAAGGGGCGAAGCGCTCACGTCGTCGTTTTGTCAATGTTCTTGAGCTCTTCACACATGTCGCACTTCGATTCCGGCCGAGCCGATCCGACGGATTGGCCTTTATTTTAGGCTGCGATTGGTTGCAAACCTTTCGCAGTCCGGGTCAAGACCTGGAAAAATTTGCCTGCGCCAGCTATATGGCCGAGCTCACTGACGTCATGGTTGCCGGGCGCGAGGCTGGTCAGGAAATGTACCTACTTCTCCTCCACAGCCTGTCTGCGCTTGAAGACCGCTCCATCATGCCTGCCCTTTTTTTGCCGGCTTTTGAGCTTCGGCTGCTCATTGAAGTGGGTTACGCCCCAAATATGACAGACTGTCAGGTTTGCGGCACCGCCCTGACGCATGACGATCACGCCCTCGCCTTTTCTCCCAGTCTGAGCGGGCTCGTCTGCCCGCAGTGCACGGCCCTAGCCGGAGCGACATTTCGGCTTTCAACTGAGACCCTTATGTTATTCCAGGTCTGGCTCGCGTGCGAACAGCCAGTATTCCCTTTTCCCGATATTTCCCCGCGTGCGTCCCAAGAAACGCGCGCTCTGGTTTCTCGTCTCCTTTCTCAGCATTTGCCACGACCACTCAAATCAGCGGCTTTTCTTGATCAAATGAACGTCTTCTCCCACGCTTCCATTGACGATCCTCAGACAGGGTGATAGGGCTTCGCGCTATGCCTGTCTCAATGGAAAATGTGGTTAATCTGAGCAAGCGACGTGGGTTTGTGTATCCCTCGAGTGAGATATACGGCGGGTTTGCCAGTACGTGGGATTACGGACCGCTCGGGGTTGAACTCAAGCGTAACGTACGGGACGCATGGTGGCACTATATGGTCACGACACGGGAAAATGTTGTCGGGATCGAAAGTTCGGTTCTCATGCATCCGGAGGTATGGCAAGCCTCGGGGCATATAGAGGGATTCTCCGATCCAATGGTTGACTGTCGTGTGTGCAAACGCCGTTTTCGCGCTGATCATATCCCAATGCTGGAAGACCGTGCCTGCCCCAAGAAAATGGAGTGCGATTTCACTGACGCCCGGCAGTTTAACCTCATGTTCAAAACGTTTGTCGGCCCGGTCGAGGATGACGCGGCCGTGGCCTTTCTCCGGCCTGAAACAGCACAGGGCATGTTTGTCAATTTCCAGAATGTTCAGCAGTCGAGCCGCATGAAGCCGCCCTTCGGCATCGCTCAAACAGGCAAGTCGTTTCGGAATGAGATTACGCCCGGTAATTTCATCTTCCGGACACGCGAATTCGAGCAGATGGAAATGGAGTTTTTCGTCAAGCCTGGCACGGATGACGAATGGTTTGACTATTGGCGTGAGCAACGCATCAATTGGTATAGCGATCGCCTTGGCGTGAAAGCGGCGAATCTGCGTTTCTACCACTATGAAAAAGAGGAGCTCGCTCATTATGCCAAAGCGTGCTCGGATATCGAGTATCACTATCCTTTTGGTTGGCAAGAACTCGAAGGCATTGCCAACCGAACGGACTTTGATCTGGGCCGACACGCCGAATCGAGCGGCAAGGATCTACGCTTTTTTGATGAAGAAACGCGAGAACGCTATCTGCCCTACGTCATCGAGCCGGCTGTCGGCGTTGACCGGATTCTGCTCGTTGTTCTCCTTGACGCCTATGACGAAGACGTCCAGGACAAAGAGGAGCGCATTGTTCTGCGTTTGCATCCAAAACTGGCACCTATAAAAGTTGGCATTTTCCCGCTTTTACGCAAAAAAGGGCATCCGGAAAAGGCGCAAGAAATTCGGGATGTCCTCCAGCAGCATTTTGCCGTTTTCTACGATCAGGCCGGCTCTATCGGTCGTCGCTACCGTCGGCAGGACGAAGTCGGAACACCCTTTGGGATCACGGTTGATCACCAAACAATGGAGGATCAGACGGTCACGCTGCGTGATCGAGACTCGACCGAACAGATCCGGCTCCCGATTGACCGACTCGTCGCCGAACTGGCCGGACGCCTCGAAGGGTAAGAGCCTCGTCTCAACCCCAGGCTACGCACGACTCGGTCGACAATCTTTTTCACACATTGTCACACAGCCCAGTTTTTTCCTTGCCTGCCTTTTGTTACGATGAACCCTTGCAGGGGATTGCAGGCATACCCTTTTTTCTCGTCGGAGGCGGTTTGTACGCAGTGTTTCTGATGTAATAGATACCACGTATGGCTAATCAAAAGATGAACGCAATGGAAGGGAAACAAAAACGACTGCGCCGCAAGGGCTACGTCTACTCTTTTGGTGGTGGACAAGCCGACGGAAACGCTAGTCTCAATTGGTTACTCGGTGGCAAAGGAGCCAACCTCGGGGAAATGGCAGGCCTAGGACTACCGGTCCCCCCAGGTATGACTCTCACGACGGAGGTCTGCAGCCACTATTATGCCTATGGACACACCTACCCACCTGAACTCTCCCAGCAGGTACGTACTGGGCTGAGACGGATCGAAAAGATCATCGGACGGCGCTTTGGGAGTGCCACAAATCCACTCTTGTTGTCGATCCGCTCTGGCGCGCGGGTCTCCATGCCCGGCATGATGGATACGGTTCTCAACCTGGGCGTTAATGACAAGGCAGTCGAAGGCCTGATTAAGCAGTCTGGGAGTCCGCGCTTTGCCTACGACTGCTACCGCCGCTTTGTCCAGATGTACGGAAACGTTGTTCTTGGGCTGAAACCCGAATCAAAGGCGGACCACGATCCGTTTGAGCAAATCATTGAAAGGAAAAAGGCTGCCAAGGGTATCGAACTCGATACACAATTGACCGCCGAGGATTTGCACGATCTTGTGACAGCGTTCAAAAACCTGATCAAAGAACGACTCGGGCTCCCGTTTCCCGACGACCCGTATGATCAGCTCTGGGGAGCGATCGGTGCGGTTTTTGGCTCATGGAATAATGCGCGGGCGGTCACGTACCGGAAAATCGAAAATATCCCGGCTGAATGGGGCACAGCGGTCACGATTCAGACCATGGTTTTTGGTAACCTAGGAGAGAATTGCGCTACGGGAGTCGCGTTTACCCGAGATCTCTCAACCGGAGCAAAAGAGCTGAATGGGGATTTTCTCATTAATGCACAGGGAGAGGATGTTGTTGCCGGTATTCGGAACCCGCAGCAAATTACGCTGTCCGCTTCGCGACAGCGCGCCCAACGCGAAGGCCGCTCCGAAGAAGAACGGAAAGAGCGCTATCCGGCTTTGGAAGAACAGCTGCCGGACTGTTTCGAGCAACTCCAGGCGGTGGCACACACGCTGGAGTCCCACTATAACGACGCCCAAGATATTGAGTTTACCGCCGAGAACGGACAACTGTGGATGCTCCAAACTCGGACCGCGAAGCGCACGGCGGCGGCTGCAGTACAAATCGCAGTTGATATGGTCTACGAAGGGCGCATTGATGAGGAAACCGCGATCCTGCGCGTTGCTCCGGCTCAGCTCGCTCAGCTCTTACATCCCATTCTAGATCCGGATGCGCCCAAAGATCCGATTGCCCGAGGTCTGCCCGCCTCTCCTGGAGCAGTTAGCGGAGAGGTCGTGTTTTCTGCCGAAGATGCCGAGACTGCGGCCACAGCCGGCCGCCAGGTCATCCTCGTCCGTCTTGAAACCTCACCCGAAGATATAAACGGTATGCATGCTGCAGAGGGTATCCTCACCGTACGCGGCGGCGCCAGCTCTCACGCCGCACTTGTCAGCCGCGGCATGGGGAAGTGTGCCGTTGTCGGCTGTGAGGCACTGGAAATCGATTATGCCCAGCAAGTGTTTCGTGTCCGAGGGCGAGACGAGGTCGTCCGATTCGGCGACTTTATCACCCTCGACGGGTCAACAGGAGAAGTTTTCCGCGGCGAGGTTCCAACCAGCGCACCGAAAATTGAAAGTCCGGCATTTAAGGCAATAATGACTTGGGCGGATCGCACGCGGCGCCTGCGCGTGCGAGCGAATGCCGACAGCCCGCATGATGCCCAGGTTGCACGCGCCTTTGGCGCGGAGGGTATAGGTCTGTGTCGAACGGAGCATATGTTCTTCGAGGGAGACCGGATCGATGCCGTGCGAGAAATGATTCTTGCCGATGACACTACCGGGCGTGTCCGCGCACTAGAGAAGATTGTTCCGATGCAAAGAGCGGACTTTGTCGGCATGCTACGTATGATGGAAGGCCTTCCAGTAACCATCCGCCTGTTCGATCCACCCTTGCATGAATTCCTGCCTCAGACGGACCAGGAACTTGAGGATCTCGCAAAAAAACTCAGCGTTTCGACAGAGCGGTTACGGACCAAACGCAACGTCTTACACGAGTTGAACCCGATGCTGGGACATCGTGGCTGTCGGTTGGGAATTACGTTTCCAGAAATTTATGAAGCCCAAGTACAAGCGATCATGGAAGCCGCGTGTGAACTCACCCGGGAAGGGATCGAGGTTCAACCTGAAATCATGGTGCCACTTGTTGGCCACCGGCGCGAACTCGAAATCTTACGCAAGCGTATCGCTCATGTTTGCGCTGGAGTCATGGCAGCCCAGGGTGCGACCCCGCATTATACGATTGGAACAATGATTGAAGTACCTCGGGCGGCGCTACGGGCTGACCACATTGCCGAAGTGGCCGACTTCTTTTCATTTGGGACAAACGACCTGACCCAAATGACACTGGGTTTAAGCCGTGATGATTCCGGGAGATTTCTTCCCGACTATGTCGCACAAGGCATTTTCCCACAAGACCCATTTGCGACACTTGACCAAGATGGCGTAGGTCAGCTCATCGAACTCGCAGTCAAAAAGGGACGCGCCATCCGAGAGGGATTAAAAATCGGCATTTGCGGTGAACATGGAGGGGATCCGGCCTCAATCGAATTCTTTCATGATATAGGCTTAGACTATGTATCTTGCTCGCCTTATCGTGTTCCTATTGCCCGCCTGGCAGCAGCGCATGCATTACTCAAGGAACAGGCGGCCTAGAAGGCGCAGGAAGTAAAAGGGTAGAGACCTTCCCGGAAGCAACCGACCTCAACATCCATCGTTATCCCTGGCCCATAACCGCCGTGGCGACCAGCATTATCAACTTTCCGGGTATGTAGTATACACTTTTTGGATTTGCCCCATGCGCGCACATGCAGTGAGCGGAAAAACCCGCGTAGTCGGAATATTTGGGCATCCGATTGCCCATACACGATCACCGGCCATGCATAATGCCGCGTTCCGGTCACTCGGATTGCCGTATATCTATATCCCATTTTTGGTCCACCCGTCTGATCTTGGAAAAGCAACACAGAGCATCCGTAGCCTAAATTTGGTCGGTATCAATGTGACCGTACCGCACAAAGAGGGTATTCTTCGTTATCTTGACGGCCTCAGCACAGAAGCAAAGCTGTGTGGAGCCGTGAACACCGTCATCAATCATCAAGGTAACCTTTATGGAGAGAATACGGATAGCCGTGGATTTTTCCTGTCCCTTAAAGAGCGCAAGCTTTCGCTTCAGGGTCGCGAGGTCGTCCTGATTGGAGCCGGAGGGGCGGCGCGCGCGGTCTTAGTCGCACTCGTTCGGACTGGCAGTGCGCAGATTACAATCGTGAATCGTACCCAAGCCCATGCCGAAAAGCTCGCCCAGGCCTATCAGTCTCTGGGAGAAACCAGCATCCATACGGCCTCGCTAGATAGACTCGGTGATGACGCCCTCCTCAAACGTGCTGCTTTAGTCGTGAACAGCATTCCACTCGGCCTTCACGGCGTACCATTCCCGCCTCTCGACTACGGGGCGAGTCCACGCAGCTGTCTCTTTTATGACCTTGTCTACCAACCGGAGCCCACGCTCTTTTTACAACGTGCATCCCAGGCTCAGCGTGGGACACTTGACGGACGTCGCATGTTGTTGCATCAAGGCGTCCTTGCGTTCGAACTCTGGACTCAACAACCGGCCCCACTACGCGTGATGTCACGTGCACTCTCGTATGCGCTCCATGACTCTTCGTGAACACCTTTCCAGTGCACCCGCCTCCTTGCCGTTCAGCTTAATTTCTCTGCATTTCTGCCGACTTTTTCTCTGAGTGAAGAAATCGCGAGAGCGGGGGCACAGTAGTATGGTATGGCTACTCGCTTAGGTGGGTTGCTTGGTCGTAAAGGCTATTTTACCCCAGAACGGCCGGGGGAAGCCTGTGAAGCCCAAAAGCAAAACGATGGCCCGCTTGGGGCACACCTTGTCAACTTAGACTGCCTCTCGAGGCTCCGGCCTTCCAGACCAATCCATCTCAACACAGTCACCGCTCAATTTTTTCCACACAAAGGTCAGTCTTGATGCAGAACTCGAAGAATACCAGCGGCGCATATTACGTGCGGCTCCGGACCAGTCGGGAGGCGTGCAAAAAAGAGCGGCTGAAGCGTTAGGGATAAATCACCGCTCTCTGCGCGATCGTTTGCGGATATATGGACTGACTAAGAGGGAGCCTAATAAGTGTCTCTGTGTCCAAAGCCAGTGCGAAAGTGGCGCGACCCACGCTGCTTGCAGCCGGGCTGCGCCTAGAATGGTCTTTTTGGACACCCTCGACGCCCTATATTTCTCCTTTCTTCCTTTGCCCGTTCTGCTCCCTGAAAATCATTGTGGTTTTTTCGCTCTCTCAAAAAAACACCTCTTCATACCTATAGAACCTACGAAGCCGAGGAGACGACATGAGCCATGATTAATGACACAATTTGTCACTCGCGATATTTTTTGACTACTGCTGAAATCTCCGACTCTTCGCACATCAACGAGAAAAAACAGGAACCCCTAATGGCTTTACTTGTCAAGATATTTTCCCCTCAACAAGTGATGCCTGCTACACGTGCTGCTCTATTCACTTCCTACGCAATGCATTCATTCACTATGTGAGGAGTTTTCATGCAAGAGAAAATACGACAAGAAAGCGGTCCTCCGGACAAGGCGCATCACCGCCTTTCCTAGTACCACACACTCCACTTTGGTGAGGAACACCATGATCAAAAAGAAAGAAAAAGATTTTACATTAACCGAGCTGCTAACCGTCGTTGCCAGTATCGGTATCTTAGTCGCCGTTGCTATCCCTCAGTTCGTCGGATACAAACCCCTGCCCCTCCTCTTTCTTGTCACCGGAAATTCACAAACGAGGTCAGGACGGTTAGGGCCTTTTTTATTGAGGGATTGAACCGATCTCCCATCCGTATCTATCGAAATTTCTACTCCCTCAACCCCCCTTTCCGGCATAGCCCTTGCCGAACACCGGATTAACAAAACACTGTCTGGTTCCGATACCTAAAGAAACCAGGGAGGCATTAAGCTTATGGCGAGCGAGAAGGGATTTACACTCATAGAACTCCTTGTGGTCGTCGCGATCATCGGCATACTGGCCGCCATGGCTATCCCGCGGTTTTCCATATACCGAGATCAGTCTTACTGTGCCCATATGAGCTCAGATACCAAAAAGACATTTATTTCCTTAGAAGCCTATGACGCGGAAAATGAGGCTTACGGCACGCTCGCCGACGTGAACTTTCGCCAAACGGTGGGGGTCACGACTAATATCGATAATACAGAGCCATGAGTCGTGTCTTCGACAGAAGCATCGAATCTCCGTCCTAAGGGAGATACCTATACTTTAAGCCAAGCAAGTGGTCTAGGCACATGGAGCTAAGGAAACTGGCGCGATCTTTGCGCTGGCACCTAGCAAGATTAAGGTCTGTCCTCCTAACTGCCCGCCTCAGCCAGAACTGTCCGAGCCTCTTGCGGCTCAAACGAATACTGCTCGGCACAGAATTCACATGCCACGGAAATGTCATCTTCCTTCTCAAGAAGCGCTTCAACCTCTTGCAAACCAAGTGCGACAATAATACCCAGGACACGTTCGCGCGAGCAATGACAAGTAAACCGGACCGGCATTTGATCCATACATTGTGGCTCAAACTTCTCAAGCACATGGCTGAGTATTTGCCACGGTGTCAATCCGTCACGAACCATCTGGCTCACAGGTCTCGCGTTTGCAACAGCTTCTTCAATGTCAGCCAGCCTGGTATCATCCGCACCAGGCATGGCCTGGATGATGAAGCCACCGGCAGCAGTCACGGTTTCATCCGGCTGGACAAATACACCTAAACTGACCGCCGAAGGCACCTGCTCAGACGTGAGCAAGTAATTTGCAATATCTTGTCCTATTTCTCCTGAAACAATAGGCAAAACAGATCGGTACGGTTCTTTATCCCAGCGCTGTCTACGCATCACGGCCATCGTCCCTTTTCCAACAACACCACCAACGTCAAGCTTGCCATTCCGAACCGGAAGATGTGCACGCGGTTGGTAGACGAATCCGCGCACCTCACCTCGTGCATTCGCGTCTATCACAAGTCCTTGCAAAGGTCCGTTACCCATAAACTGGATAGACAGTTGCCCATCTTCCTTCATCATACCGCCGAGCAAGAGCCCAGCGGTCATTGTCCGTCCAAGCGCTGCGGTTGCCGTAGGGGCAGTATGGTGACGTAAGCGCGCTTCGTCTGCTACGCCGGTCGTTACCGCTGCCAGCGCTCGGACGGTGTTTCGAGCGGCAGTCGCCTTTACCAGGACATCAGACGGCATCTCAGATGGAATCATGGAGTTGGGATTATGCCGAGGCGGGCGTCTGAGCAGTACTCTTCTTTTTTGTAGCAGTAGCTCCCTTTTTCGAATGGAGATCGAGAGGAACGGTCTCAACGACCTCAAGCCCATAGCCGGGCAAGCTGATTAAGCGGCGCGGAGAATTGGTCAACAACCGCATTTTCCGGACCCCTAGATCGCGCAAGATTTGCGCGCCGATTCCGTAATCACGAAAATCGCGCAGCTGCGAGCCCGGGCTGGTGCTCGCCTGAGTTGAGCCGCCTCCTGACCCTCTGCTGACTCGGCTTGTATCTCGAAAAAGCTGCTCCCCTTGTCCGCCCTGTCGGAGGTAGAGAATCACCCCCCTGCCTTCAGCAGCCATCATCGTCATGGATTGCTGTAGAAGCGCACTCGTATTGCCGTACGTGTAGCCAAAAACATCCCCAGGCACATACTCGGCATGAGGTCGAACGAGAACGGGTTCGTCCGGATTGATGTCGCCTTTTACCAAGACAAAATGTTCGGCTTCATCCACATCACTCGTGTAGACATAACCCGTAAAATCTCCACCATAACGGGTCGGCATACGCGCCTCCGCAACACGATGCACCAACGAATCATTCTGCAGTCGATAATGAATGAGATCTGCGATAGTCGCGATTTTGATCCCATGCTCAATCGCAAATTCTTCCAAATCGGGAAGACGGGCCATGGTTCCGTCCTCGCGCATGATTTCACAAATAATACCGGATGGATCTAGTCCGGCCAGACGGGACAAATCAACCGACCCTTCAGTTTGCCCAGTGCGAACCAGCACTCCCCCACGCCGGGCACGTAGCGGAAACACATGCCCAGGCACAACAAAATCCTCTGGTCGGGCGTCATGTCGGGTAGCCGCCAAAATAGTCGTCGCCCGATCTTCAGCCGAGATCCCACGTGTCACACCTTTTCCTGCATCAAAAGACACAGTAAACGCAGTCCCAAGTGGAGCCGTATTCTTGGCCACCATCATCGGCAGTCCAAGCGCGTCAATACGGTCTTCCGCCATGGGCATACAAATCAGCCCTCGGCCATATGTAGCCATAAAATTGATCGCATCAGGCGTGACCTTCTCGGCCGCCATATAGAGATCGCCCTCGTTCTCTCTGTCCTCATCGTCCATGAGAATAATCATCCGGCCGGCCCGAATTTCTTCGATCGCCTCTCTGATCGATGCGATATGGCGACTTTTATGGTCGGGAGCGCGTGAAGGTACGGAAAACATACTCTGCCTCTCCTCAGCTACCTTTTAGTACTCGTATACGAGCATATAACTTGCACTCTGACAATCTGTAAAGTAGACCCTCTGCTCATCCTCTTTTGTACAGCTGGTGTTTCTTCCCTTTTAAGACTTGACCACATTACCGGGGCCAGGTAAATAACATGTACTCAGCGTTTGCGGAGGGTAAGCGGCCCGGCCCTGTAAGACCAGAATCTGGAACACGACAGGAGAGGGGAAACGTGCTTCCAGAAAAGGATTTGTAATAAGGAGAAGGCTTATGCCAAATGTGACGATCCAAGGGACGATTGATCTGCGCCAAATCATTATCCGTCGGCCAGAGATGTTTCTGCGCGATCCGGATGGGATTAAACGCGTCAGTGAGTACTACATTAATACCGAGTGCACCAAACTATTACTAGAAGCGCTCGTCATCGAGCCGGGCAAAAAACAACAGTTTTTCATGCAAGTATGCAAAAAATCGAATGGAGCGATGGTCCGCCTAGAACCGATCTGTCAGGTTGAAAAGACGGTTGGGGTCAAGCGCCTTATGGGGCAAGTTGCGTTTGCGATTCGCTCCTTATTCCCAGGCTCGCGCTACGGAAAGACGAACATCGCAGAACATCTGCCGGATAATGATGGGGTGAGAAATTCCTCGCGCGGAGGCGGCAAGAAACTTCGCGCCGTGGCATAAGCGTTCAGCCCGGCATCTGCACAAAGAGGGACATTGGTGCAGAACCAGATCGGTCTGTAATTTTGGCCCTTTGTCCCACTTTCTTCTTTACCAACCTAAGTCCATCTCCGGGACATCGTGTGTCTCACGATAAGACATCGGCTTTGTACTGGAGCCAGCCCACAGCAG
>CAZXFE010000046.1:0-18266 GCA_964639795.1 uncultured Enterobacteriaceae bacterium | reverse complement strand
GGTTGATCCGATTCTTAAAAAAAACACACCGCCGGGCACGTCGGTGAAGTCTTCTGCGCCCAGATTCAAATTGGCGGACACGGCAACGACCATGTCGTCGCGACTCGAGTGGCGCAGCATCATGATCTTTTTTTAGATACTCAGGACGCCAATAGCCGACGATTTCCATCAACGCCGTCCGTCCGTCTGCATGCCGAAAGGCAAAGTCCGAAATACAAACGGTTTCCTCGAGGTTGATAACGGCTACCTCGTGTTCAATCTGCCAGCCGCTATCAGTAGCGCTAAAGCGTTGGGCAAAGGTTTTTTCGAGCAGGGAGTGATACATGGTGCTGTCGCGGTGGTGGGAGACCAGGTCGGCGCTCTCGTCGAGCGGAAAAGAGTGATGCTCGCCGTCAGAGGTCACAATCTCGGCTTCCATTTTCCAGCGCGCATATAGGAGTAATACCGGCAGGTTTCAGCCCATAATTCTGCGAAAAGCGAAACATGCCGACCGGCCTGTCCAGTAGGATTTCGTAGCCGCCGTCGAGATCGCCCTCGATCGCGTGCATGAGTTAATAAAACTTTATGAACGTAAAGAGCTGCATGTAGCGCCTGGAAATACTGCGAAAGACGGACACCTTCATCCACATGCGGCGATACGGCAGGGCTTAGGCGAGTGCCACGTTATAAGGCGGGAGTAGCCACTGCGGGTCGGGTGTGTCAAAACGGGTGAGGATGTGATTCTCAGCCAGGTCGGCATACAGTGCCCAGGCGATTTGCTCAGGCTCGGCTTTATACTCACGCGCTATTTCGGCCAGCAGTCGGCGCTTAGTCACGGGATGTATGGGATCGGGCTGCAACTCGACAGGGTGGTTTTCGTTGGCTAAGGCAAACGGACGTCGGCGGAATTCAGTCGAAGGGGCGATGCTGTGTTTCTCAAACTCACATCGATGGTCGCGTAAGAGTTTGGCCAGACCACGCTGAATCCGAAAATCGGTCCGGTCTTCTGCATACTGATTGAGGGTAGTGGTCAGCTCGCGCCGAGGCTTGCCCTCATGGTCGGCGCAGATGGCGATGAGTTCCTGGGCCATCTTCGTGAAACGTGGAGCGTCAACCCTAATATAACGTGGATAGAGATAGGGGCCCTCGGTCCGAGTGAGCAGAAGATCAGAAGTCAGCATAACTGATGAACGTCTTTTTTTCGCCCGAGTCTTGAGATTTTTATCAGGGACGGCAAGAGGGGGAGTATGGACTCATAATCTAACAACGTCGCGTTGATCTTCTTCTACTGTTGGGTTAGACCGGTTAAACTAATTAGACACAGCCCATGAAGTCAGGGAGATTGAGACCATGGCGTATCAAAACCTAATATTCGAGAAAAGGAACCAGATCGGCTATCTCACACTTAACCGACCAAGCAAGCTGAATGCCCTCAGCAAGGAACTCATGGCCGAGTTAGCACAGGCATTTGACGCGATTGAGGCGGATGACGAAGTCCGTGTTGTGATACTGACCGGAGCCGGCCGGGCGTTTTCGGCCGGATTTAATATTGCGCCGCAGGAAGGCGAGCCCGAGCTGTATGAGCGTTCTGCCGATAGTTGGCGGTCAGACCTCAAGCAGAATATTGAAACCTTTCTCAAGATCTGGCATTCCGGCAAACCGTATATTGCCGCGATTAACGGCTATGCGTTGGCGGGCGCTTGCGAGCTGGCTCAACTGTGCGATATCAAGATTGCCTCCGGGCAGGCGGTTTTAGGCGAGCCGGAGATTCGTTTTGGCACGGGGCCTCCGGTATTGGTCACCCCATTTAGTGTCGGCTTTGCCAAGGCCAAGGAGCTGCTCCTGACCGGAGAGATGATTTCAGCGCAGGAGGCTGAGCGTCTGGGCATGATTAACCGCGTCGTAGCCCACGATCAGCTCATGAAAGAGTGCGAGAGAACGGCTCGGAAGCTCATCAAGATTTCCCGGGTCGGGGTGAAGTTTAACAAAGCCGCTATTAACCGGGCGTATGAAAATATGGGCTTTCTCAACAGCATCTACCAGAATCTTGATCTGGTGGTGATGTTTGATACCACCCGAACGGAGGAGCAGGAAGCGTTTAACCAGATTCGGAAAGAAAAAGGACTGCGTGCCGCGCTGGATTGGCGTGATGCGTTGTTTAAAGAGGACGACTAAAAGGCTATCCGAATAGCGGTTTCACGGTGTCAGTGTTGAGCCCTCTTCGATCCTACTCAGGACAGGCTTCGATTGCGCTCAGGATAAACTCCGCGAAACCTCTGACCTCCGCGCTTAGGGGAGAGATTCTTCGCTTCGCTCAGAATGACAAAACCGGGCGCCTATGGCTATTCGGATAGGCACTAACAGGAAGTCAGAAGACTGGGACCGAGGAGGGGCATGCGTGTGTTGGTGCCCTTATTGTTTCTCATCCGCGACAACGTCAAGTAGGATGCCCACCATTTCATTTGCGGACTTCAGCGTTCGTAAACTTGCCTTATACCCACGCTGATCAGACAGAAGATTGACCATTTCTACACCGATATCGACGTTCGATCGTTCTATAGATTGCTCACCTTGTGCCGTTTGCTCTAGCGCGCTTGGCCCGGCTGTCTCAACCTGTTCGACTTCGCCTTTGACACCATGGGGCTGAACAGTTGAGAGAACAGTTTGGCTTTTTTTGAATCCGTCGGTATTGACATTCGCGATGTTGTTGGCCGTAATCCTAATCCTGTGTTGAGAGACGGAAAGACTGGAGTAGGTCGCGGTGAGAGCTCCAAGTGGCATATGTATCCTCCCCTGCTTTTGTGGCGGAAACTCTGTTGAGTATATGGTACATGTAATAGCATCGTCATCTTATTCGAATACTTTGGGGCTAATTTTCCGGCTAGTGGAGGGTTATGAACGCGGCGGCTGTGGGGCTTTTCTTTCTACTCAATACTACCCTGTGTCTTTTCCTACCCGCCGTGGTACCGACCGTTTTCGCCTCGCCCCCTGAGCTGCGGGCTGTCTCCATCAGTGAACCGATTATTCTTGACGGCAGGCTGGACGAACCTGCCTGGCAAACCGCACAGGTCGCTGACGATTTCCGCCAACGGGAGCCGGACGAAGGCGAACGCGCCTCCCAATCTACCGAGGTGCGCGTACTCTACTCCCGCTTTCAGCTCTATATTGGCGTGACCTGTCATGACTCTGATCCAAGCGCGATTGTCGTTACCCGGTTTAACCGGGACTCCAACCTGGCCGCTGATGATCGGGTGACTCTCCTGTTTGACACATTTCTTGACCATCGGAACGCATTTAAATTTCAGACGAACTCCGTCGGTACGCGGGTGGATGAGCTCATTGGTGACCAGGGTGAAAGTGAGAACCGAGACTGGAATGGAATCTGGAATGTGAAGACCAACCAAACGCCAACTGGCTGGACGGCGGAATTCGCGATTCCATTCCAGACCTTGAGCTTTGCCCAAGGACAATCAACTTGGGGTTTCAATATACAGCGTATTATTAAGCGCAATAATGAAGAAACGGTGTGGACGGGTTATCGCCAGAAACTCGACTTTAATCGTGTATCGGTGGCCGGACGACTCACTGGCCTGCACGATATCTCTCAAGCCTTAGGCCTCGATTTTTCGCCTTTTTTAACAACCGAGGTACGACGTGATGCCGCGTCTTTTAAGCCTGGCTTTGATTTGTTCTACAAGCTCACTCCCGGTCTCACGCTGAGCCTGACCATGAATACAGACTTTTCTGAAACGGAAGTTGACGATGCGCTGGTCAACTTGACGCGGTTTTCTTTATTCTTTCCAGAGAAGCGACAATTCTTTCTAGAGGACGCGTCGAATTTTTCTGTTGATGGACTCACCGCAACGTCTGGTCCGTTAGTGATTATTCCGTTTTTTAGTCGGCGCATTGGCATTGCTGACGACGGTAAAACGGTCGATCTGATCGGCGGTGGCAAACTCAGCGGGCGCATCGGCAAGTATCGCCTGGGTATACTTAGCGTCCAGGCGCAAGAGCGCGATCCAATTCCTGGTGAGAATTTCAGTGTCATTCGCGTCAAACGTGACCTTGGTGAGAGCGCCTCCATCGGCATGATCGCCACCAGGCGGACGCCAGAGAATGGAGCTGCGACCGGCCTGTACGGCAATGATTTTCTGTATAAGACGACAAAACTTTTGGGTGATAAAAATTTGACATTTTCTTCGTTTTTGGAAAAAAGCTTTATCCCCGGCACGAACAAAAACTGGGCCTGGGGCAGTCAAATTAATCTGCCCAATGACACCTGGTCAATATTCGGGACCTATCGCGAGGTGCAAAGGGATTTTGACGCGACTATGGGTTTTGTGCCGCGCAAAGGGATTCGGCGTTTCGGCTGGTTTTTAAGAGCGGCGCCACGACCGAAACGCTGGAAAACGCGTCAAATCTCGTGCGCCTTTGACGGTAATTATATTACCGACCAAGATACGAATAAGCTCCTTACCCGCAATATCGTTTTCCCCTGCGATTGGCGCTTTAATAGCGGCGACATACTTTCGTTTCGGACCTGGGA
This sequence comes from uncultured Enterobacteriaceae bacterium, assembly GCA_964639795.1. Lineage (GTDB taxonomy): Bacteria > Desulfobacterota > Binatia > Bin18 > Bin18 > Bin18. The sequence continues at coordinate 13,741 of CAZXFE010000046.1, read as the reverse complement.
GCAGTTTGAGCGCTTAACCGATGATTTTGAGATTAGCGACGGCGTGACGCTTGGGCCTGATGGATACACCTTTCAACGTTATCTGATCCGGGCGGAAACCGCAGATAAACGCAAGGTGTCGGCACGTCTGACCTATGTCTGGGGCGACTTTTATAGTGGCAAGCGTGATAGCTGGGGTACCCAGCTGAATTTTCAACCTGGGCCACGACTCTTCTTGAGTACGGAATACCGCCAAAACGATGTCCGGCTGCCTGAGGGGAATTTTGTCGTTCGCCTCTTCCGGGTACGTCTGGATTTAGCTCTGAATCCCAATCTGTCATGGTTTACCCTGGTCCAATACGACACCGTTTCTGACGTGCTCGGTCTGAGTACGCGTATTCGCTGGATCATCGAGCCGGGCAATGATCTCTTTTTGGTTTTTAAGCAGCGCTGGCTGGACGAGGAGGAAGGCGGTTTTCGCTCCGTTGGCCGGGAAGCGCAGTTCAAGGTGCGCTATACCTACCGATTTTGATCTCTACTGAACTTCTCTTCTTTAGGGTTGTCCTCCTCTTACGTTTTTTGTTGAGCTGCAATCTCCTGCCCTACTTTGACACCTTGGAGCGAGAGTGGGTCGAGCGCCGGTTCGTCTCTTGGAATGCTTGGTATATCCGGTATCTCTACTACTGAGCACGTATATGGTTTGATTTAGCTAAACGTCTCCGTAAATGCGTGATGTTGCTGTGTACTCCCCAGCATAATGAGTTCGCTTCCCCCGAGAAGCGTTGCAGAGGCAGGAGGGTTCGTGACGAGGTGTCCGTTCTGCTCAATGCCAACGACGTTCAGCCCCGTCCGTGTACCGATACCACTTTCAGATAGGGTTAATCCAACCAACATCGGCGGCAGTGGCACTGCGAATAACTCAACTCCCTCGCCTAGGACTCCTAACTCACCACTTTGTAGTAGAGAGAAGATGTATTCAATACCGAGCGAAGCGTAGCTCAGGACGAAGTTTGCGCCAGCACGGTGGATGGCTTCGAGATTTCTTTCGTAGGTAATACGGCTCACGATGTGTAACTCTGGATTGAGCCGGCGGCAGTAAACCGTGAGGTAGATGTTCATCGCATCGTCGTTCGTGGTCAGGAGTACGGCGGGAGCATCTCGCACTCCGGCTCGCATCAGCACCTCTCGATCGGCCGCATCGCCGATGAAAAGTCTGTCCGGGAGGTGTTCGATCCGCTCCCGCAAGCGCTCGTCATGCTCAACCAAATGAACCGGCAACTCCTTGCGCTTCAGCGCCTGGGTTGCGGCGCACCCGACCTTTCCCCCCCCGATGACTATAACCGGATTGTAGTTGGTATCGTAAATGACGAGCAGTGTATTGAGTTCAAGCATTTGTTCTGCCGAGCCCACAACGATCATCACACTGGTATTGGACAGGGATGTATCAGGAGACACCGGCAACAACCGACCGCGCTCCCAAATCCCGACAATATTGATACCGATGACCTCGCGCAGCCGGGTCTCACGGATGGTCCGACCGGCCAAGGGCGTATTGCGGACGGGAAACTCGGCAACCTGGAGATCCCGGAAGTGGCCGATCACATGAGCCTCGGTATGGCCGGTATTAATCCGGTTCGTGAGACGCTCTCCCAAGCGCTGCTTAAGGGGGAGCACATGCGGGCAGCCGCTCAGTTCGAGAATATCAATCGAGTCCTCGTCCTCGACCGTTGCCATAATGGGAACGTCCGGTGCAACCTCTCGAACGGTGAGGGTAATATTCGTGTTTACGGTGTCCGCACTGTTCGCAAAGATCAAACGTGCCTGGGCAGCGCGGACTTTTTCGTACGTCTCGCGGCCATCGATCGCACCGGCAATGACGGAGATTCCGTCTTCATACATGCGCGCGGCGACTGTCGGGTCAGGTTCAAGGACAAAGTAGGGGATGTCGTGCAGTTGCAGCCGCTCGATCAGACCAGGCGCAATCGCATCATAGGCACAGATCACGACGTGTCCACGTGTGTCGAGCGGAGCTTCACGCGGGGCCTGGAGCCGCACCTGGGCTTCGAGCCAGGGGGCGTAGAAGAACCGGATAAAGGTAAAAGGTAGGACAATTAACAACAGGACAATCCCAGACAGCAGGACCACCATACTGAAAAGCCGCCCAATATCGCTGCTGAAGGTAATGTCGCCAAAACCGAGCGTGCTCATCACGGTGAGGGTCCAGTAGACCCCGGTCAGCCAGGAATGGTCCTGCCCTTCCACGTACAACATAATCACGTGGAAGAGGATCGAGAAGATAATGATAATACCAATCAGAAAGGCGAAAAATTTAAGCAGCGCCCCGATATTACGGCGTGTTTCCCGCTCATTCAGGAAGGAAGTGAGTTGGGTGCTGAACAGATTCATGCAAAGATCAGGGAAGCAAAAGACAGGGGTGACAGTCAAGGGCCAGGAATGTTTCTGTGTTAGGCAAGGCGGGACTAGCTACCCTACACGTGCCTCTTGCGGTTCTATGTACAGGTGCGCTGTGCTGCCGGATGTAGCTGGTGTGGAACTCAGGGACGTTCTTGGACTACTGGAATGTCTCTGAATTCCGCTTCTGCAGCGTCTTGTCATAGCGGAACTCGTCATTAAAATAACCCAGGTCGATCCGCGATTTAACCTACATCGTCCGTATCGTAGCCCAAATTGGGGGAAAGCCATCTCTCAACTTGGGTTATAGTCATGCTCTTTCTGTGGGCGTAATCTCTGACTTGGTCTTTATTTATCTTTCCTACGCCAAAATATCTCGATTCCGGATGTGAGAAGTAGAAGCCGCTGACCGCTGCTGTGGGGAACATGGCGTAGGATTCTGTCAAAGTGATCCCCGTATTTTCTTCGACTTTAAGCAGCTCCCATATCAATGCTTTCTCGGTATGGTCCGGGCAAGCCGGATATCCGGGGGCGGGGCGGATCCCCTGGTATTTTTCTGTGATCAAAGCCTCATTATCGAATCCCTCATCCGGGGCATACCCCCAGTACTCTTTTCGGATACGCTGGTGCAAGCGTTCGGCAAACGCTTCGGCAAAACGATCGGCTAAGGCTTTGAGCATAATGGCGCTGTAGTCATCATGATCGTTTTCAAACTGTTCCAACTTTTCTTGCATGCCGAAACCAGCTGCAACCGCAAACGTACCGATGTAGTCACGTACATGCGTTTCTTCCGGTGCAATGAAATCCGCCAGCGCATAGTTCGGCTGACCGGCTGCTTTTGGTGTTTGTTGCCGGACTGTATGCAACGTAGTGAGTATACCTCCGCCTCTTTTGTACATTTCCGTACCCGTGGCAGCTGTATATCCATGGACAATAATGTCGTCATGGCCAATCGAATTTGCCGGGAACAAACCGAATATTCCTTTTGCGCTGAACCATTGGTCATCAATTATTTTTGCGAGCATCTGGCGCGCGTCGTCGTAGAGTTTGCTTGCTTCCTGGCCGACCACGTCGTCACATAATATTTGTGGAAATTTGCCTGCAAGTTCCCATGCAATAAAGAGTGGTGTCCAGTCAAAATATTCGGCCAGCTCACCCAATGGGTAGTCATCGAAAATTTCTGTCCCCAGTTTATGTGGTACGGGTGGTGTATAGTCATCCCAATCGATGGCTACACGGTTAGCTCTGGCTTGATCAAGTGTGAGCCAGGTCGTTTTTGCTTGTTTTGCCGCATGCCGTTCACGTACTACGTCATAATCTTGCTGGATCTCTTCGTTGAGTTCTCTTTTCATATCAACGTTTAACAGTCGCGTTGATATCCCAACCGCACGAGAGGCATCTTTTACATGAATCACCGCATGTTCATAGCTAGAGTCGATCTTTACTGCGGTGTGCGCCCGTGACGTCGTTGCACCACCAATCATGAGCGGCAGGGCAAAGTCCTGCCGCTGCATTTCTTTTGCTACATGTACCATCTCATCGAGTGATGGCGTGATGAGTCCGCTTAAACCGATGATGTCGGCTCTTTGTTCGCGGGCGGTATCAAGGATAGTTTGGGCCGCTACCATAACGCCGAGGTCTATGACTTCGAAGTTATTACATTGTAATACGACACCGACAATATTTTTGCCGATGTCATGCACATCACCTTTCACTGTCGCCATGACGATCTTGCCGTTGCTTTTTATTTCAGCATCGCCTTTTTCGGCTTCCATATAAGGCAGGAGATGGGCCACCGCTTTTTTCATGACGCGCGCACTTTTTACCACCTGAGGTAAAAACATCTTGCCGGCACCAAACAGATCACCGACGACATTCATGCCGTCCATGAGTGGCCCTTCTATGACATGCAACGCCCGATCATATTGTTGCCGTGCCTCTTCCGTATCCTCTTCAATGTATACTGCGATGCCTTTTACCAATGCATGCGAGAGACGTTCCTGGACAGGATCGTTTCGCCATTCAAGGTCGACTTTCTTTTCTTTCTTGCCTCCATCTTTGACCGTCTCGGCAAAGTCTACTAATCGATCAGTGGCATCATCGCGTCGATTGAGTAATATATCTTCAATGTATTCGAGCAGATCTTTTGGGATCTCATCATAGATGCCAAGTTGGCCCGCATTGACGATGCCCATGTCCATACCAGCCTGGATAGCGTGATACAGAAACACGGCATGCATGGCTTCACGCACCGGGTTATTGCCACGGAATGAGAACGATACATTACTCAATCCACCACTGACGAGTGCATGCGGCAGGTGTTCTTTAATGAGTCGCGTCGCCTCGATGAAGGAGACCGCATAGTTATTATGCTCTGCCATGCCGGTCGCAACGGTAAGAATATTCGGATCAAAGATGATGTCTTCCGGTGAAAAACCGACCTGATTCACTAGGATGTCATACGATCGCTTGCATACCTCTAAACGACGATCGGTCGTATCCGCTTGGCCTTTCTCATCAAAGGCCATAACGACCGTGGCCGCGCCATAGCGTTTAATGAGTTTGGCGAATTCGATGAATTTTTCTTCACCCTCTTTCAAGGAAATCGAATTCACAATGCATTTTCCCTGCACGCAACGTAGCCCCGCTTCGATCACTGTCCACTTAGAGGAATCTATCATCACCGGAACGCGTGAGATGTCCGGTTCGCTGGCAATGAGTTTCAAAAAGTCGGCCATGAGCTGTTCGGAATCGAGCATGCCCTCGTCCATGCAGATGTCGATCACCTGCGCACCGTTATCCACCTGTTGGCGGGCAATGGCTAGGGCTGCTTCCAGATCCTGGTCTTCTTTCACGAGTTTTAAAAATCTGGGCGATCCGGCTACATTGGTACGTTCACCGACATTCACAAAGTTGGTATCCGGTGTAATGTTGAAGGCCTCTAGTCCACTCAGCCGCTGATAGGTCGGGATCTCCGGTCGTTTGCGTGGGGATACGCCGTGAATGACCTTGCCTATGGCAGCGATATGCTCAGGCGTGGTACCGCAACAGCCACCGACAATGTTTAAAAATCCGGATTCGGCCCACTCTTTAATATGCTCGGCCATGGGGCCAGCGCCGAGATCATAGCCGCCGAATTCATTCGGCAGGCCAGCATTCGGATGGGCCGAAGTATAGATCGATGAGAAGCTGGAAAGATCTTCAATATATTGTCGTAAGCCTTCGGGACCCAAGGCACAGTTCAGGCCTATCGTCAGCGGATTCGCATGCCTGACCGAGTTCCAGAAAGCCTCTGTCGTTTGCCCGGTCAAGGTCCGGCCGGATTGGTCTGTAATGGTGCCGGAGATCATGATCGGTAGCTGAACTTTGTGTTCATCGAAGTACTGACTGATAGCGTATAGTGCTGCCTTGGCATTCAGGGTATCGAAGATGGTTTCGACGAGTAATATGTCGGCTCCGCCATCCACCAGACCTCGGATTGCCTCGTTATAGGTCTCGACCAGTTCTTCATAGCTGACATTTCGAAAACCAGGGTTATTCACATCTGGTGAAATAGAGGCGGTGCGATTGGTGGGGCCAAGTGTACCGACCACGAAGCGTGGTTTGGCCTCGTTTTTCCCCTCGAATTTATCCGCTACCACACGTGCCAGGGCGGCACCGGTTTTATTGAGTTCATATACAAGGTCTTCCATCTGGTAGTCGGCCATGGCTATGGAAGTCGAGTTAAAAGTATTGGTCCCGACAAGATCAGCGCCAGCATCAAAGTAGGCGGTGTGAATAGTCTTGATGATGTCCGGCTGAGTTAAGGTAAGCAGGTCGTTATTGCCTTTCACATCACACGGGTGATCGGCAAAGCGTTCACCACGGTAATCGGCTTCTTCCAGCTTGTAGGACTGGATCATGGTGCCCATGGCCCCGTCGAGCAATAGAATGCGGTCCTGTAGCAGGGCTTCGAGTTGTGCCTGGCAATTATTTCTCTGATTCTTGCCCATAGGGAAACACCTGTCCCGGTCCACACACTTAATAAGGGAAAACTGAAAAGCGAAACAAGTAACGATTTGATGATCGCTTTCGCTTTTCGTGTTTACATTATCAAACAGGAAAGCGAGCGCCGTTCTGATATGTAGTGTCTGAGCCTGGCAGGCCGGTGGGTTATTCTTAGGCCGTTGCAACGCTCCTCAGACAGATAAACTGTGAAGGGACATCATAGTACTATCTGCGGGGTATTTCCAGTAGTGTTCGAAGTCCAAGGAGGAAGTGTCCCACCTGTTGTGCCAGCTGCCACGTGCATAAGGAGGTCTACCATACGAGGTGGCCTACCCTGAGGAGGGGCACCATCCCATACAGCGTTGGTTGTCGGAATTATAAATCCTGCTTTCCTAGTCGATAAAGAAAAGGAAGAGGAGACTGCGCTTGTCTCTATTGCTTTTGCTCCCTTTTGGTCTTCTCACGACGATATAATATAGTGCAGGGAGGCCAGCCAGATGACAATTGCAAGTATGTATTTGTGCTACACGTGCCAGGAGATTTTTGAACGGGCAGCGCATGCTGAGTGCCCGAAGTGTCAAGCCAGCGATATTAGCGCCTTGTCCTGGCTGGTTCAGCCGGAACAGGGACGCGACGCGTGGCTGCGTCGCGTCCCTGCGATCAAAAACTACCAGGCCGGCTGGTTTGTGTGATCAGAGCCTGGGAGGACCCTTGAACCCTTGTTTGAGTAAAACAAACACGATAGTACTCATCATAAGGGAACTATTGGGGGACGTGACCTAAAGATACAAAGGCGGCGAATATCTCCGCTTTTCCTTTTGGAGCAAAGTCGTTCTTGGTATCACGAGGCAACCCATGCGGGTAACAGTGCTAGGCGCCGGAGACGCGTTCTGCAGCGGGGGACGACGTCACAGTGGCTACTTCGTTGAAACGTCTGGAGTTTGTTTCCTGCTTGATTGCGGTACGACAACGCTGCTTGCCCTGAAATCCCTAGGTATTCCCGCTGAACGGATTGACTTTGTCGCGATCAGTCATCTGCATGGGGACCACTTTGGCGGCCTGCCGTTTCTCTTTCTCGAATATCTATACGAAACCCCCCGGTCGCGACCTCTGATCATAGTTGGGCCGGTAGGCACCGAAGAACGGGTGCAAGCACTCCATCAGGCAATGTATCGCGAATTGGCGAAAAGGCCGTGTTGTTTTGATATCCAGTTTCAGGAACTGACGCCGGGGCAGGCTGCTGTTGTCCACGGCGTCCAGCTCTTTCCTTTCCGGGTACCTCATCAAGAGCAAGATATCTCCCTTGGGTATCGCGTGGAGGCTGAAGGCCACGCAATTTTGTACTCAGGCGACTGTGGTTGGAATGAAGATTTAGTCCGTTACTCTCAAGGAACCGATCTCTTTGTGTGCGAGTGTTGTTACTTTAAAACTGAGGCCTCTTTCCACATTAGTTATCCCAAGATCGCTCAGGAGCAGCACCGCCTGGGCTGCAAGCGGTTGGTGTTGAGTCATATCGGGCGTGAAGTGCTTGAGCGTCTGAACGAAGTGTCGATCGAATGTACGCATGACGGAATGGTCATTGAGATACCATAGTCGCATTCGCTGTGACTTTTTGGAAAAGTAAGCTCCGATCGGTTTCAAAAATTTCCCGTACACATCCTTAAATATCTTAGACTTTCTTTTTGCCTTCCTGCTCGGAAAATAATGTGTATGGAGATTACTCTCGACTATATCCAGGACGGACTCAGGCTGTGTAAGTATCTCACCGTTCCGAAAGTCGAGACCGCCGTCTATCTTGCACTGGTGTTAGAAAAGCCACTGCTTGTTGAAGGGCCGGCCGGGGTCGGCAAGACCGAGATTGCCAAGGTCCTGGCTGAGCTGCTGCAGACCGATTTGATCCGCCTGCAGTGTTATGAAGGGCTTGATGAGTCAAAGGCGTTATACGAGTGGAATTATCAGAAACAGCTGCTTCGGATTCAAACCGATACTGCCCAGGCTCTTAGTTGGGAGGGCGCCTCGGAACATATTTTTTCTCAGGACTATCTGCTTAAGCGGCCTCTACTGCAAGCGATTAGCGCCCGACAAAAAGTGGTATTGTTGATAGATGAGGTGGATAAAGCAGACGAGGAATTTGAAGCCTTTTTACTTGAACTGCTGAGTGATTTCCAGGTGAGTATTCCGGAGCTTGGAACAGTGCGCGCCGTGCATCGCCCAGTCGTGATTCTTACCTCCAACCGGGTGAGAGAGCTTTCAGAAGCGCTCAAGCGGCGCTGTCTCCACTTATATATCGATTTCCCAGGGGTTGAGATGGAGGCCAAGATTATAGCTCTCAAGGTCGCCAATCTGGATGAGAACTTGCGAAGACAGGTGGCACGTTTCGTGAACAACTTGCGGAAACTCGATGTAAAGAAAGCCCCGAGTATTGCAGAAACACTGGATTGGGCACGTGCCCTGCTTGCCCTTGGGGTTAAAGAGCTGGATGTGCAGGCCGTCAAGCGGAGCCTCAATCTCTTGCTGAAGCATGAAGAAGACATTCGTTTAGCTGAGGGACGTTTAGGAGATTTTTTGCGGGGACCCTCAGCCTAGCTGGTCAGCTGTTGAGAGACGTACGCAACCTGTGCTAACACGTTGACTCTATTGGTGTTTGCCCCAAAACTCGGCCATCTTTAATAAACGTTGCTATGGAAGTAAAAGCACCCATCCGCATCCTTGTCCTTCACGGTCCTAACCTCAATATGTTAGGTCTGCGCGAGCCGGAAATTTACGGTACGATTACCTTGGCGGATTTGAATGCTCAGATTGCTGCGCTGGCAGCTCAACTCGGCATTGAGGTCGAGATCTTTCAGTCTAACCATGAGGGGCAACTGGTTGATAAGATACAGGCCGCGCGGGAACAGTGTGACGCGCTGGTGATCAACGCTGGAGCGTATACCCATACGAGTGTAGCACTGCTCGACGCGCTTTTGTCCGTCGGACTGCCCGTTGTCGAGGTGCACCTCTCGAATCTGTACAAACGGGAAGAGTTCCGCCATCATTCGTACATTGCTCGGGCGGCGGTTGGACAGATTTGTGGTTTTGGAGTCGACAGCTATCTGCTTGGCTTACGGGCGGTTGTGGGGACGCTCAAAAAAACGACATAAACGAGCTACGAGATAGGGACTATGGAGATTGACGAGATTAAAAAGCTCATTGAGCTGATGGAAGAAAAAGGGGTGGTCGAGCTCGAACTCAAAGATCGCTCTGGCGAAATCCGCTTGGTGCGTGGCGTTCCGCCCATAACCCAGGCACCTGCTGTAACGGTGTCGCACCCAGGCACAGCCCACACCCCTGCCGCACAAGCGACCAATTCAGGGGCGGCGGAGCCGACTGAAACGGACCCGAACTTGACCATTATCTCACCCATGGTGGGGACGTTTTACACCGCATCAAACCCTGAGGCTGCCCCCTTCGTTGCTGTGGGGGGCAGGGTCGAGAAAGGGGATGTGGTGTGCATCATTGAAGCAATGAAAATGATGAACGAGATCGAGGCTGAGCTGCAAGGGCGGGTCCGCAGGGTTCTGGTCGAGAACGGCCAGCCTGTGGAGTATGGTCAAGCGCTCTTTCTGCTCGAGTCAGCCTGAACCTACTAAACCTGCTAGATCTACCGAAACGAGACCATCGTGTTTAAGAAAATCTTGATCGCCAACCGCGGCGAGATTGCGGTCCGCATCATCCGTGCCTGCCGTACCCTGGAGATCGCCACCGTCGCTGTCTACTCTACGGCTGATCGCGGGGCCCTGCATGTGCAGCTGGCGGATGAGAGCGTCTGTATCGGACCACCGAGTCCAACTAAGAGCTATTTGAATATTCCGGCGATCGTCAGTGCCGGTCTTGCCTTTGGTGCTGATGCCGTTCATCCTGGCTACGGATTCCTGTCTGAAAATGGTGACTTTGCCGAAGCCTGCCAGCGTTCGGGCCTCGTTTTTGTCGGCCCGCGGGTGCGGAATATTCGTCTTATGGGGGATAAACCCCGGGCTCGCAGGATTATGGAGCGTGCTGGTGTACCGGTCTTATCCGGTACCTCTTCCGGGATTACCGATGCCAAAGAGGCCCAGGCCGTGGCTGCGCAGGTTGGATTTCCGGTACTGATCAAAGCTGCAGGTGGAGGCGGCGGTCGAGGACTACGCATCGTACACAAGAGTGACGATCTGGCTGCGTTGTTTGCGGTTGCCCAAGAGGAGGCTGAGAACGCATTTGGTAACGGCACGCTCTACGTTGAGAAATACTTGGAACGGGCCCGACACATCGAGTTCCAAATTATTGCCGACCAACACCGCAACGTCATCCATCTTGGCGACCGGGAGTGTTCAGTCCAACGTCGTTACCAAAAACTCCTTGAAGAATCCCCGTCTCCTGCATTGACGAAAAGGCTGCGCGAACGCATGGGTGCGGTGGCCGTCAAAGCGGCACAAGCGGTCGGGTATACTAATGTTGGCACGATTGAGTTCCTGGTTGACCCTCGCCGGCATTTCTACTTCATTGAAATGAATACCCGAGTCCAGGTCGAACATCCTGTGACAGAGATGACGACTGGTATTGACGTAGTGCAAGCAGGAATCCGTTCGGCAGCTGGCGAACGGTTACCCTGGCGACAAAAAGATGTGGCGTTTTCCGGGTGCGCCATAGAGTGCCGCGTTGTTGCAGAAGACCCGCTGACCATGTTGCCTTCGCCGGGGACGATTCGTGCCTATCATCCGCCTGGTGGAATAGGCGTGCGGGTCGAATCTGGGGTGATGGAAAACAGCATTGTTCCCATTTATTATGACTCCTTAGTGGCAAAGGTCATTGTGAGTGGTCAGACCCGTGATGAGGCGGTACAGCGAATGCGAGCGGCTCTGTCGGAATACCGCATTGACGGGATCAAAACTAATATTTCACTGCACCAGAGGATTTTGCGTGACCCGGACTTTCTGGCAGGCGAGGTGCACACGCGCTACCTCGACAAATTTTTATCCCGACCAAGTGCTATTGCCACTCCCATGTCTAAACGTACTACCGGACAGACCTGAAGAGGCAAACTATGCATGTCGGGCGCTTTGGGATTCTTTCTAGTATGCTGATACTGACGGAAACGGTCTGGACAATGAGCTCGTTTGGCGCACTGAGTGCCCCACTTGCTGAGCCCACTGCAAAGAATGCTCCGCAGGCTGAAGCAGGGACCGATACCAGCACATATACTGGCCCACGAATGGTTTTTGCTGAACCAGTCTTCGACTTCGGCGAAGCCGAGCAGGGAGAGAAGGTGACCCATCTGTTCCTATTTACCAATCGAGGCAATCGAGATCTTCGGGTTGAATCCATTAAGACGTCGTGCGGATGTACGGCCGCAGTGATTTCGGCTGACGTGATTCTACCTGGCAAGGAGGGGACGATTCGCGCAACCTTCGATACCACGGAGTTTTCCGGCGAGAAGGCCAAAAGCATTAGCGTCCATAGTAATGATCCGTTGAGCCCGGTTACGACGCTGACCTTACAAGGCGAGGTAACGGTAGAGGTCGAGGTTGAACCAACCCAGTTGTATCTAGGCCGATTGTCTCGCGGCAGGGAAGAGACGTACACCATTGACGTCCTGTACGACGAGAGGAAATCGATTGAGGTGACAGGGATCACCCATACTCATCCTGCCATTAGGGTCCAGACCGGAGACGTGCAGATCGGTAGAAAGAAAGGAAAAAGACTCCGTGTGAGTGTCACTAAAGCGGCCGAGCTGGGCCGCTTGAACGACCAGATTGTGGTCACCACGACCAGTAAAAAGAGGCCGACCATCACGATCCCTGTCTTTGGCAGTATCGAAGGCGATGTGATAGTCTTGCCGTCGCAGATCTCGTTCGGGGTGGTGCGGCAGGGGGTCGGAAAAACGCAGTACATTCGCATCCAGAATCGATCAGCCCAACCGGTCTCAGTCGTGCAGGTTACGAGTTCGCTGGATAGCATCGTTGCGAAGATTGCCGAGATCACGCCTGGTAAGGAATATCGATTGAGCCTACGCGTGAAAGGCGACAGCACACCGGGCAAGATTCGCGGGTCGATTGAAGTGGTGACGGATCATCCTGAAGAAAAACATCTCAGCATCCCTGTGTACGGCATGATCTCGGCAGCCCCGCAGGCCAGCCGCTAAGTCTTTCCAGTTAACGCTTGCGTATGAATGAGGTGCAGGCTTCGGCCAATCTCCCGTCCCTGTCAGACGCTCTGGAGAGCACGGCCCTTTTCATTCGTTCCGGACCTGCTCAGAATGTCATCAGACTGGCCGGACTCAAGGGGGCTGCACGTGCCTTTTTTATTGCACGCAGCCTCGATCAAGATCCTCGACCCGCCCTGTGCCTACTCCCGACTGATAAAGATGCCGAAGCCTTTGCGGATGATCTGCGTTTCTTTTTGGAACGTGGGGAGCGGATGCGTTCAGAGAGCGCCCGCTCCCCACGCGTCCGTTACTATCCCGCTTGGGATGTGTCAGTTGCTGAAGGCCTCTCTCCGAGCAATGAAGTCTTAGCAGCACAGATAGAGGGACTGTACGATTTGCTTGCTATAGAAACGCCTCTTCTCGTGACATCGGCTGAGGCGTTGCTACAGCGGGTCTTGCCGCAAGAAGAATTCGTAACAGCAACATTACGCCTTTGTATAGCGGACGATTTTCCGCTGTCTGAACTCGTGGAATATTGTACCCAATGGGGATACCGTCGTGTCCCGCTGGTTGAAGAGAAAGGTGAGATTAGCGTGCGTGGCGGGATCGTTGATCTCTTCCCCCCCCTCGCCCAGTATCCTCTTCGTATCGAATTTGTGGGCGATACAATTGAAACAATGCGGGCTTTTGATCCCGTCTCGCAGCGTTCTATCGATTCCGTCGACGAAATGATGATCTTGCCCATGCGCTTCTTTTCGGTAGCCCGTTTGCAAGCCGCACGGCGGACTATTGAAGAGGCGTTGGACGAGAGAGAAATCGCGCATCGGGAGCAGAAGCGTATTATCGAAAATATCAAAAGTGGTCTCTCCTTTCCCGGTGTCGAATTCTTCCTGCCTTACTTGTATCCCGACCTTGAGCAGGTGAGTGAATATTTGCCGCGTAGAGCTATGGTGTGGGCTATAGACCCAGTGCAGCAGGCAACGGTGTGTGAGACCTTTTGGGATCAGGTTGTCGTGCGCACGCACGCCGCTCTTGAGGCCGGCCGCTTTATTCCTGCTCCCGAGCAGTGTTATCTGTCTGCGGAAAACGCGTTAGGTTGGCGGACTGCGTTCGTGTCGGCGGAGCTGCGGAGTCTAGAAACCATTGATGCCGATTGTACGATTACATCGACTTTACACACCGGCTTAAAAGCGATCTCCCACA
>CAZXFE010000045.1:0-18556 GCA_964639795.1 uncultured Enterobacteriaceae bacterium | reverse complement strand
AGCAAGACAAGCTTGACAAATGGCTGCAGAATGGAGCTCGGCCGACCGAGACAGTCGCCCGGCTGATCAAAAAAGTGGGGAAAGCACCGGAATCCTGATCTTGTAATGGGGAGATTGCTATGAAAGAGCTTGTTACATACTTAGCCAAGGCCCTGGTGAACAACCCGGATGAAGTCGACGTCTCAGAAATCCAAGGAGAAACGGCGGCAATCCTTGAGCTTCGCGTTGCAAAAGAGGATCTCGGCCGCATTATTGGTAAACAAGGGCGTACGGCGAAGTCAATCCGCACCTTGATCAATGCGGCGGCTTCTCGGACAAACCGGAAAGTTGTCCTCGAGATCGTTGAAGATAAGTGACGCGCAAACGGCGGCCGGGTTGATTGAACTTGGCCGTGTGGTCAATACGCACGGCGTGCGGGGCGAGGCTCGCTTCCTTCCCTATGCTTCTCCATGTTCGACATTGCGGTCTGGCCTTACGGTCACCCTCCGAAAGAAAGACCAGGCGGACAAGGCGTTTGAGATTACGCAAGTCAGACCACACGCCTCCTTTCTACTTCTGAAATTTGAAGGCATAGATTCACGTGATTATGCGGAGCCACTGCGCGATTCTGTCCTTCTCGTAGCAGAAGAGATATTACCACCGCTGCAGCAAGGAGAGTTCTATCATTACCAAGTTATCGGCCTTCCTGTCCGGACCACCGCTGATGATATGGTCGGGACCATTACCCAAGTCTTCTCCACTGCGGGGCACGATGTGTGGGTCGTACACAACGGAAAAAAGGAATATTTGATTCCTGTTGTAGAGGACATTGTTCGGACTATCGACATCGAACACCGCCAGGTGATTATTGCCCCACCCGAAGGGTTACTCGAATAACCGCGAGCCGATGCATTTTCATATTATTACCATTTTTCCTGAGTGGTTTCCCTCGCCGCTTTCTACCAGCTTGTTGAAAAAGGCTCAGGACAAGAACATTCTCACGTTTCACGTCCACAATCTGCGCGATTATGCGCCGGGAAAGCACCGTTCGACGGATGAAACGCCGTATGGCGGAGGATGGGGCATGCTGATGAGTCCCGGACCTGTGGTTGGCGCACTGGAAGCGGTGGGCCGTCCTGTACCGCTTGCAAGACGGATTCTGTTGTCTCCCCAGGGTGTGCCACTCTCTCAGGCTAAGGTAGCCGATTTGCTGCGATATGAGGCGCTTATACTTGTATGCGGGCGATACGAGGGTGTTGATGAGCGTATCCGGACCTTCGTCGATGAGGAGATTTCAATCGGCGACTATATTATAAGTGGGGGCGAGGCCGCCGCGCTGGTGCTCATCGATGCAGTTGCGCGACTCGTGCCTGGTGTTGTGAGCAGCAGCGAGTCGACCCAAGACGAATCTTTTAGTGCCGGCCTACTTGAGTATCCACAGTATACGCGACCAGAAGAATTCCGTGGCATGCGGGTTCCGCACGTGCTCTTATCGGGGCATCACGGTGAGATTGCAGATTGGCGACGAAAACAGGCGCTACTGCGCACTCGAAAACGTCGGCCTGACTTGTTGGCCAAAGCGCCCCTTGGCTCAGAAGAAAAACGCTGGTTGGATCAACTCAGAGAGGACGACTGAGCGCATATGTTCGGTCTGAATTCATAGCTTAGTCCGCATTGCCGTTTATCTTCTTATCTTTATAATCAATCGCAATGGCCGACGTCTATATCGCGCTTATTCACCATCCGGTTTACGACAAAGAGCACAAAGTCGTGACCACCTCGATTACCAATATAGATATCCATGATATTGCGCGATCTGCGCTCACGTATGGAGTCAAACGCTATTTTGTTGTGAACCCGGTCCGGACCCTACATGCCTTAGCAGAAAAGATTCTCAATCATTGGCAATACGGACATGGCAGTGTGTACAATAAAACCCGCAAAGACGCGCTGGCGATTGTGGGGCTGACTTATACCCTTGACGGAGTCCTTGAATTCATAGTTCAGGAGACACATGAACAACCGCGCGTGATTGCGACGTCCGCCCGAGGCGGGGATAATCGTGTTACTTTTTCCGCAGTACGCAGTAGCATTGAGCAGAACGGTCGCCCGGTGCTCTTACTTTTTGGGACAGGCTGGGGACTGACGGAGGAGGTATTCTCCCAGGCAGAGGCAATACTGGAGCCAATCCAAGGGGCTGGAGCATATAACCATCTTTCTGTTCGCGCTGCCGCCGCTATACTGCTCGACCGTCTGCTTGGAGTTCCTTCTCGTCCGTCTCTTGAGACTCCTGCTTGACCGCCTGCTAGGGGCACGGTAATAGAAGAGTAGTAGTCAGTTCTCGGCCGTCGGCACTCAGCAAATGCACGGTAATAGCAGCACGGGACCTCATCTGTCCGAAATGAGGTAGGGCCTGGTACGCTCTGCCTTTTCTGCTGACTGCAAAAGTACATAGTGATCGCACAGGAGAGCGCCATCATGAGCAACCTGATTGCTGCAATTGAAGCAAAACATCAGAAAACAGATATTCCTGACTTTAAAGCCGGCGATACCGTTCGCGTCCATGCCAAGATAATTGAGGGTGAGAAGGAACGGGTGCAGGTCTTTGAGGGAGCGGTTATTAGCCGTTCGAACGGCAAAGGTAACCGGGCGACTTTCACGGTGCGGAAAGTCTCGTATGGAGTAGGGGTTGAGCGGATTTTTCCCGTCCACTCTCCTCGCATCGGGAAGATCGAAATCCTCGCCCGCGGAAAAGTCCGCCGCGCTAAGCTGTACTATTTACGCGAGCTGTCCGGCAAAGCGGCGAGAATCAAAGGCACTCGGCTCCAAATTCCAGAGGCTGGTGCGACCGGACAGGTTATTGCCCTGGCTGAGAAAGCCAAGGCCGCTGAAGAGCCTGAGGAAGCCACAGAATAGCTTGAGAGAGACGGTCGCGCTTCTGACTAGAGGCGCGTGCTCCTTACTGGCTGGAGTTGACTCTGCGGTGGGGCGTCTCGGAAGCGTCCTATCATTTGGCTCCTTCGATCCATTCTAAACGGTCCGCTTTTCCCACCATACTAAGCCCGCAACGAGCGCCACCAGCAACACGACCGTGGCATAGCCATACTCCGGCGCCGCATACAAAACCAGCTCATCAAAGCGACCGATGAGTAGCGACATGCGGGCCATGACCGTATAACCAAACGCTGCGCCGAACGAAATCATTAAGAAATAAATGCCCACCCGTGCGACACGGCGTACGTTGCCGGTGTGCTCAATCGAGAAGAAGAAATAGACTAGGACGCTCACCACACCGATAAGAACGAGGACGGTGTTGAGTTCATCTAGGCCGAAATTGATTGTTCCAGCGGGACTGATTGTCGCGAGCGGTTTCAGGGTGCCTTGGATTTGCTGCAGAATGTACGACGATAGCTGGCGTGGAATTGCGACCCCGGAGCTCACACCCAAAATAAAGGCAAACGTAATACGACTGGTCCACGCCAGACGCGGCAGGAGCCGGGCCAGCAGGAGTAGACCGAGAGAAAGCGGAATTACAAGCCGCCACTCGTGCTGCTCGATCAGGGGCAGGTAGAGTTTTTTGAGCATGACCTCGTGGTAGGTGATCACCAGCAGATAGCCGACCGAAGCTCCGACAAAAATATGCTCACCCAGCTTAAAGAACGGGTTGTCTTTATATAAAAATGAATAGATGAATAGGCTCAGGCCTGTGGCAACCCACGCACCAAATATTGTTTCCAGACTCATATATTTCTTCGTAGCCGCCCGCTCAGTAGGCAAAAGACATTGCAGAACACAATCAAGCCAATAATGAGGAAATGCATGGCTGACTGAGCGTCCATTCCGGCGGTGGCTTTCCCCGCCTGATGGAGCAAGGTCTCGTATTCGGCTGCCCCTCGTAAGCCGCCCAGGAGGCCATTAATTTGTCCGGTCTGGAGTAAGGGGTAGTATTTGGGAGCGCTGACTGCGGTACACCCCCCGCCCAGTTCAAAACCGTATTTTTCCTTACCGTACACATACCAGGTTTCGAGGCCAGGAAAGCCGGCGCTCAGACTGATCGCATAATCGATATCGCGTAGACTCCTCACGGCTTCGAGGACCGGCAGCTCCCTAGTAGCGTTTCCCGCATAATCCGTGGGAAACGCCGCCGATAAGCTCTGACCCATACCGATAATGGCATTGGCCTCCCCAGGACCATAGCCGAGAAAGACATAATCTATGCCGTCTTCTTTGCCGGCTTCTCGGGCGAGTTGGCTGACCACGGATTCCGCCATACTGGTGCCTGCGGGCCACAGGGTCATAGTGACAACACGAAGATTCCTTTGAAAAGCATGCCGTAGTAAGGAAACGGTCATAGGATAGAGCTCCGGCTTCGAGGCAGGATCAAAATCCAAAGACAGGAGCAGCACAGAGCGCTCGGGTAGTTTTTCAAGTGTCTCGTAGACGTGATGTGCCTCGGGAGAGACACGCACGGGAAGGCCGAGTGGGTAGAGCAAAGGGATCAACGTGACCACGCCCATCAGCGCGAAGATGATGCGTCGGTCCAATTGCAGCATGCGGCAGGCAAACTCAGACACTGTCATCTTGACTCCCGCCGAGATAGGCACGCTCAATGCCGAAAATTATTTTGATAGATATCGCGATACCGCCCAAGCTCACGCCAATGAGAATGCCGCGCTGCGCCGCCGTGTTCGGCACGTTCATGATCCAATCGGAAATCAGGCCTATGCCGGGCAGCAAGTACTCACCAAGAGGTACCCGGCCGGCCATCACAATGATTGCCGCACTGAGCAGGATGGTGGCCTCAAGCGACCGGGCACGAAAAGCACGATAGGCCGCTGAGGCAACAAAAAAAGCTAGGAGTGAAAACACCGTGCCCTGAAGCGCTACGAGTACATAGTCGTACAGCCAGCCAAAGGCGGTGTCTTCGGCTTTGCCCTCTGCCCATAGTCCGGCGCCGAACATGACGAACATAGAAACGAATAGCACTCCACTATAACCCCAGCCAGATTCTTGATGTTGGATTTTGAGGTAATGGGTAGAAAGCAAACTCCCGACGCCGAGTATAATGGCAAAACCCGCGATAATTTGATTCCAGACCGATATTTCCTGGAGGAAAACTTCGGAGGCTGGAAGAGGCACATAATACTGGAGGACAAGGGCGATTCCAAAGATGAAGGTAATGAGAACAGGCAGGGTCCGTTGCCAGAACAGCACAGCTTCCTCCTAGCGAAAATCGTGGAACACCTGAAAGGCCGTTTCGAAAATCGGCAGCCCAAAGAGAGTACCGACCGTGATGAGCAGTGTTCCCAAGACCAGACCGACGAGTAAGAAGCCTTTGCCTAAGTCTTGCCCCCGTAGCGTACCGACCAGGGCTGGGTCGCGTGAGAGATACGCGCTGGCGGCGTAGAGCTCTTCGCCAATGAGGGTGTAATCGCAGCTAGTGATAAAAAACGGCAGCTGATGCTCGGCATCCGTGCCCGCAATCTGAATTGCGCCGGTTGTCACACCGGTTTCAGCCAGGAGGAGCGACTCGGCATAATAATAGCCAATAAAAAAGTTGGCTGCCGGTCGCTCGCGCAGCATGATGCCGTCAACTGCCGCGGTGTAGGCGAATTGGTCTGCGGCAATAAAGAAATTTATGTCATCGGAATAGGCGTCCAGTCGTCCTGCGGTGAGATAGGCTTCCCTGACTATTTCCTGCGAAATAGCCATCACAATGGCGGATCGATGTGGGACCTTTATTGCCGTGCCATACACCGCCGCGCGCTTGGCGACTTCGCCCAGGATGACCGTGGCGGCAATAGTCGAGAGATTGGACGCATCACCGCTTCCAGTCAACTCTCCACTTCCAGTGAGATACAATATGGGACGGCCCATTTCGGTCGCACGCCCGACCGCTTCTTCTACTGCATCAATGCCGGGAATGCGGCGCAGAAAGAACTTCGGATGGGTTCGTGCATAACGTATAGAGAACAGCACGCCAGCGCTGAACGCGAGCGTGAAAAGAAAGTTGTTGAGCTTCGCCCAATGAAAACAGTTTGCTTGTGGAGTTGCGGACAGGACAGGACTCTCAATGCGTGTTTCCCCAGCTAGGCCGACAACTTTAAGGTAGTAGGGAGTTTCATCAACCAATGCTTCCTCCCCATAAGTGCTGACCTGAAAGAAATGGGTGTGTGGCCGTTGTGTCCTAATAAGCCACCAAGGAGCCTGGCGATCTCTTTCATAATGGGTCTTGACGGGAAACGTTGCGATCTGGTGAAACCCACCCTCCGCCCGGTCACTAAGAAAAATTTGATATCGTGCCTCGGCTGCGACGAATGCGTCGATGCGTGGGCTATTCCAACGCAGTCCAATACTGCCGCCGCCGTCGCCCGGCATATCGAAGGCTTCAGCTTCAACTATAGCGTCCAGTGCGAAACTACGGCAGGGAAACGAAGTAACACAAAGCGTAATTATGATTTGAAGCCACAAGCTGAAGAATTGGCGTGTTTTGCGCGGAGTATTTTCTGCTCTAGAGGCTAATCCCCACCCCCTCATCCCTAGTCCCGCTCGTCCCATCGGCCCCATGTTGCTAGCCCTCAATCATCTCCACATTCGACCGAGGAATGGTGATCTCCTGGCCATTTGGTAATGTCGCGACCAGAACGCGGACGACACTCTCCGTCGCAATACGTTGCAGCTCAGGGGGAAGCGCTTGCACCCGCACGAAGATGCCAAAGTATGGCTCACGAATGATCCGGACAAGATCGCCAATCTGAATACCGTCTGTTGTTGCTACGGTTCCGTTGGGTCTGAGTGCTGTATCGGATGTTTCTTCATATCTGCGTTGCGGAATCACGATTTCGGGGCGAATTACCCCAGCTCGAATCTGTGTCGCACCACTACACGAAGCTTGCTGCCCTATGTGCGCAGCAAGAAGCTCAAACGTGCGTTTCGCCATGGGAATATGGCCAAAGCCTTCGGTAAGAATTAGAGTAAAGCCTATTTGCTCGGTCCCTGTTATGGCCACTCCCAGATCGTAACCAAGCAAGGCTTTGAGGTCATCATCATCGACTCCGCCAACGACGAGTGCACGTATGCCAAGCGCTCGTGCGCGGAAAAAGGCTGCTTGATCAGCGAAGGCACCCCCAATGACAATGCAGCCATGCTGATCCGGAATTAAATGTTCAGGTTTGAGTGTCTCCTGAGGGTCTTGGACGGCGAGGACAATCGGTCCGTGTGTTTCCCCGCCAACGCCACAAATACCCTGAATCAGTGCGCCGCGTGACTCAACAATGACGCCTTGTTCAGGCATGACGTCGGTGATCCAACCGTCAACATACGCTCCAAGTTCAAGCTCCTGAGGCGGCTCGCGTACGAACACCTGTCCAGTTCGGTGCGAGACGGTCTCGATAGTACCAGTGACTGGTGTGTTGATTTGGGTTTGGAACCACTTGAGCCAAGGCTGATTTTCGGCGATCGGCTGTCCCTGTATGACACTGTCTCCTTCGCGAGCAAGCAGGTAAGAAGACACGACGCTGGGTGAGATACTCAGCCGGTTAGCGATGTTGATGGGGTATACGCGGCCGGGTAATTCGACCCGCGCCACAACAGAGGGTGCGCGGACGACGTCCCCTTCGGATACTATGACTTCTCCCGGAAGCGGCAGAAGGCGCTGTTTCCGAATGATTGTGTCAGGTGTGACGCACAGGCCTGGAGTGTATGCGTGGGCCATAATTTCAGAATGATTTCAGTGGTGGGTTTCTAGCTCTCAGTCATTTCTTTTGGATACATATCCACTGCTTTGTTCCACTCCTGGACCTGTTGCATGCGCACCGCTTCATCTGTTGAGAGAGAAAGTGGACGACCGCGAGCATCGAGTACAAGGCCAACCTCCCCGCCGGTCACCGTTCCCGTAAGAGTCTTCCCTCTGCCTGCGCCAAAGTCAAATTTTCGGGTTGGCATTAATTCAATATAAGCTCGCTGGTCCGTCGCTAGAGGAATAAGACGCAGACTCCCGTATGAGAGTTCTTCTTCTTGAGTGGTTCCATCAGAGAGTTGAAGGGCATACGAAAAACACGCCTCGCCGTGATTCCCAAC
The DNA here is from genome assembly GCA_964639795.1 of uncultured Enterobacteriaceae bacterium. Taxonomy (GTDB): domain Bacteria; phylum Desulfobacterota; class Binatia; order Bin18; family Bin18; genus Bin18. The sequence continues at coordinate 10,498 of CAZXFE010000045.1, read as the reverse complement.
ACCATTAGGAGCGACACAAGGGCCGAGTGGAATCAGACAGTCTTTGTTGAAAACCTCGCTGGCCGCCTGTTCATGAATAGTCGACAGTACCCCCAGATGCGGCATCATAAAGATGCTGTCAACTGCGATCTGGGTTATGCCGAGGGGTGTATAGGCATCGATTAGCATCTGCATAGTTTGGACTCGGCGGGGCGCGTGGGACAGGATGCCGCCACTGCCGATAATGAGATTGAGGGCAAACATGTCGATTAGACTCTGCCCTGAACCGACCTGCTCAAACGCGTCGGACACGGATCGCTCCTGCTGCACCCCTTTTAACCCCACGGCCAACTTCTTGTGCTGATCAAGTGCGAGGCGTAGGGCTTCGCGGGCAAGAGCCTGTTCAATATGAAGATCTTCAACCGTCTGGGGGATAGTCGTCGGGCGTATCATCTTGTTTTTGATCTGATTGCGGAGCTGCGATTCCTTATAGGCGAAGGGTAGCCAGCGCTGGATGTTCTCTATGCCGGCTTCGACAACCACATTGGCTACACTATAACTCATGCCAAGGTTCGCACTCACCGTACGATTAAAAACGCCGTCGAAAACAGAAAATACGTCTGTGGTTGCTCCGCCAATATCAACGCCGACCACATGCAAACCTTCACGCCGAGCCATGGTTTCGATCAGCATGCCCACCGCAGCCGGCGTCGGGATAATGGGCGCGCCGGTCCATGCCATGAGCTTTTTATAGCCAGGCGCTTGGGCCATGACGTGTTCCAGGAATAGGTCATGGCTTTTATGGCGTGCCGGCAAGAGGTTCTCCTGTTCAAGCGCAGGACGAATATTCTCGGTCATTGAAAGTTCGACTTGCTTTCCCAAAATCTCTTCGACCTGGGAACGTGCTTCGACATTGCCGGCGTAAATGACCGGGAGTTTGTAACCAACGCCGAGGCGAGGCCTGGGGTCGGCGGCAGCGATATACTCGGCGACCTCAAGCACGTGCGAGACCGTCCCGCCGTCGGTTCCGCCTGCGAACAGGATCATATCCGGACGGAGATGGCGGATACGTTCTATTTTTTCATGACTCGGACAACCATCGTTAGTTGCCAGGACGTCCATGACAATGGCTCCCGCTCCCAAAGCGCAGCGCTGGGCACTTTCCGCCGACATGGACTGCACGACACCTGTCACGACCATCTGCAATCCGCCTCCAGCGCTACTGGTCGAAATATAGATATCGACTCCAGTCGGACCGTTTGCCGGCGTGAGAATCTGCTCCGCATCTAAAATGGTCCGTCCGGACAACTCTTCTACCTCTTGAATGGCATTTAGCACGCCACGCGTGACGTCTTCGAACGGGGCCTCAACCGTAGTCGGAGCCTCGCCCCGGTGGGTTTGCCGATACTCGCCGTTTTGGAACTGGACGAGGATGGCCTTGGTCGTGGTGCTGCCGCAATCCGTGGCGAGAATGACGCGCAGATCTTGTGGATTTATTTCAGTATCTATTTGAGGATTCATACGGTAGAGGAGTCAACTTGCAGAAGGAGTGATTCTCTCTTCTCATGAATGATCCGAACGAGCTGCGGTATACCGTCTCTTTGCTCCAGAATATGAACGAAGCGTTCAATTTCTTGTGGAGCACACACCAAGTCAAGAAAAGGCCGTAAGCTCTGAATAACTTGGCTGCTGAGAAAATGAAGTGGTTCACTAGATTCAAGCAACAAGACTGCTGGCGTATCAAGTCTCCGGGTGACAATGGCGCCTGCTATTTTTTCAAGAAGATGTCTATCCTGCGCAGACAGTTCGGATGACATGGGACCAAGGGCAAAGGCATGTGTGACTGCGCGCCGAAAACGGTCCCATAGAGGCATGCCTTTCCATATGGCAAATTTGCTGTGGTCGAGCAATCCCGGAGAGCTTTATGAGAGCCAGAGAGAGACCTTAGGGAGCTGGTACTCTGGCATCCTGTTATCTGATACCTAACCGGTGCTATGCCGAGAAGAACATCTATACGATTTTGAGGTGAGAGAGAAATGGGCCCAGTTTTTGAACACGTGGAACCACAAACTTCTGAACTCCTCGCTGTCAGAGCAAAGGCACACGAGCTTTCGGTTGGTGCATACCTTAAGCTGCTGCTTGGTATACCTGTTAAAAAAGTGCCTTGATAGAGCTCTCTGAAGAAGAGTTTGACGTCGTTATGGAAGAATTTGCTAGCGGTACGGAAGGGACTCCTTCTTTGCCTGCCTAATTCGCTCGTACAAATATCTATTGCGACCACTACTAAATGTCCGCGCTTCTCGATACGAATGTCCTGTTGCAAGTCGTGAACAAAAACGACCCCTTGCGTCCGGTCTCACTTGCTGCCATTCGAACCCTTCGTACCCGTAAGGTACCACTCTACTATACGCCGCAAGTGTTGGCTGAGTTCTGGAACGTCGTTACACGCCCAGCATCAGCGCGCGACGGCTTTGGCCTCTCTTTTGTAGAGACAGAGCGAGGTGCGACGATCATTGAACATTACCTCGACTTGCTACCAGAGGACCTTGCAACCTATCTCGAATGGCGACGCTTGGTCGTCGCGCATACCGTTTCTAGGGCCGCTGTACACGACGCTCGGCTTGTCGCCTCCATGCAGGCGTACTGTGTGACCCATCTCGTGACATTCAACGTGGGTGATTTTCGGAAGTATCAAGACATTTCTCTGGCCACACCGTCGGCTCTTGCCTCACAAGATCCTTAGAGGGTCCACAGACTCATAAATATCACACTCGTGATCTCTCCCAATCCGGAAAGCTGATAGCTGAAAGCCCGTAGCTCAGGTATGGTAATCTCCTCTTTTTCTAACACAGGAGAATTCTATGCCAGAACCGTACGACATCATCATCATTGGCGGTGGTGCTGCCGGATTCACGGCCGGATTATACGCGGCTCGCGACCGCTGCCGGGCCCTGCTGCTCGAACGTTTTGCTGCTGGGGGTCAAGTGCTCAATTGTGAGCATATAGAGAATTATCCGGGTTTTCCGGATGGAGTGGCTGGATACACCCTTGGACCGCTACTGCAACAACAGGCAACCGGCCTGGGACTGGAGATGCAACTCACTGAGGTCATTTTCGTACAACGAGACGGTGATCTGACAGTCATTCAAACTGATAGCGGCGAATTTCAAACTAGAGCGCTTATCGTTGCCACGGGCTCAAACTTTTCAACGTTGGGTATCCCTGGCGAAGAAGAGTTTGTAGGAAAAGGCGTATCGCACTGCGCGGCATGCGATGGCGCGTTTTTTATGGACCAGCCGGTTGCAGTCGTGGGTGGGGGGGATGCGGCTATAGATGAAGGCATTCACCTGACCCAGTATGCGTCTCAGGTTACGATTATCCATCGCCGCGAAGCTCTGCGTGCGTGTCTCCTGCTGCAAGAACGTGCCCATGCAAACGAAAAGCTCTCTTTTTGTTGGAATACGACGGTCCGGGCAATTGAGGGAGATACTGGGGTCAATCGGATACAGATTGAAGACGTGAACACCGGGCAACCCCGGTCGATGGATGTGGCTGGAGTATTTCTCTATACTGGTTTAACTGCGACTACCCACTTCCTGGGTGACCTTGTTTCCCTCAATGAGAAGGGGCAGATTGTTACTGATCTGTGGATGCGTACGTCGATCCCGGGCATCCTGGCAGCCGGGGATGTTCGTGGGGATTCTTCACGACAGCTTGTTTCTGCGGCGGGTGATGGCGCCACCGCCGCCCTTGCAGCGATTCGGTATGTACGTACAAACGCATGGATCGGCTAAGTGAAGTTGCTCTGATAAAAACAAACGATTAGGATGAGTCTATTATGAATTATGTTCCTTACGTTATTGAACAAACGGGTCGCGGTGAACGATCCTACGATATTTACTCCCGGCTACTCAAAGACCGTATTGTCTTTCTCGGCTCAGAGGTCAACGACCCCGTTGCCGATGTGATTGCAGCCCAACTCCTTTTCCTTGAATCCGAAGACCCGGACAAGGACGTCCACCTCTACATCAACTCCCCAGGTGGGTCCGTTACCGCTGGGCTGGCGATTTATGACACCATGCAATACGTCAAGCCAGATGTGTCCACATTATGTATGGGCCAAGCCTCGAGCATGGGCGCAGTTCTTCTGGCGGCAGGAACGAAAGGCAAACGATTTGCGCTGCCGCACGCCCGGATCATGATGCACCAACCAGCCGGGGGTGTGCAGGGGCAAGCGGCCGACATCGATATCCATGCCAAGGAAGTGTTGCGCATTCGGGAAGAACTGAACGGCATCCTTGTCACACATACTGGGCAGACGATGAAGAAAATCGAAAGAGACACGGACCGCGATATGTTCATGTCTGCGAAGCAGGCGCTGGATTACGGAGTGATCGACCAAGTCATTACGCGCCGCAGTACAGAACCAGATAAAGAGGAAGAAAAGAAAGGGAAGTAACTCCCCCAATGTGCCTCGCGCGCATAGTGCGTAGACCATAGGTCCGGTTGAAGGAACGGCCGCTGCCAACAACACCCTACTCGGCCGCCTCTTCCCCATATAAGTGACACCACACTAGATGTTCGTCTATGCCTTGTCCGCTTCGGACACGAGGTGGGGGTGTGGTTTTGCAGTGCTCCATCACACGTGGGCAGCGCGTATGGAACGGACAGCCGGCTGGGGGATTCAGCGCTGAGGGCACATCGCCGGTCAGCACTGTGCGCTTGATCCGTACAGTGGGATCGGGGATAGGATTAGCGGACATCAGCGCCAGCGTGTAGGGATGCTGGGGATTGCGAAATAGCTCGCCAACCGGAGCCACTTCAACCAACTTGCCCAGATACATGACGGCCACCCGGTCGGCGATATGCTCTACCACATTCAGATCGTGCGAGATAAACAGATAGGACAGTCCCAGGTCTTGCTGAAGATCCTGGAGCAAGTTGAGGATCTGGGCCTGGATAGAAACATCAAGGGCAGAAACCGGCTCGTCACATACGATAAACTGCGGACTCACGGCCAACGCCCGCGCAATACCAATACGCTGGCGCTGGCCGCCTGAGAATTCGTGTGGATAGCGTGAGTGGTAGGTTGGTGACAGCCCTACTCTGTCTAAGAGGCTGTTAACCTGATGGGTAAGCTCGTCTCCTTGAGCGAGATTGTGGACTTTGAGGGCTTCCCCAATAATTGCGCCGACTGTCATACGGGGATTCAGCGAGCTATACGGATCTTGGAAGATCATCTGCATCCGCCGGCGAATGACGCGGACCTGGCCAGCGTTGAGCTGACAAAAGTCCTGACCTTCAAAAAATACCTCTCCAGCAGTTGGTTCGATCAAACGCAGCAGCGTTCTGCCCACTGTTGTCTTGCCGCAGCCTGACTCTCCTACCAGACTAAATGTCTCTTGGGGTTGAATGGTAAACGACACGTCATCGACCGCTTTGACCCAGGCCGAGATACGGGAGAAGATGCCGCTGCGGACGGGGTAATGTTTTTTGAGATTGCGGATCTCCAGTAATGGGGATTGGGGGTTGGGGGATGGCGGACGGGGGGCTGAATGCACTGCCATCTCTAATGTTCCTCAAGATTTTCCCGGGCCTACCCTTCGTCTCTAAAGCTCAGCCCGTGTTTTTTCATGCAACCAGCATGCTGCGGCATGGCCCGACTCCACTACAATCAGAGTGGGTTGTTTCTCAGCGCAGAAATCGAGCCTCTTCGGGCAGCGTGCAGAAAAAGCACAGCCGGGGGGATACTGAAGGGGCGAAGGAACGCTGCCCTTGATCGCGGCAAGCCGCTCAGTCCTATGGCCTCGCCGCGGCAAGGCCCGGAGCAAGGCGTTGGTGTACGGGTGCAGGGGATTCCGGAAGAGCGTCTCCACATCGGTGTGTTCAACAATTTTTCCCGCGTACATGACTGCGACATCCTGGGCGAACTGGGCGACAACGCCGAGGTTATGAGTAATAAGCAGAATGGCCATGCCCATCTCGTCCTGAAGTCGTTTCAGTAGGTCGAGGATCTGGGCTTGGATGGTTACATCAAGGGCGGTGGTTGGCTCATCTGCGATTAATAAATCCGGACGACAGGCAAGCGCCATGGCAATCATCACACGCTGTTTCATCCCGCCTGAAAGTTGGTGTGGATATTGTTCGAACCGTTGAGCAGGCGACGCGATACCTACGGTTTCAAGCAGGCGCAGCACTTCCTGTTTTGCCTCACGCTCCGCAAGACCCTGATGCAGTTGGAGCACTTCGCCGATCTGATTGCCTATCGTAAAGACTGGATTCAGCGAAGTCATGGGCTCTTGGAAAATCATGCCGATGGATTGTCCACGAATAGCCTGTAACTCCGCTTCAGCCGACGACGCGAGGTCTCGGCCTTGATATGTTATTGTCCCTTTTTCAATGCGGCCCGGAAGTTCAATAAGCCGCAAAATCGAAAGTGCGGTAACGGACTTTCCACAGCCGGACTCGCCAACTAAAGCCAGCGTTTGGCCCGCTTGAATCTCTAGATCGATGCCACGAATGGCTTTGACTTCGCCTTTGTCAGTGAAAAACGAGACATGCAGATCGTTAATGCTGAGCAGCGGATTCGCCATTTACCGACTCCGCAGTCGAGGATTCATTGCCTCGCGCAGGCCTTCGCCGACAAGGTTAAACGCCAGCACAACAACAAAAATTGCAAGGCCTGGAATGAAAAACAACCAAGGAGCATCGAAGATGAAGCCCCTCCCGTTGGCGAGAATATTGCCCCAGGTAGCATCCGGTGGCTGAACACCAAAGCCCAAGAAGCTGAGCCCCGACTCGGTCAGGATGGCACCGGCCACCCCAATGGTGGCCGAGATTAACACCGGCGCAATGGCGTTGGGAACCATATGCCGAAAGATAATGCGGCTCTCGGGCAAGCCCAGGGCTTGGGCGGCAACTACAAAATCCTGCTCGCGCAGCGCTAAGAACTCGGCGCGTACAAAACGTGCCGTCGCCATCCAGCTGGTCAGGCCGATCACAATCATGATGTTGTAGATGCTGGGTGGAAGCAGCGCGACGACAGTCAGAATAAGAAAGAACGTCGGAAAGCATAGCATGATGTCGGTAAATCGCATGATGAGCGTATCGACGGAGATAAAGCCGAGCTTGACATTGCCATAGAAACCGGACAAGCCGCCTAGAATAATCCCAATCGTGACTGAAATACCAACGGCGATAAATCCAATCGATAATGACACAAACGATCCCTGCAGCATGCGCGCAAACACGTCTCGGCCCAGTTCGTCCGTACCGAGCAGATAGATACCGAAGAGGGGCTGGTTCAGACTAGGAATGAGATCCGCAGACAGCGCCGAAAAAGGTGGTAAAAATTTATCCGGCAGACGCACCGTTGCCGGATCGAAAATAATAATCCATTCCGTCAACACTTTGCCTGCCACGGCCGTGGCCACAAGCAGCCCCAGTACGAGCAAACCGCTCAGGGCCAGCCGATCTTTCTGGAAGATCCGCCATGCTTCCTGGAGCGGTGTTTCCGGTTGTGGAAGTTCGGTCTCTGACGTGAAAGTAGTTGTGTGAGAGAATTCATCCATGTTTATTGCAACCGAATCCGAGGATCGACAACCGCGTACAGAACGTCCGAAATCAAAGTGCCGACTAAGGTGAGCGTTGCGGCCACAAAGTTGATTGTCAGAATGACAGGAAAATCGCGGGCCAGGATAGCTTCGTAGCCGAGCCGTCCTAATCCTGGCCAGGCAAAGATCTGTTCAAAGATTACGGACCCGCCAATCAATCCAGGCAGCAAAAATCCGAACATCGTAACGAAAGGCAATAATGCATTGCGCAGGGCATGCCGGTAGATCACGGCATCTTCCGTTAGCCCCTTTGCGCGTGCAGTACGGACATAGTCTTGGTGCACGACTTCAAGCATTTGGGAGCGTACATAACGCGACAGGATGGCAATCCCGGCAACCGCAGACATCAAGGAGGGGACGACAAGATGCCACAGTCGGTCCATCCAGCGAAAGACTGGCTGTGCGTTTTCCATGCCAAAGGTGCGCATACCAATAACCGGCACGTTAAATATTTCTACGACCCATTGAATGGCGAGATAGGAAAGGAAAAATCCAGGAACAGAGATAAGGGCGTAGGCAACAAACGTGGTTGTGCGGTCGAAAGGGGATCCACGTTGGATCGCGGCTTGAATACCAGTAGGAAAGGATAAGCTCCAGACGATTAATGTGGCGCAGATAAAGAGCGGCAGAGAATTGAGAAAACGTTGCCAGATCTTAGGCAGAACGGGTTGGCTGTCCTTAAAGGATTTGAGCTCCCCGGTCGCAAGGTCACGCAGCCAATATGTGTACTGCAAATAGAGCGGTTCGTCTAAGTGAAAGGCCGCACGGATACGGGCGATATCCTCAGGCTTCATACGTGGGTTGCTGGGATCGACTTCACTCGGTTCTCCGGGGGCGAGGTGGACAATGGAGAAGGCGATAATCGAAATAACCACCAATAAAACAAGGCGCTGAAGGATTGCACGAAAAAGAAAAGTCCACATGGGTTGTATTCGCCGTTTGCAGTCAGGCGTATTAGAAGTCTGGTGTCAATTCTAATCTGTCGAGTTTGCGCCATTTGTTGAAGTAGAAAGAGATACTGCCGCTCTTGGTTGGATAAATTTTCTCGTAGCGTTCGTCGCCATCTTGCTCGTGTTCTACAAGTACGATTTTCTTGTCCAATACCTGTGTTGCCAGTCCAACATACAGAAAAGTGTAGGGCTGGTCTTCGGCAATGACGTGATGCAGACGGTGGGCTAAGACACGCTGTTGGTCGTGATCATATTCTTGGCGAATACGCGCGATCAGGTCATCCGCTTCCTGGCTAGTATATCCCGCAAAATTCAGCTGCTGTGGTCCTGCCTGACTGGAATGGAAGATTTGATACAGGTCCGGATCAATACCCATACTCCAGCCTAAGACGACGGCCTCAAACGAGCCTGTATTGATAAAATCCTTAAGAAAGACCGCCCATTCAAAGACTTGGGTATTACACTTCACCCCAATCGTTTTCCAAGCATCCTGGGCAATAGTCATAATATTGGAGCGGATGAGATTGCCGTTGTTCGTGATCAAGTTGAACTCAAAGAGCTGTCCATCTTTCTCCAACCAGCCGTCGTTATTACGTTGCCAGCCAACTTCTTCGAGCAGCCGTTGGGCACCTTCTGGGTCATACGAGAGAGGCTTGATGGCGGAGTTATACCACTCGGTTTGGCGGGGATATGGGCCGGTAATTTGTTCGCCTTCTCCGTATAAGAGATAGGTGATGATTTCGTCCACATTAATGGCCATGCCAAGAGCACGCCGGACGTGTTTATCTGCAAATAAGGGGTTGCGGTTGTTGTAGCCAATATACGAATAGCCAAAGCCGGAGCTAGAAAAAGATTGATACGAGGTATCCTGCTTGTAGCGGGCGACTTGGTGCGGTTGGACTCCATACGAGTCGATAGCGCCACTCTTAAACTCTATCTCCTGGGTCAGGAGCTCGGGAATGATACGAAAATAATAGCTCTCATATTCAGGGATACGTTCCCAATAGTCTTCATTCCGGTTGAGATGGATAAATTCGTCCCCTTGCCATTCGACAAAACGGAACGGGCCGGCACCGATCGGATGACGATTAAAATCGCTGTCCCGCATGCCAAAGTTCGCGCGCGCGGCGTCTGAGAGCCCGCGTTCATTCATTTCTTCTTCAAGGACTTGGGCATTCAGCAAATGCGCAGGCAAGATCCCCATAGTCCAGGCGTTAATGGCAGGTGAATACAGACGCTTATACGTTACCTGGACGGTGTAAGGATCGAGGATATTAATGCTTTTAATAGGCTCGTAGTCGGAGGTGCGGGGCGAGATATTCCGCGGGTTCATGATGGCTTCATAGGTGAATTTTACATCGCTCGCATCGAATGGATGACCATCGTGGAAGCGCACATCCTTTCGCAGATGAAAGAGAATAATCGGGTTATGCTCTGCCACGGATAACAACGCCGGGAATTGTGGCTGGACTTTTTCAAGTGACGCTGGGTCCGCCACTACGAGGTGATCGATATACGGGAAGTCCTGGAAATAAGCTGGACCAAGTAGTGGGGTGAGGCGCTTAAATAAATCTTGATCGACCGTGTTTAACGTGAACTCGACGCGCTGAGGAATATGAATTGTGACTTTAATCGCTGTTGGTTTTGGTTGTCCTTGCTCGTCTCGTTCAAGCAGGGTGATGGTCTCGGTTTTTTCCTCGGCGGGGAGCAGTTGAGTCGAAAGGAGTATGCCGTCAAGTGCGGATAAGCTGCCATCAGCGCGGGCCAGAGAAACGAGCTCGATTAGCCGTGCCCCAGTAGCAAGGCTGCTATCAGGTAATGCGAACTGTGGACGGGTCAAAAGATACGCTTTTTCTGTGATTGTCCAATCCGTGGCCAACCGCCCGCGCAGGTTAAGGTTCTCGTCCATGTCTAGCAGCCCATCAAAAACAAGATCGACGATACGGCTACTTGCCC
>CAZXFE010000044.1:0-18700 GCA_964639795.1 uncultured Enterobacteriaceae bacterium | reverse complement strand
TGAGAGCAACGCCCTCTTTGGCTGATAGTTGGTCTCGATAGACGGGTTCCCCTAAGACCTCGCCAACCTGCTCGCGAGGTTTTTCTTCGGCCAAAGTAGTAATCGGGGCGAGGAGTAGAAGACACAGGGCGAGCAGTCCTCGTAATTGGCTGCCTGTCATAAACATTCCTTTCACAGCGCTTTCTATCCTAAGAGAAAGCATTTGTTCTCGGCCTCTACCATGGCAGGAAAGTCACACAGAAAAAACTCCACTAGGCATTCTCTTTGGAAACTCCGCATTGCTCTTGCACAGCCGGTTTCTCATTCACTTCTGCGCTGCCCCATGATAGGCCTCTCCTGACACCGCTCTAACTGAGAGGCCCTCATGAAATATCAATACGCCGTCTACGGCATGGAACTCAGCCTGTTCACCCGCAAACTCGAAGCAGCCATGATTTTTTATAATGCGCCGTTTGTCCGAAAACCGAAAACTCAGGACAACCGCAAAGAGATTGAGTACCGTTCCGGCACGCATCAAGTCCCGATTTTACATACGCCGGAGAATTGGATGATAGGCGATACCACGCCGCTCCTCATGATGCTGGATAATCGCTATCCCGCACGGGCCATGTTTCCCAAAGGTCCACTCGGCATACTCGTGCACGTGGTTGAAGAATTCTTGGACGAGTGGGTGGCGCGGGTCATGGTCCACTATCGTTGGCATTATGAGGAGAGTAGCCAATTTGCCGCCGAGCGTATCACCCGGGCGAGCATGCCAAATGCAGATGAGGCTACCATTGCTGAGGCTCTCAAAAACGCCCCGATTGCCGATTGGGGAAAACGGGCGTGTCGTGCAACAGGGACTGCTTCAGAGCAGCAGCAGCACGCTGCAGAGGCTGAGTACAAACGCATTCTTGATTCCATAGACCAACAGCTCCAACACACGCCCTATTTGTTGGGCATGCGTCCGTGCGCGGTCGATACCATCGTCTTGGGCGGTTTGCGAGCACATACCTATATGGACCCCGACCCGAAGAAGACCGTGTCTAAGTATCCGCGTATTGTGAAATGGTGTGAACAGGGTGCCGATCAATGGAACCGTAATGGGGACAATACTGGAGAGTTGACATCCTTCCCAGAATCTACGCCCTTTGCCCAAATGATACTGTCCGAAATACCAACGACTTATAAGCCGTACATCTTGGCGAATGCTCACGCGCAGGCCAACGGTGATAAAGCCTTTGTTGTGACAACCTATGAAGAAGAGGTCAGCTACCTCTCCCGACCGTATCCGGAGTTGTCCCGACAAATGATCATCAATCGTATTGCCAATCAAATCAATGCGGAAGAGCGTCAGGCGGTACAGGAGTGGTTAGCCGCTGTCGGTCTGGCCGAGTGTTTCTAATAATCCGCTTCTACTCTTTCTTCAGGAGGATTCACAATGCCAAAGAAAAAAATTCTTATCGCCGGTGCCTCCGGGCTGGTTGGCTATGCCGCGGTTGAGCACTTTACGCAACAGGAGGATTGGGACGTCGTTGGTGTTTCACGCCGCATTCCCACCGGTCTCGAAGGAGCCGAAATTATATCGGTCGATCTGACGGACAAAGCGCGCTGCACCGAGGTCTTCGGCCACATGTCCGATGTCACCCATGTAATCTATGCCGCGCTATATGAAAAACCTGGTCTCGTCGAGGGTTGGTTTCAGAAAGACCAAATGGAAACCAACCTCGCGATGCTGGATAATCTCTTCTCCCCGCTTGAAGCTGTAGCAAACGACTTACAGCACGTCTCTCTGTTGCAGGGCACAAAAGCCTACGGGGTCCATATTGAACCATTTCCAGTGCCGGCCCGGGAACGTTGGCCGCGCCATCAACATGAGAATTTCTACTGGCTTCAAGAAGACTATTTGCGCGAGCGACAGCCAGCCAGCAACTGGCACTGGACCGTCTGGCGACCTCAACTCATTCTCGGCCAATCGTTAGGCAGCCATATGAATGTTATCCCCGCCATTGGTGTGTATGCTGCATTACGCAAGGAAGCCGGCCTACCGCTGTCCTTTCCAGGTGGACCGCCGACGGTGTTCGAGGCGATTGATGCCGGACTGATTGCTCGTGCGTGCGAATGGGCGGGAACAGCGGAGACAGCTCAAAATGAGATTTTTAATATGACCAATGGCGATGTCTTTGTGTGGCAAAATATCTGGCCTGCCATCGCTGACTCCTTGGGTATGGAAGTCGGCCCACCAGAGCAGCTCTCCCTAGCTGAAGAAATGCCCAAACAGGAAGCCGAATGGGCAGCCATTGTAAAGAAATATGACCTATGCGCGCCAACCAGCCTGAAAGAATTTGTCGGCCAGTCTTTTATTCTCGCAGATTTTGCTTTCGGCTTTGGGATACGGGATGCGACAGCTTCGCCCATACTCGTCAGTACAATCAAATTGCGCCGAGCCGGCTTTCACGAATGTGTGGATACGGAGGATAATTTTCAGGCGTGTTTCAAACAGTTCCAGGACGCTCGGCTGTTGCCACCGATTTAGCATGCACATAAGCCAGCGTAGTGCAAAAGACTATCGAAGTGAAAGGAGCGAAGATATGTCAGCATATATGATCGTTCAGGCGGACATCACGAATCCCGAGAGGTTTCCCGAGTACCAGAAATTGGCGGGTCCTGCGGTGCAAAAATACAATGGTAAGATTCTCGGTCGCGGAGCACCCGATTCAGTCGAAGGCCTATGGGGCACGCCAGTAGTCCTCATTATCGAATTCGAGTCAGTCGAAGTCGCCAAAGACTTCTTCAACTCTGCAGAGTATACAGCCGCACGCGAGGCGCGCGCGAATACAGCCAAGTTTGTGATGTCGATTATCCCTGGAGCGTAGGAGGCCGAGGCTGGTCGTCACGACGATCCACCCTCACCTTATTTCCCCTCTTTTGGCACAGAGGCTTGAAAAGCCGGGCGCTCTCGTATCCGGTCATAATATTTCATCGTGTTTGGGAATCCATCGAAACTAATAAACGGGGCTCCCAGAAAGCTGCTGTAGCCCACATTCACATCTGCTGCAGAGAATCCACTTGCGAGCAAGTGGGCCCGATCTTTGAGGTGATTATCCAATATTTCAACTGCCTTTTCTAATCGACACGATTCTGACTTCTGAACAATAGGCGAACGTTGTTCTTCGGGAATGAAGACCGACTGCTGGACCAGGCTTGCAGCGTGTACGGCAACGGTTTCAGCGTAATGCATCCATTGCAACCATTCATAACGTTCCTGATAAACAGGCGCTCGGCCAAGCGGGTGGATAGCGAGAAACTCAGGCGCACGCAGCACCTTGAGATCAAACACCATTTCAACCAGTTCAAACTCAATACCGAGTTCATTTAACTGCCACGACGAACGCCTCGAACGCACACTCGGAACATGGTAAAGCGTAATCATCTTTCTCTTTTGCCTCCTCAATTCAGAAGTAGTACCGTGTCCAGGCCTAAACTGCGCGTCCCGTACCGTTTAGGCCTGGACACGGTTTTAAGGTAGACACGCTAGTAGCGTGCGCTACGCGCACGGGGATATAGATAACGACTGCCCTGCATTCTAACAGGAGTGGCAGGCGCCGTAGGTTTCTAAACAGAGCTTTTCAGCTTGACAGCAACTCAAGCCTTGCATATGCCATGTCTCAAAAGGGGAGATTCTCAATGCCAATAGAAATAACAGGTGGTTATGTATCCGCCGACAGTCACGTGGTTGAGCCGTCCGACCTGTGGACAACCCAAATGGACAGGCGCTATCGCGACCGGGCACCGCGTATCGAGTCTTGCCCGGAGGCCGATTATTATCTGATTGATGGCCTCGCACCCCTCCCAGTGGGTCTCGAAGGCGTCATGATAGAAGACAAGATCGCCGGAGAAATCACTTCTTCTATGGGCCACCGGCACGCCGATACCCGACCTGGGGCGTGGGACCCACAAGCACGCTTGGCCGACCAGGATTTGGACCATATTCGATGTGAAGTCGTCTACCCGGGCATGTTGGGTTTGCATTTCTTCTATATTCGCGATGCAGAATACCAACGGGAAGTGATGCGTGTATATAACGACTGGCTCAGCGAATTTTGCGCAACAGCCCCGGATCGACTTTTAGGAGCGGGATTCTTACCCATGCGCGGACCGATCGAGTGGGCCTGCGAAGAAGCCGAGCGGGTGGCGAAAAAAGGGCTGTGCTCGGTATCGATTCCGACTGAGGTGGAGGAACGACCGTACGCCCATCCGGACTATGAGCCATTGTGGGCCACGCTACAGGATCTGAACCTACCGATTTCAGCCCACGCCGGGACAGGCACAGGAGAGGAATTGCTCGTCAAGTTCGAGCGGATCGGCTTTGGCGTAGGACTTGTGGACGGTAAAGTTGGTATGACCATGCGGGCCATGGCCGATCTGATTTGGAGTGCCATCCCGCAGCGCTATCCCAACCTGCGATTTGTGATTGTCGAGGGAGGAGTCGGTTGGATTGCCTCCGTACTGACCTATATGGACCACTGGTGGCAAGATCATCGGCGTTGGATGGAGCCCAAGCTTGATGAGGCACCAAGCACCTATTTCCGGCGTCAGTTCTGGGCCACCTTTGAAGATGATCGGGCTGGAATCCTGACCCGCGAAATGCTCGGCATCGATCGGCTCATGTGGGGCGCGGACTACCCGCATACAGAAGGGACATTTCCCAACTCTCAGAAACAGATTGAAAAAGACTTTGCCGGGGTTCCTGAAGCTGAAGTCTACCAAATGGTGGCCGGCAACGCGGCTCAGCTGTACGGTCTAGATATCTAAACCGGTTCTCATTTGGCTTTCCAAGCCTTTTTACCCTCACCCATAGTGACTCCACTCCTGTTTCTTTTTCGCACTGGGAGAGGGCTAGGGTGAGGGTTCTCTTTGAGTCGGTTAGCGCACCCGGCGCTGACGGGTAGGATCGTCGATCCAGGGGTTTGGAATCATCGACACCTTGCGGTCCACTCGGGTGCCGGGAGGCACGATCTCGTCGATCCGGCCCAGTACCTCCGGAGCCAGGCGCATGTTTATAGCTTCAAGGATAGCGTGGATCTGCTTGAAGGTACGTGGCCCTGTAATCACCGAGCTTATAGCCGGGGGCTCTGACGTAAACGCCAGGGCCATATGGGGTCAGCAGCTGACCGACCTCCTGTGCCAGCGCCCTCAACGTTTCTACCAAATCATACTTTCGCTGGACCTCGGGCCGCTTCGCGTCCCAGAGCCCCATTCGCTTCAAACGCGCGGCTGCCTTTCGAAAGCGGTTCGTCGCGCTGGTATTTCCCGGTCAGCCAGCCGCCAGCCAGAGGCGCATAGACCATGACTCCTAAGCCATGACGCTGACAGGTCGGAAGAGCCCCCCTCAACTCTGCGGCTCAAGATCGAATAGATGGACTACTCACTCCGCACCCGCGCCAGATGACGTTGCTCTGAG
Source organism: uncultured Enterobacteriaceae bacterium (assembly GCA_964639795.1). Classification (GTDB taxonomy): domain Bacteria; phylum Desulfobacterota; class Binatia; order Bin18; family Bin18; genus Bin18. The sequence continues at coordinate 13,257 of CAZXFE010000044.1, read as the reverse complement.
ACGCGCTGGGCTTCGACTATCCACTCAACTGACGTGGCTGAGGTTCCAATCACGCGAATCTTTGCCGCGCGCTGTAAATCCGTCATAGCTGATAGCGACTCTTCGAGGTCGGTCTCCCAGTCACGGCAGTGGAGTTGCTGCACATCGATATAATCGGTTTCAAAAGGCTGCGGGCTGTCTTCGAAGGCCCGAACAATCCAGCACCGGGATCCACCACTCTTATTTCTACTTCGCCCTTCCCAAAGAATTATCCGATCCTTTCCATCGGGAAGAAGCAATTCGTTTCCAGCACAACATCGTGTCGTCGTCCCTTGAGCGCTTTGGTAAGGATGCGTTCCGACTCACCGCCTAAGTAGCAATCGGAGGTATCGATAAAATTCACCCCAGCGTCACGGGCGGCATGGGTAATCCGAACGCACTCGCCGTGATCGGTATTCCCCATAGCCGCAAACATTATTGCACCCAGGTAGAAGTGACTGACCTTGATACCGCTGCCACCGAGTGTACGATATTCCATTCGGATCAATCTTCTTTCAGAAACAGGCCATCCATCAACTGCGATGCCAAAGCCGTGATCGGCAGGGCTGCCCCCACATCATTGCCGACCGTCACAGCCAAGGAGATATCTTTATAACCGACTCTTGCCATACCCTCGGGCCCACCAGGATAGTTTGCGGCTATGTCACGTAGCAGCTCCCAGTTCCGAGAGGCCCAGCTGTCGCCCGAACTGGCCATAAGGACTTCAAGCATTTTTTTTGGTTCGATCCCGGCTAACCGAGCGAGTCGCAGTCCCTCACGCGTACTCTGTTGGTTCACAATCACCATGAGGTTGTTGGCGATCTTCGCCACCTCACCCATGCCCACCTCACCAACGTGAAAGAGCTTCTTTCCAATAACGTCAAACACCGGGCGGCAGGTCTCCACCAGGGCCGCGTCCCCGCCGATCATGATTGACAGGGTCCCGGCCTGGGCGCCGGACTCGGCCCCGCTCACGCACGCATCCAGGACACCGACGCCTTTGTCTTTTGCCACAACCGCGATCCGCTGGCAGGTCTTAGGGAGGACGGTACTATGAATCACGATAATTGAGCCCGACCGGGCACCCGCTAGAACCCCACCGCCATCTTTGCCCAAGACCACTTCTTCGACCTGGGCATCATCGACCACAATGGTCTCAATAATGTCACACTGTTCTCCGACCTCTTGAGCTGAGCCTGCTGCCTGAGCCCCGAGCTTTTCGAGCTCCTGTATGGGTTCAGGACGAACGTCATACACAGTCAGATCAAACCCAGCCTTGAGTAGATTTGTGGCCATGGGCTTGCCCATGGCACCCAGACCGATAAAGCCAATCTTCTTATCCATATACGCCCTCCTTTAAGCCTAGTTGTATGGACTGGCTCTTTTTATCCCTCCTACTTCATAATCCGTCATTGGACCAGAGTGCAAATGATCAAAAGATAATTCTCCTTGCCTCCTCGCCCCCCAAAAAAAGTACACATAAATTCCTAGGAGGAAGTCTTATGGCCTATGTCAGCGCTCTCCCGTTTGATCAAATCGACCCGGATGTTCAGAAGGTTATGCAGACCTATAACAAGGAGATTGGCGGCTCGGCATTCTTGCAAGCTTTTGCTCATGCTCCTGAGGTGTTCAAATCCTTCATCGACTATTACTTCCCGCTCGTCTTTGAGGCACGTGGAAGTATCGACATGATGCTAACTGAGGACCAATCGGCGACCTGTTCACCTATAACGATAGTACCATTCTCACACCGCGTGCGAAGGCTGCGGTACGGTATGCAGATATATTGGCTGGTGATCACACGCAAGCGTTGTTTGACGAATTGCGCGAGCACTTTACCGAGCCAGAGATTATTGATTTGGGATTTCATATCACATCTTTTATTGGCTTAACCGGTTCATTCGAGCGCTCGGGTTAGAGAAAGGTGGCATGTGTCCGCTTTCAGATCAGCATACGAACGGTGCTCAGGCATAACTCGTGGTGTTGCACGTTCATGTTTTTCCGAGGCCGATGGGCTTTTTATTCCGTCTCGGGAGGCGTTGGTTTCACCTTAGTACGTTATGTAAGAAATTACCCACCCCGTCGCTTCGTGACACCACTCCGCAGGAGGGGACAAGAGTACTCGGTGGCGTGCCACATGCGGGATATACAACCCGGAAAAACAGCCGTGTATTCCTACACCTCGTTGAACTCAGGTTGGTATTTTGCAGGGCCAGCTTTGCCCTAAAACGTCCCCTCACGAAGTTCTAACGCCGTAAAGACATCGGCAGGAACGTCGTACTCACATCCGACCGCATACCGACTCGCGGGGACAAAGCCAAAACGGGGATAGTACTCGGCATGACCCAGTACAACGACCCATTCATGGCCTGCTTGCTGACATTCTGCAAGCCCGGTTTTTAATAGCACAGAGCCAATATTCTGTCGCTGGAGTTCAGGCAGGACGCCCATCGGCCCAAGGCCGACGGCGGGATGGGTCGCGTTGTCCGACTCAATGGTAACCGGACTAAAAACGATCTGTCCGACAATACTATCCTCGTGGACCAAAACGCGGGAAAGCGTTATACGTCCCCGTTTCCGCAGCGCGCCGAAAAGCTCGCACATTAATAGAGTGGATAACCACAAGGTCTCCAGGTCTTTCGTGGCAGACTGTCACCATACTGAGGGCATGAAAGACTAGAGCTTTTGCAAAGCCTTTTGCATTGACCGATATGTTCTTGCCGACAGATATCTCACCAACGACGGGGAAAGCCGGCTCATCCACCAAAAAATTCTCCACCAGCCGGGAATAATGATCATCGCGCTGTTCCGAGCAAGCGCGTCAAGGGCTTTTACCGCAAACGAAGCCGGGTCCAGAGGCCGCGATCGTTCTAATATTTTGTCCTCTAGCGGCTTGGATATCAGCTGCAACCGTTTACCATATTTACCACCCTGCAATATGGGCGTCCGAATCACCCCAGGGCAGAAGGCACTAACGCGTATCCCATGCTGTGCGGCTTCAATGCGGAGTGACTTTGACAGACCCACTACCGCATGTTTGGTCGTGGCATAGCTGACGCCCATCGGCATTGGGAGCAGCCCGGCCATAGAAGCCGTATTCACAATATGACCGTAGCCTTGACGGATCATGATGGGATATGCAGCCTGCACCCCATTCACCACACCATACAGATTTACGTCCAGCACGGCCTGCCAGTCGTCTATGTTATACAGGCTCACTTCTCCTCCAATCGCGATGCCAGCATTATTAAACATATAGTCCAGCCGGCCTTGCGCCTGGGTAGTTTCCTGGACGAGCTGCTCCACCGCGCTGAAGTTGGTGACGTCCAATTCGGCCGCAGATGCTGTGCCGCCGCTCTCTTGGATGGCCGTGGCGACCTCTTGTGCAACCGTAAGCTGACGGTCAGCTAAGACAACAGACGCGCCGCGCCCCGCCAGGGTCTCAGCCAGTGCGCGGCCAATCCCAGAGGCCCCGCCGGTAACAATCGCAACCGCACCCTCAAAAATACGGAGAGCATTTTCCTGAGCCATGTTTAATCAGCCAGCGGCACAACGCCGACTACTGCAGCATCGTCTCCGACCACTCGGGTAGTATGCCCACTTCCCGTCAGATCTGCTGCCAGAACCCCGTCGCCGGGCCCGCAGCGCTGGACTGAGCCATCCTTGAACCCAATCTCCATCTGGCCCTCAAAGACAATCACATACTGCCGCCGCGGAGCGTTATGCCAATCCATGACGGTCCCAGCCGGAAGTTCTCGAAAGAAAATTTCCTTTGTCGCCTGGGGCATTTCTTGGCTAGGTTGGGCACTCAACGCTGGCTTCTCTATATGCGACTGTCCATTGTCGCCTGTGTACATGTGAAAAATACTCATTATTCTCCCCCTGTTCTTCTTGCTCTTCCTTGGTGACAACTCTTCCCGCTCTACTCGAATGGAAAAACGGTCTAGGGCTCATCCTCAGCTGAGCGACTACCACAGGAGAGGTAACACGGAAAGACGTAAGGGCGCTTACGCCGCACGCGCGTAGGACACACTCCCATACCTTGTCAGCATATAGAGCGGGGAATAGGGTTGGCCGCTATGCTGAAACCTGCAGGAGCCTCCTTCTCCTCACACGCGTCACAACCAGCGCCCGAGGTCCTTTTCAGCAAAGACTTTCTTCTGCTGTGTCTGAGCACATTTTTGTTCTTTGCCAGTATGTTTGTGATCTTACCCATCCTGCCACCTTTTATTGTCCACGAATTGCACGGGACAAAGTCTCAAGTCGGCCTCATTATGGGGGCATTTGCGGCCGCATCGATTTTGTCGCGCCCAGCTTCAGGAAGAATAGTTGAAAGCAGGAGCCGCAAATTCGGTTTGGCCCTGGGGGCGCTTATCTACTGTTTAGCCCCGATGTTCTACACCTTTGCTGATTCGGTAGCGATAATGCTTCTCGTACGGTTTTGCCATGGAGCTGGAACCGCCTTTTTCACTACGGCTTCTAGCGTGCTGGTTGCTGATCTGGCTCCCGCCTCTCGGCGGGGTGAGGCGATGGGCTATTTTGGCATGATGCTCAATATCGCCCTAGCCTGCGGACCTTTTGTGGGGGCCGCACTTGTCGAACCTGCGGGCTTTCCCGCGCTCTTTTTGCTCGCTTCCGCCCTGGGCCTGGCAAGCTTGGTTATACTGCCTTTCCTGTCCGCGCCAAACCGGCCAGACCCGAGTGTTCAAGGACCCAAGCCCACTAAACGCCCGCCATTATTGAGTCGGGCCGCTCTCTTGCCGGGTTGTGTCGCCGCCTGCATGTCGATGACCGTCGGATCGATCCTCGTTTTCCTACCTCTATTAGTGCAGGAGCGTCAATTGGGAAATCCCGGTCTATACTTTATGGTCTTTTCGACTGTTGTCATTATCACTCGCCCGATTACAGGCAAATGGTCGGATCGGTTCGGTCGGGGGGTAATTATTATCCCCGGGCTACTTTTGCTCGCGATTGCCATGACCATCTTGGCCCATGCCGATTCTCTGCCTTGGCTGCTGAGTGCAGCCGCAATCCAGGGGGTCGGATTTGGCATTGTCCAACCCGCTCTGTTCGCTCTTGGGATTGACCGCTCGACAGAACAGACGCGAGGACCCGTGCTGGCCACTTTGATGATGGCCTTAGACCTTGGTCATACTCTGAGTGGTATTGGGTTGGGCCTTGTTCTGGAGCACACCAATTTTACGGTGACGTATCTGTGTGTGGCGGGCATTGCGCTGCTTGGGGCGGGAGTGTTTACCGCTGAAAGGAGAGTACAACGGTCATGAAGACGGTAAAGTCTATTGTCGCGTACGCTACGCTATGCTTACCCGCCCTACGATCTAATCCCGACCCACGACCGAATATAGATAGAGGAAAATCACTCTAAGATTTCTCAGCAGGGTTTCGCACGATCGCAAGGTCTGTAACGACCTCAGCCCCAAGCTTGGCAAACACCTCGGGCGAAATCCCAATCTTCAGTCTCCGGCCACCGCCGCCGAGAATAACGGCCTCCAACTGCATCACCCGTTCATCAACGTAGAGCGGCAGGTCTGATGGCAAGGAAAACGGCGTCACTCCTCCGACCTCCATGCCCGTCAATGCGTTCATCTGTTCGGCTGACGCAAACGAGGCTTTGGACACACCCATGAGCTTGCGTACCCTTTTGTTCACATCGAGCTGGGTCGTAGCCAGGACCACACACGCCACAAACTTCTTGGGCTCTTTCTTGGATGCGACAATAATCGTGTTGCCGGACGTTTCAGGCGGATAGCCATATTTGTCACAAAACACGCCGGTGTCAGCATGCGCAGGGTCGATGGTAATCCGTTCGTAGGACAACCCAATTTTTTCAAGCGCGTCGATAACCTGTTGTTCCGAATTTGTCATACCCTACAATCCTCCTTATTCAGCCGTTTCCACACCAATCGTCGGGGCGACTGATAATTCGCTAGACACCACCTCTTTTAGGTCAATCTCGCGCTCGGGATGCACCCACCACCAGGCAAGCGCACCAAACAACGCCAAGGAAGCGGTAGCGTACAGCGCGCCTTCCCAGCCAATATACTGGGCCAGATAGGGAGTAAGCGTAGGTGAAATCGCGCCACCCAGGTTGCCGCCCATATTCATAAAACCAGAAACCGTGCCCGCATACGGCTTGGCCAAGTCTATCGTCACTGCCCAATACGACGATGTGCTCAAGGAGAGCGCACCCGCCCCAAGTGACAGCCATAAGATGGCAAGATACGGATCTTCTGCCGCCGCCCCGGCGTAGATAAACCCCGCAACACACAGAAAACTGACACTCCCGATCCCGCAGCGTCCAAACCGCTTGCCGAAACGGCGACTCAGATGATCACTCAACCAGCCGCCTATGGGGGATGCAATCGCGCTGGCCAAAAACGGCGCTGTGGTATAGAAGCCGCCGTCTAGCATGGAGAAGCCCCGGACATTGACAAGGTATAGATAAAACCACGAGAAATAGATGTAAAAAATATAGCCCAGAACAAAATACGCGGCGGTCAGAAACCACAGATCTCGCCGACCCAAGAGGACGCGCCACGGAACACGGGCTAAAGCTGGGCTCGAAGTTGGACCAGAACCTGCATCCTGGTTGATATATTGCAATTCTTCTTGATTGACCCAAGGATGTTCTTTTGGCCGATCAGCCGCAAACCAGTACCAGACCAGCGCGACCACAACGCCAGCCCCACCTGCCAAATAAAATGTGGCGCGCCAACCCCAGGTCAGCATAATCCAGACAATCAGCGGGGGCGTGAGTGCCGCACCGACAGAGCTACCGCTGATCGCAATGCCGTGCGCTAACGCCCGTTCATGTGGAGCCACCCAATTGGCAATCACCCGATTTCCATTCGGCGGCGCGGCTGCCTCACCCAAGCCGATCAAAACCCGTATCACAGCGAATGACCCGACAACGCCGACCAGGGATGTCAAAAACAGGTCGCCCGCGAGAGCGGTCGCTGCGGTGAAGACCGACCACCACAAAATGGCCCAGGTCAGTACCCGCCGAGGACCGAAACGATCTCCCAGCCAGCCACCGGGAATCTGGACCAGGGCATAACCCAGGACAAAGGCACTAAAAATCCAGCCGAACTGAACATCGCTCAGCTTGTACTCAGGCATAATGTATTTGGCCGCAATCGAGATGTTCACTCGATCGATGAACATCAACACATACACGACAAAGAGCAGCCCAATCATTAGCCAACGAGTACGTGTAGGGACTTGATTCATAACAACTACAAATTTCTCTGAAATTTCTCGGATAGACAGAATACCAACTTCACAGCAAAACGCCGGGTCGAAACCCGGCGTTTTGTTCCAGCTAAAGCTGGTTGTTAACCGCGAACCACTGCTGGGCTATCCAGCCGCCATATCATAACTACGCAGCATCTTACCCGGCAGGGCCCCGCTGCATACGCCGTTTTCGAAAGTAATCTGACCATTGATAAGCAGATACTGATAGCCATCAGCCTTTTGTACCCGCCGCCAGTCACCGTCGGGCAGGTCGTGGAGGGTCTCCATCGGTCGCACGGCCAGCTTTTCTAAGTCATACACCACAATGTCTGCCGGCATACCCTCGCGCAGCCAGCCTCGGTCACGGATACCAATGGCCCAGCCAACCATCGTTGACAGTCGCCAGTGCGCCTCTTCCAGGGTCATGATCTGCTTGTCACGCACCCAGTGGGTCAGGAAGTGCGTCGGATAGCGGCCCAAAGTCAAGAACTTGGTATGCGCGCCACCATCTGAGGCACCAACCAAGGAGAGCGGGTGCTTGAGAATCGTGCTTAGGGCTTCTTCATCGTTATTGATGAAACCCTCCATAGCGAACTCGGTCTTGAGGTCCTCTTCCACTGACAAATCGAGTAGCGCGTCGATGGGGTGTTTGCCCTGCTCCTGTGCAATTTCTGCAACGGTCCGGCCTTTAAGATGCGCGTTCTTTTCCAGATGGACATCATCCACAAACGTCTCATTCCAGCGGAACATGCGGAGCTGACCCTGTTCACCATCGGGACTCTCACCCGGCATGACGGTTGGGGCCTTTTCCATATCGGCCTTGAGCGCCGCCCGCCGGCCTGGGTCGGCTAACTTCATTCTGCGCTCTTCCAGGGTGCCGACTGTGGCTTCGTTCCACGCCGGCAATTGGTCGAAAAGCCCCATGGTTTCCAACGTAAACTCAAACTCAATCGGCATACAGATGCTAACCGGTAGCACCGGCGCTTCTTTATTCGCCTTCTCCGTCCAAGCTAATTGTTCGCGCCAAGTATTGGGTGAAGACGGATCATGAATAATGGCATTCCAGTTCACCGGCCGGCCACTTGTCTTGGCCAACTCTAACAGGAAGTCCATACCCAGCCCTTGCAAGGCATGCCCCATCGTCCACTCGATAGAGCCTCGGTTGAACTCGCGCATGACGGATGCCATTTCTAGAAACTCTTCCCGCGGTGCCACATGGGTAGGCAAATAGCCCCCATCGTAGTCACGATTGGCCATACTAAAGCTGGCCGAAAAGCCAAAACCACCGGCCTGCAGGCCCTCCCGCAACAGATGCTTCAGCTCTGCGACCTGTCCCGGCGTCGTCTTGTAATCCGGATCCCGAGCCGCGTCATTGCCCAGCACCCAGGCCCGCAGGGGAGAATACGGCACGAGCGAAGCGGCATTAATCCCCAGTCCGCCACGCTCCAGACTGTCTAAATATTCCGGAAAGGTCACCCAGTCCCAACGCATGCCGGCTTGCATGCATGACAGCGGAATGGACTCCGTGCGCTCCATACGCCGCATAGCCCGGTCGCGATCTTCCGGGCGAACAGGTGCAAAACCAAATCCGCAGTTGCCTATGGCCACGGTGGTCACCCCGTGCCAGCCCGAGAGGGTGGCATACGGGTCCCATGCTGCGCCACCGCTGAGAGCCGCATCATAATGAGTATGGATGTCTATAAACCCAGGTGCGACGATCAGCCCAGTCGCATCAATGACCCGCGCGGCACTGCCCTGGATATTCCCTATGGACACGATCTTACCGGCACGAATCGCAACATCCCCCCGATAGCGGGGAATCCGCAATCCATCGATGATCGTGCCATTCTTGATGAGTAGATCGTATTCTGCCATCTTACCCCTCCTTTGGCTCGTAGGAGCCAGTTAATGGTGCATATCATCCATCCCCATAGCCACCCCGTCCATACCCTTGCCGTGCTCCTGCTGAAACACATTGATAAGCGGTCCCATCCTGTAACGGAGCCCCTTTTGATTACAAGGGTTTCTAAATATTTTTATGAGGCAATCGCGTCCAGTCCGGCCTGGGCACAGGCAATGTCTTGTTCCACCGTCCCGCCACTCACACCGATTGCTCCGACCACCGCATCCCCAATGCGAATAGGCAAACCGCCGCCAAAGGTCACAATGCGCGGGATATGCGGCACCCCAGCCAGGAGCGCTGGATCATCCTTGATAAAGTTAAAAAACTCGTGCGACGGCATGCCAAAAAGTGCAGTATAGGCTTTGTTCTGGGACACCTCGATGCTGACTAACGGCGTGCCATCCATACGACAAAACGTCTTGAGCAGTCCACTCTCGTCGAGCACAGCTGCAACTTGGGGCACCCCAAGTTCTTTTGCTTTGGTGATGGCCGCCGCCACCATCTTTTGCGCGAGTTCGTCGGTTACACTTTGTTTCTTAAATGTTTGTCCCATGCTTCCCTCCTTTTTATAAATACGTCCTAAACCATTCTTTAATATGCGGTAGACCCTGATCGAGTCCAGGTCCGGAGATAACATCGCTGTGCCCAAGTCCTGGCAAAATGACTATTTTCTTGGGCTCACCCGCTTTCGCATACATAGACTGGGATTCTTCCATAGACACCCGCTCGTCCGCATCGCCGTGCAACCACAGAATTGCTCGGGGTGATATCTGATGCACCACGGACTCGGGTCGATAGGCAATCAACGCCTCACCCGAGGTCAACGTAATCTCGCGGCTCCACTGCGGATACTGATCCAAAATATCGGAAAACAGGGCAGTCGTACTCTCCGGCTCAGGAACGATCTCATTGGCCTGGACATACTGCTCACGACCAGTCAGTACCCGCTCAAGCCGGTTCTCTTCTAACCGCTGTAGCAAAGCCTTCCATTCCCAGAAATGGCATGCATCACGCGTCCAGCGCCCACAGTCGCCAATGCCGCATACGCTCACTGTGGCTTTGACACGTTCCTCAACCCCGGCGGCATAGCTGACGTTGGCCCCACCCAGGCTGACACCCAGTAATCCGATGCGTTCAGGATCGACCTCTGCTTGCTGCTGCAAAAACGTCACAGCATTCCGGATATCCTCGATCTGGCGCATGGGAATAATCTGTCGTCGTGGCTCCCCACCACTCTCCCCAAGGAAGCGGTAGTCGAACGTCAGGACGACATACCCGGCCTGAGCCAAACGCTGGGCAATATCGGGCAACAGGACTTCTTTTACGGCGGTGAAACCGTGACACATCACAATGCCGGGTTTCTTTGTCTCGGACGCCGGATTATCAGGAAGGAAAAGGACGCCTACGATAGGGACACTTTCACTATAGAATTGGACAGATCGTTCCATACTCCCCCTTATCCCTGTGTTTCTACCAGGCTGAGTGGGGTTCAGCTACAGTACAGAAGCTGTCGAAAAAAAGGGAGCAGTCAAAATATGCGAAGACTAGTGGCCCTGAAAACGGGGCGGACGTTCTTCGGGAAAACGCCTTGCGGCCTTCATCAAGATCCTCAGTCTGATGCGAAAGCAGACAGGCCTGGCCCTGATATTCATACGCCCGCTCAGGCGCGACCTCCCAGCCATGGATAACTGCAGACTTGGTGAAGCCATAGATCTGAATCGATCCCTGGGCTAGCTCGGGGGCTAATTCCAGAGTCGCTGCCTCTAATTCTTGAAGTGGTACCACACGATGGACCAGACCCCAGCGTTCCGCTTCCTGAGCTGAACGCTGGGGTCCGAGCAGCGCCCACTCCATAGCCTTGCCGATGCCGACAAACTGCTGGAGCAGACTCTTGCCCGTGTCGACGTTGGGCATCCCGTTCGCTTACTCAATTGCCACGTCAAGATTCTTACAATCGAACACATACAGACCGACTAACTGTTCTTTTGTCTCAGCAAACGGACCGTCGAGTATAGTCGTCTTGCCCGCCCTGCGTTTTACTCTGGTGGCCGTACCACGGGGTGTGAGCTCATTGGCAAGGAGAAAGGCGCTGTTGGCCTTCACCTTTTCTTGCAAACTACCATGACGGGTCAGGGCCTCCTCCAGATCAGCCTCAGACCAATGTTCCATCACTTCTTCAGCCTGATAAATAAGCGGGGCGTATGCATCGGCGTCCCCTTTGTCTGTCGTTATCGCGTCATTATGTAGACGAACCCGAACGACCACTACCGACACTCAGGAGGAAAGAATTTCTTTGTCCCTTGCTGCCCGTCTACTTCGGCCAGAACGTATCCGCAATCGCCTGGGCTTTTGCAGCCAGTTGCTCAGGTGTCAGGCCCCAGTTGGGCGGCACGATGCACATAGAGTTGGCACGTTGCCATAAGGGCTCAACCTGCTCCCGGACTTGGTCTGGCGTTCCATGCGCGCCAAAGGTCTTGACCATTTCATCCGGCACAAATTGGGCAGCCTCAACACAGTTCATCGTCTGTGACGCTTCACTGATTTTACGCGCCTCAGCGCCAAAGCCGTGCGCCTCAAAAAAGGGATAGTACTGAGCGAAGCCAGAATAAAAGGCCAACCAAGGCTTTGCATCCTGGATCGCAACCTTTTCGTCTTCATCAATAGAAGCCGTCACCCACGGCTGAAAATGAATTGTGGCTGGGTCACGACCGATCCGAGCTGCTCCGACAGCCAGGGACTCTTGCGCCTGCCCAAGTGCCCATTCAACTGACCAGACCGGGTGACCGATTAACCCGTCTCCTACTTCACCGGTCAGCTCGCACATGCGCTGACGTAAGGCCGCAATCCAAACGGGAATGCGTTCTCGATAGGGTGGCATCGTGGGTTGATACGACTCGAACTTCAGCTGGTATAATTCCCCGTCCCAGTCCTGCATATTCCCCGACCGTGCGCCGTCTTCGACGTGACGGAGAATCTGAACCACTTCACGCAGCCGAGACACCGGCTTGTTATACGGCATACCAAAATATCCGTTGGTCCAGTGTTTCGGTCCAGTTCCAAGACCGAGGATAAACCGGCCTTTTGATAAGTGGTCGAGCTCCATCGAGGAGATTGCCGTTTCAAAGGGACTGCGCGTTAAGCCGATCGCAATGCCGGAAACAAGTTCGAGCTTGGTCGTGACTGCCGCGACCGCGGATAAGGGGGCAAAGGGGGTGCCGTAGACTTGAGGGATGGCAACGCCGGCGATGCCTCGATCCTCTAATGAGCGAACCGCTTCGGCAAAATTGGGATCGGCGGCAGGAATGACGAATGACCAGTATTTTCGATCCACCGCACTTCTCCTTAATACAATATTTTGTCTTCCTTGAGCCGGGCGATATCTTCATCCCCATAGCCAAGGATGTCCCGCATGATCTCATCTGTATGTTGTCCGAGTAACGGTGCAGGCGAACGAACTCCATTTGATGATTCAGTCAAAATCCAGGGAATACCGGCATGCATCCGCGTACCCACTTCCGGATGTTCAAGCCGAGCGAAAAAGCCACGTTCGTTCAGATGGATGTCTTCTGCCAAGTCTTGACTATTCATAGATGGAAACGCCGCCACCCCAGCCGCCTGGAGGAGTTTCGTCGCATCCCATTTGGCATAACGTAGCGTCCAATCTGTAACGATCTGATCGAGCGCATCTTCATTTGCCTTTCGATCAGCAGCCGTTTGAAAACGCGCATCACCGGCAAGGTGCGGCTGCCCTATTGTCTCACACAAGGTGCACCATTCTTCTTCGGTCCCACACGCAATAGACACCCACTCATCATCGCCTTCACACCGATAACAATTATGGGGGGCCATAAGCGGATCACGGTTGCCCATACGCTGTGGTTCGGTTCCGTTCATGGCATAGTCCATCCAGCCTTCAGGCACGAGGACAGCCATAGCGTCCCATAACGATACGTCCATGTATTGGCCCTTGCCCGTACGTCTGCGTGAAGCCAAGGCTGCACAAATAGCAACTGCGGCGTTGATTCCCCCATTCGGGTCACCATATGAAATGCCGAGTTCCTGCGGTGGCCCGCCCGGATGGC